>NZ_JAMYMD010000009.1:0-214067 GCF_040318335.1 Mesorhizobium sp. M1182
TCTAACGTCTCGATTGGTCATGGCACTTCCCCTTCCACGGGAATCGGTGATCGCAACGTCACCACCGTGCCATGGCCGCTCGCCCCTCAGAGCAAGCCCCGTTCTCTCTCCAAAACTTTTTGCAGAACCTTCAGCACACTATCCTCCCCCTCAAGGGGGGAGATTGGCAGTTCCCGCGCCCTGCCCGCCCTTCCGGCGCCGGTGATTGGCGAAAGCCGAGGCGACATCCGATCTCCCCCCTTGAGGGGGAGATGCCCGGCAGGGCAGAGGGGGGTGCCTCGCGCCGACATTTCCTACCAAGGCATGACACTGATCTCCGGCCAGTTCTCCCTGGCACGCGCGCCCTTTGCCTCGTGCGTCTGGCGACTGTCCAGTACCCGGTTCGGCGTGATGCGAAACGAGAAGATGTCGTCCAGACCAAACGGCGCGACGAGATCAAGTCGCCCGTCCGTATCGAAGCGGACACCGACCGCATGGGTCTTCGAGGCGAAGAAGCGAACCGAGTCGCTGGAACTGGAATAACATGGACAGGACCGTCCGAACTTGGACGGATACCATAGATGCACCCGCGCCTGGTTGCGAATCTCGACTGGTAGGGGCAGATCGGCAAAGACCGGCGCGGCGCGGGCGATCACACTGTCCTCGGCTTCATAGGACAGATCGCTCTCATCGAAATAAAACAGGTCGACATCCCGGATGCCGTACCCCGAGGGCTTTCCGGTCAGATGATTCCAGACGCTGTTGTAAAGCGCGCCGGAGACGACCAGCCAGTCCGGCAGGCCCAGCACCCGTACCCGCGACAGCGTCTCACCGACCAGCGGATCGGCCGAGACGATATCGAGAAAGGCTGCACGCTGTTCCTCGAAGGGCAGCCCTGAATAGCGCAAATGGTCCATCGCCCTTTGGACGGCGATTCGCCACCTGCCGGCAACCCCTCTAGGTCCTCAGCGCGCCATCCGTTGTGCAATTATCGGAAAGGGCGTCGTGACGCCCATTTCTGCAGGCTAGTTTCCCTCCCGCCCAAGGCTCATTGTTCGGTCGGTCTCGGACCAGAAGACTGGCTCCTCGATTGACGGCCATTCTTCGCCGTACACAAAGCCTTCGATCGCCTCTAGCTTTCCTTCAATCTCATCGAAGAACAGCACCATGCCGCAAAGAAGCTGGTCAGGTCCAACGCACGCTACCCGAAGCGAACTGAACACTCGACTCTCAAAGCGCAATTCCGGGGGAACCGATGAGGGAGTGACTCTGGTCATGAATCCTACAGGATCGCGGCTGCGTTCTTTGACTTTCAGCGCACGCATCATGTCAGGAGAAACGCCGGCGGAACGGCAGAACTCCTTGACGAAAAACACTTCCAGCGGGGTCAGGTGCATTTAGCTCAGCGGCAGAACGGACAGCGTTTCATTGGCGCTTGTACATCACGTCCGTTCGGATGACGTACTTGCGCCCCGACAGCACCTCGTCGCCGCGATGCTCGATCGGATGGTAGAATGCCAGAGCCATTCCTTTCTTCGGCTTCACCAGAAGACTGCTACCGGCATAGCCCGGCATCTCGCCACGAAACGAGGTTCCTCCCCCTTCAAATCCATCTGATAGATAAATCATGAACGTGAACTGACTGCGCTCCAAGGCGTGGCGCTCGAAATAGCCGTCATGATGCCAATCGAACTTCTGGCCCGGCCCATAGCGATAGAAACGGAAACGCTCATTCAGCCCGGTCAAGCGCCAGTCGCCGAGACCACGATAGAGCAGAGGCCGCGCCCGCGCAAAAAGCAGGTCGGCAAGATCCTCGTCATCAAAAACGACGCGGTCGTTGTTGCGGAGTTCCGTCATCACGCTCGCGCCGCCGGCGCTGTTTACCTTGGCTGCCTCAAAACCACGCCGTTCGCTGTCGGCGATCAGATCGGCGCATTCCTGGTCGTCCAGGAACCCATCGACAGTCCCGATATGCGTTGCCAGCCAGTTGATGGAGAGCTTGTGGTCCATCAGAGCATCCCCTTACGTCCGCAGCACGCCGCCGGTCTGCTTGCCGACATTATCGACGATGCGCTTGGCCAGCGCCTCGAAATCCTCATCGGTCAGCGTCTTTTCGACCGGCTGGATCGACACTTCAATGGCGATCGATTTTTTCGCCGCGCCGAGCGCTGCACCCTCGAAAACATCGAACACCGAGACGCCGGAAATCAGCTTTCGGTCGGCGGCAAGGGCGGCGCGAACGAGTGTGCCGGCTTCGACTGCCTTGTCGACGACGAAGGCGAAATCGCGCTTGACTGCCTGGAAGGCGGACAGATCCAGTCTCGGCTTTGTCCGCGTCGGCTTGGTCTTCGGCTCAGGCACCGCATCGATGAACACTTCGAAGCCGCAAAGCGGGCCGGAGATGTCAAGCCTCTCCAGCGTCTTCGGGTGGAACTCGCCAAACGTGCCAAGGATTACCTTCGGCCCGAGCTTGATCGTGCCGGAGCGGCCGGGGTGATACCAGGCCGGGCCGCTGGCCTCGATCTGCAGCCGCTCGACCGGCGCGCCGCAGGCTTCGAGTGCTGCGATCGCGTCGGCCTTGGCATCGAAGACGCCGACGGCGCCGGCATTGCCGGCCCAATGGCGGCCGGAGCCCTCGAGCCTGGCGGTGCCGCGCCGCACGCCGGCGGCAACACGCCGCTGCTGGTCGGCGCCGTCGCCCTCATAGGTGCCCGACACTTCGAACAGCGCGACATCGCCGATGCCCCTGTCGGCATTGCGTTGCGCTGCCGCGATCAGCCCCGGCAGCAGCGACGGCCGCATGTCCGACATATCGGTGGCGATCGGGTTGGCAAGCTTCAGCGCCTGCTGGCCGCCGCCGAACAATTCGGCGTGTTTTGCCGGAATGAACGACCAGGTGACGGCCTCCATCATGCCGCGCACGGCAAGTGCCCGCTTGGCGGCGCGGGTGCGGATCTGCAGCACAGTCAGGATCCTGGCGTTGACCGCATCGTGCGAACCGAGCGGCTGCGGCGCGATGTTGTCGACGCCGTGGATGCGCATGACCTCCTCGACCAGGTCGGCCTTGCCGTCGACATCCGGCCGCCAGGACGGGACCGCCACATTGACGACATCGCCCGTGCCCTCCGGCCTGAAGCCGAGGCGGGCAAGAATGTCGAGGCTTGTCGAGCGCGGCACTTCGATGCCGGTCAGCCGCTTCACTTCCGACAATGGGAACGAGACGATCTTCGGCTGATGGCCGGCATAGCCGACGACTTCGGTTTGCGCCGGCGTACCGCCGCAGAAATCGAGCACCAGCTTCGTCGCCAGCTCCACACCGGGAATCATCATTTCCGGGTCGACGCCACGCTCGAAGCGGTAGCGTGCGTCGGTGATGATGCCGAGCGTGCGGCCGGTGCGGGCGGTGGTGATCGGGTCCCAAAGCGCCGACTCGATCAGCACGTCGGTGGTGTTCTCGTCGCAGCCGGAATGCTCGCCGCCCATGATGCCGGCAATCGATTCGATGCCGTCCTGGTCGGCGATCACGCACATCTCCGGCGTCAGCGTGTATTCGCGGCCGTCGAGCGACAGCACCTTTTCGCCATCACGCGCCCGGCGCACGGCGAGATTGCCGGTGACCTTCGCAGCGTCGAAGACATGCAGCGGCCGGCCGCGGTCGAAGGTGACGTAATTGGTGATATCGACGAGCGCGCTGATCGGCCTCAAGCCGATGGCGAGAAGCCTTTGCTGCAGCCATTTCGGCGACGATCCGTTCTTGACGCCGCGCACCAGGCGCAGCGCAAAGCCGGGACAGAGCTCCGGCGCTTCGATCGTCACCTTGACCGGCGTCTCGCCCTTGCCGGGGATCGGCTCTATCGGGGCGCTCTTCAGCGTGCCGAGCCCGCTCGCCGCCAGATCGCGGGCGATGCCATGGACACTGGTCGCATCCGGCCGGTTCGGCGTCAGATTGATCTCGATCAGCGGGTCGTCGAGATGGGCATAGGCGGCGAAGCTGGTACCGACCGGCGCATCGGCCGGAAGGTCGATGATGCCGTCATGCTCCTCGGACAATTCGAGCTCGCGCTCGGAGCACATCATGCCATGGCTTTCAACGCCGCGGATCTTGCCGACGGTCAGCGTCACGTCGATGCCGGGAATATAGGTGCCCGGTGCTGCAAAGGCGCCGACCAGGCCCGCGCGGGCGTTCGGCGCTCCACACACGACCTGCACCGGCGGCTTGCCGTCGCCGGTGTCGACGGTCAGCACGCGAAGCCGGTCGGCGTCGGGATGCTGGACCGCCGTCACCACCTTGGCGATGACGAAGGGAGCCAGGCTCGCCCGGTCGTCGACATGCTCGACCTCGAGGCCGATCGAGGTGAGACGCTCGACGATTTCCGCCAGCGAGGCGTCGGTCTCGAGATGATCCTTGAGCCAGGAGAGGGTGAGTTTCATGACTGTGTTCCGTCTGGTCTGGGCACGCTGCACTTGAAGCTATGCGGCCGCGCGTCGGACATGTGCAGGAAGGCGAGCTGCCCGCGGATTTGCTGCGGCCCGGTCGTCACGCGCTCAAGCCCCCGAACAGCGTCGGCATGTCGAGCGGCCTAAAACCGTAATGCGAAAGCCAGCGGACATCGGCGTCGAAGAAGGCGCGCAGATCCGGCATGCCGTATTTCAGCATGGCGATGCGGTCGATGCCCATGCCCCAGGCGAAGCCCTGGTATTCGTCAGGATCGAGGCCACCGTAACGGAGCACATTGGGGTGGACCATGCCGCAGCCGAGGATCTCCATCCAGTCCGAGCCCTCGCCGAAGCGCACCTCGCCGGGCCGCGAACGGTCGCACTGGATGTCGACCTCGAGGCTGGGCTCGGTAAACGGGAAGAAAGACGGCCGGAAGCGCATCTTGACGCTCGGCACCTCGAAGAAGGCTTTGCAGAACTCCTCCAGCACCCATTTCATGTTGGCGACGTTGGCTGATTTGTCGATCACCAGCCCCTCGACCTGATGGAACATCGGCGAGTGGGTGGCATCGGAATCCTGCCGGTAGGTCTTGCCGGGGATGACGATGCGGATCGGCGGCTTCTGCATCTCCATGGTGCGGATCTGCACCGGCGAGGTGTGGGTGCGCAAAAGCTTGCGCTCGCCCTGCTCGTCCGGCTGGAAGAAGAACGTGTCGTGCATCTCGCGCGCCGGGTGGCCTTCCGGGAAGTTCAGCGAGGTGAAATTGTAATAGTCGGTCTCGATGTCCGGACCTTCGGCGATGGCAAAGCCGAGATCGCCGAAAATCGCCGCGATCTCGTCGATAACCTGGCTGATCGGATGGATGCGGCCGCGCTCGGCCGGCGATTGCCTGACCGGCAAGCTGACGTCGACCTTCTCGGCGGCAAGCCGTGCTGTGATCGCCACATCTTTCAGCTCGGCGCGGCGCGCCGAAAGTGCCTCGGTGACGCGGTTCTTGAGGCCGTTGATTGCCCGGCCTTTGACCTGTCGCTCCTCGGCGCTCATCGAGCCGAGTGTCTTCAGCATCTCGGAAACCGAGCCCTTCTTGCCAAGGGCAGAGACACGCACCGCCTCGATCGCCTGCTCGTCGGCGGCCGAGGCGATCTCGGCCATCAGGGAATTTTCGAGAGTTTCCATGTCACTCATGTTCCAGATCCGATTGGAAGCAAAGAAAAACCCGCGCCAGCCCTGCCAGCGCGGGTTTCCCAAATCAAGTGTCGAATAGCTTGGGAAGCGCTGGTCTTAAGCGACAGCGCTTTCAAAAGCATTCGGCGTGGTATTCTTCAGGTATTCGAGCGCGACCTTGGCCTTGGCCACGAGTGCGGCGAAGGCCTGCGGCTCGTGGATGGCCATGTCCGACAGGATCTTGCGATCGATCTCGATCCCGGCCTTGTTGAGACCGTCGATGAAACGGCCATAGGTCAGGCCATGCTCATGCGTCGCCGCATTGATGCGCTGTATCCACAGCGCGCGGAACGAGCGCTTGCGGTTCTTGCGGTCGCGATAGGCGTACTGCAGCGACTTTTCCACCGCCTGCTTGGCGATGCGGATGGTGTTCTTGCGACGGCCGTAAAAACCCTTGGCGGCTTTCAGGACCTTCTTGTGCTTGGCGTGCGAGGTGACGCCTCTCTTTACGCGTGCCATGTCATGATCTCCTTAACGCTGTCCAGACCGAATGCTCAGAGGCCGTTCGGCAGAAAATTCTTGATGACCTTCTTGCCATCCGGTTCAGCCAGAACCATCGTGCCGCGGGCATTTCGAATGAACTTGTTGGACCGCTTGATCATGCCGTGACGCTTGCCGGCCGCAGCCGACAGAACTTTACCCGTACCTGTGATCTTGAACCGCTTCTTGGCGGCCGATTTGGTCTTCATCTTGGGCATTTTGCTACTCCGTTTATATGCGCACCAATGCGCTTTTTGTTCGCTTCAGGCCGACCAAAGCCCGAAAAGCAAATGAAACCGCCACGGCATGCCCTGCCGGGCGGTTTTTTGGGAACGGCGGTCCTATACGTCAAAGCGGGCTGGCGCGCAACACCCCGTGCCGAGCAACACTGTAGTGCTCAGGGGAAACGGAACAGCACCGGCAATATGCCGGACTGCTGGGCGCCGTCGATCAGTTCGAAAGCCGGCAAGGCAACCAGGAAGACCAGACCGTCGAGCAGCGTGGTTCGCAGCAGGCGCGGCTTGAAGCCGCCGGTGTCGCCTTCCTGATACAGCGACAGTTTCGGGAAGAAGCGCGGCACTTTCAACAGGTAGGTCTGGTATGGCGCGCCAAGAACCTGCCTGAGGAATTTCTCCTCGCGCAGGATAACGATGTAAAATGCACCCGCGCAGAGCGCTCCAAAGCCGATCGTGGCGGTGATGGAGCCGATCTGTGCGCCGACACCGGCGGCAGCTAAAGTAGAGAAGACATAGAGCGGGTTGCGGGTGATCGAATAGGGTCCGCCGGTCACCACTTCGGAGGATTTGCGTCCACCAATATAGAGCGTCGACCACAAGCGTCCGACAACGCCGAGAAAGATCAGCAGGACGCCGACCATTTCGATCGTTTCATGCACAGGCGTATCGGGCGGAAAAACCGACTGCCCGAACAAAAGCATCGCGAAAAGGACGACGACGACGACGGCAAGCACCATCCTGCGCGTGTGCTGGTAGCTGCCCAGCCCATATTTGGCTTCCGAATGCTTGACGTCATTGACCATGTCGGGAATCCGATCGTCGAGGGAACCAGAGCGTCTTTGCTCTCGCCGGCGATCGCAGCGTCTGGCCAAGAACAGGCGCCCCGCCGATCGCCGGGACGCCTTGCAATATGATTCAGGCGGATTTAATGCACGTCGCCCAAAAGTGCGCTGCGGTTTTGCGACAACGACATGCACAAACAGAACTAAAGCGCAACGCGCTTTAGCGGGGCGCCAGCACCATCATCATCTGGCGGCCTTCGAGCTTCGGTTCGGCTTCGACCTTGGCGATGGGCGCCACTTCCTCGCGAACCTTGTTCAGAAGCTGCATGCCGAGTTCCATATGCGCCATCTCGCGACCGCGGAAGCGCAATGTCAGCTTGACCTTGTCGCCTTCCTCGAAAAAGCGCCGGACGGCCTTCATCTTGGTCTCGTAGTCGTGGCTGTCGATGTTCGGGCGCATCTTGATCTCCTTGATCTCGATGACCTTCTGGTTCTTGCGCGCCTCGGCCGCCTTCTTCTGGTTGGCGTATTTCAGCTTGCCGAGATCGAGGATCTTTACGACGGGCGGCACTGCATTGGGCGATATCTCGACCAGATCGAGCCCAGCCTCTTCGGCGAGCAGCAATGCGTCGTTGATGGAGACATCGCCGCGGTTCTGGCCTTCGGCGTCGATTAGCTGGACCCGGGGAACCCGGATGTCACGGTTGGAGCGCGGGCCTTCCTTGGTGGGCGCCGCTGCTTTGAAAGGTCTGCGAATGGTCGTGGTCTCCTTGAGCCGTTTCGTTAAGGGGTTCTTCAGTTCAGAATTGCGAACGCGCAATGTGGTGAGCGCGCGGTCGGAGTCAATAGCACAGCATTCTCAGGAAATCACCTGCTCGATGGAATGCTCCTCTGCACCAAGCGAAGAAAGTGGCGGAGCACTTTTCGTTGAATGCCTTGCTGTGCCAAAAGACCGGCGTGAGGGAATACACCATGAGCACCACCCCGATCTTCCTGGACGTCGACGGGACGAGCATCGCCGTCAGGCATGCGGCAGGTGCCGAGCCCGGCATTGTCTGGCTTGGCGGCTACAAATCCGACATGCTGGGCACCAAGGCCGAAACCTTGTCGGAATGGGCGCTCGGGGAAGGCCGCGCCTTCCTGCGCCACGATTATTCCGGCCACGGCGAATCGGGCGGCGCCTTTGCCGACGGCACCATCTCGAAATGGCTGGGCGAGAGCCTGGCGGTTTTCCGCCGTTTCACCCAGGGCAGGCAAATCCTGGTCGGTTCGTCGATGGGCGCCTGGATCGCGCTGCGCATGGTGCAGGAGTTGCGCAAGGCGGGCGAGAACAGCGTCGCCGGCCTTGTGCTGCTGGCGCCGGCGCCCGATTTCACATTCGAACTGGTGGAGCCGGTGCTGACCGGGGCGCAGAAGCGCAACCTCAGGAAAAAGGGCTTTTTCGAAGAGCCGTCGGACTATTCCGCCGAACCGTACATCTACACGCGCACACTGATCGAGGACGGCCGCAACAACCGGGTGATGACCGGGCCGATCGACACGCACTGTCCGGTCCATATCCTGCAAGGGCTGGCCGATCCCGACGTGCCGTCGAGCCATGCGCTGAAGCTGGTCAGCCTGCTGCCGGCCGACGACGTCACGCTGTCGCTCATTCCCGACGGCGACCACCGCCTGTCGCGGCCGCAGGATCTCGACATGCTGGTGCGGGCGGTGGACGCGATGGTGCGGCAGGCGGGATAGAGACATGCGCATTTCCATTCCGGTGTCCGCCTTCGTGGCGGCGATCGTCGGCTTCGGCGGTACGCTGGCCATCGTCATTGCCGCCGCCAAGGCGGTCGGCGCAACGCAGTTCGAGACCGCAAGCTGGGTGACGACGCTTTGCCTGGCGATGGCGATCGAGAGCCTGTGGCTGTCCTGGCGTACGAAAATGCCGGTCATCACCGCCTGGTCGACGCCAGGCTTGGCGCTGATCGCCGCGTCGACCGGCTTTTCGATGGGTGAGGCGGTTGGTGCCTTCGTCGTCACCGCGGTCCTGCTGATCACCACAGGCCTGTTCGGGCCCTTGACCAAGCTGATCGCCAGAATACCGGCGTCCGTCGCGTCCGGAATGCTGGCCGGCATCGTCGTCACCTTCGCCATCAATGCGGTGAAAACCGTTCCCGTCGACCCCTGGCTGATCCTGCCGCTGGTTGCGGCGTTCTTCGTCATCCGCCTGTTCAACCCGGCCCTGTCGGTGCTGCTGGTGCTGATCGGCGGCGGTCTCGCCGCCTTCCTCACCGACCGGGTCGGCGGTCTGCCGGCACCGGAACTCTCGAGCTTGACGCTGGTGATGCCGCAGTTCACCGCCACTGCGATCATCGGCCTCGCCTTGCCGCTCTACCTCGTCACCATGGCCTCGCAGAACCTGTCCGGCCTCGCCGTGCTGAGGGCAGCCGGCTATCATCCCGAACCCGGGCCGCTGATCGGCGTCACCGGCCTGTTTTCGCTGCTGACGGCGCCGTTCGGCGCCTCGACCACCAATCTGGCGGCAATCTCGGCGGCGATCTGCACCGGGCCCGACGTGCATGCCGATCCGGCCGAGCGCTGGAAGACCGGGCCGTTCTATGCGTTGGCCTATCTCGTCTTTGCCCTGTTCGGCGCCTCGCTGGTGGCGATCTTCGCCGTATTGCCGCAGAGCCTGATCGCGCTGGTCGCCGGCCTGGCGCTGATGGCGCCGCTCGCCAATGCACTGTCGATCGCCTTGAAAGACGAGGACGAGCGAATGGCCGCCACCGTCACCTTCGCCGTCACCGCATCGGGGCTGACGCTGTTCGGCGTCGGTGCGGCGTTCTGGGGCCTGATCGCCGGATTGGTCGTGCTTTTCCTTGAAATGCTCAAAAAGCGATAATCATTTCAGCCGCTTGTCCGGTTTTGGCGGTTGCTGTCTTGAATCGCCGTTTTCTTCATCCCATTTCGATTCCACGCAGCCGGATTTGGCTGTCTCCAACTGAAGGATTGGGAGAAAATGAACACATCTGCATTGATCCGTCCGGCCTGGACGCCGGCAACCATCGCGTTGATGGTAATCGGGTTCATGGTGTTCTGGCCGCTCGGCTTCGCCATGCTCGCCTACATCATCTGGGGCGATCGGCTCGAGGGCTTCAAGCGCGACGTCAACCGCGCCACCGACGGCATCTTCGCCGGCTGCCGCCGCGGCTCCGACAGGGCCGCGCGCTGGGGCCATGGCTCCGCACGCACCGGCAACGTCGCTTTCGACGACTGGCGCGAAAAGGAACTCGAGCGGCTTGCCGAGGAACGCCGCAAGCTCGACGAGATGCTGAGCGAGTTCGATGAATATGCCCGCGAATTGCGCCGCGCCAAGGACCAGGAAGAGTTCGATCGCTTCATGGCCAACCGCAACAAGTCGACGTCGCCCACGACGGGTGGGTTAACTGGCTCGACGACGAATAACAAACGCGGCGGCAACTCCACGCCAGGCCTGCTCGACGAGTAAGGTCCCGTGCCCAGATAGATAATCCAACGGCGTCGCGTCAGCGGCGCCGTTTCTTTTTTGTTCTAGTCGTTTCCCTCGAATCACGTATCGTCCCGGAATGTCCTTCGGCTTCTTCCGCACCCCGACGAAACCCAAGCCCACGCCCGTCGTGGAGCGCGAGCATTGCGTTGCCGGCCGCACGCTGCCGCTCAAGATCGTCGAGAACGACCGGGCGCGGCGCCTGACGCTGCGCATCGATTCCGGCGGCCGCGGTTTGCGCATCACCGTGCCGCCGGGGCTGCGCCGCGGCGAGGTGGAAAAATTCCTCGACCGCCATCAGGACTGGCTGGAGCAAAGGCTGGCCAAGGTACCCAACCGGCCGCAGGTGCGGCCCGGCATCAAGGTACCGGTGCGCGGCGTGCCGCATCGCATCGTCCATGAACCGTCGAAACGCGGCACCGTCACGCTGTCGCGCGACGAGCGCGGACCGCTGATGATCGTGCATGGCGAGCGTGTGCATCTGCCGCGCCGCATCGCCGATTTCCTGAAGCGCGAAGCCAAGCGCGAGATCGAGGCGCTGGTGACGAAGCACAGTGCGGCGGTCGGCAAGCGCGCCAAGGCGATCCGCTTCAAGGATACGTCGAGCCGCTGGGGATCGTGCACGTCGGACGGCAATCTGTCGTTTTCCTGGCGCATCATGATGGCGCCGCGGCCGGTGATAAACTACCTCGTCGCGCATGAGGTGGCGCATCTCAAGGAGATGAACCACGGCCCGAAGTTCTGGAAACTATGCGAGCAGCTTTGCCCGGATACCGAGCGCTGCAAGGACTGGCTCAAGCGCAATGGCGGCGCGCTGCAGGCGATCGCGTTCGAGTAGGATGCTTGTAGGGGCACGAAATGGAAACTGTAGCGATCCTTCGCGCCGGCCTCAATAGATTCTGCACTGCCGATCAATCGTCATTCGCCGCGTTCAACTCCTCCGGCCGCAACCCCTCATCGACATGGCGCGGCCAGGGCAAGAAATCTTTCTCGAAGCCATCGTTGCTGAAATAAGCCAGCGCCCGGTGCGCCTCGGCGCCGTTGAAGGCTGCCTTGTCCATCAAATGAGCGATGACCTCATGGGCCTGCGCCAGCTTTTGCCTGAGTTCCGCGACGGTCTTTTCCGGCATGATCTTTGTTCTCCCGCCTCTGTGCCTGAGCAAGTAGCGTTGCGCTCTTATATTAGCAAGGTAGCGCGTTCCGCTCTTACATTAGCAAGGTAGCGCGTTCCGCGCTGGCGGCAAACAGGATGCTTTTTCTCGACTCTTTGGCAGTTTCATGCCAATCCCGCGCCATGGCGCTGGACATCAAGATATGCGGGTTGAAGACCGACAAGGCACTGGCTGCGGCATTGGCCGGCGGCGCCAGCCATGTCGGCTTCATTTTCTTTGCCAAAAGCCCGCGCTATGTCGAGCCGGCGGAAGCCGGCCGCCTGCGCGAAGCGGCGCGCGGCAAGGCCAAGGCGGTTGCCGTGACGGTCGACGCCAGCGATGCGTTCCTGGATGACATCGTCGAAAAGATGCAGCCCGATATGCTGCAGCTTCACGGCGCCGAGCCTCCCGAGCGGGTGGCCGAGGTGAAGGCCCGCTACGGCTTGCCGGTGATGAAGGCGCTGCCGGTCAGCGAGGCCGCCGATCTCGGGCGAGTCAAGCCCTTCATCGGCATTGCCGACCGCTTCCTGTTCGATGCCAAGCCGCCTAAGGGTTCGGAATTGCCGGGCGGCAACGGTCTTGCCTTCGACTGGGGCATTCTGGCTGGCCTTGACGCCGGCGTCGATTACATGCTTTCCGGAGGGCTCAATGCCGGCAATATCGGCGACGCCTTTCGGCTGGCGAACCCGCCCGGAATAGATGTTTCCTCGGGCGTGGAGAGCGCGCCGGGCGTCAAGGAACCGGCGCTGATCGAACAATTTTTCCGCGCCGTCGGGGCAGCACGCGACAACCGCGCCGCCTGATCACGCTTCAAACCACAGACCAGGAGATCGGCGATGGACAAGCCGGCGATACCGAATTCCTTCCGCACCGGCCCCGACGAGCAGGGCATGTTCGGCATTTTTGGCGGTCGTTTCGTTGCCGAAACGCTGATGCCGCTGATCCTTGAGCTGGAGCGGCACTGGAGCGAGGTCAAGAACGACCCGGATTTCAAGGCCGAACTGACCGATCTCTCGACGCATTACGCCGGGCGGCCGTCGAAGCTCTATTTCGCCGAAGGCCTGACTAGGCATCTTCGTGAGGTGTCCTCGGCGAAGGGCCTCGGGGGCGGCGCAAGGGTCTATTTCAAGCGCGAGGACCTGAACCACACCGGCTCGCACAAGATCAACAACTGCCTCGGCCAGATCCTGCTCGCCAAGCGCATGGGCAAGACGAGGATCATCGCAGAGACCGGTGCCGGCCAGCATGGCGTCGCTTCCGCTACGGTGGCGGCGCGTTTCGGCCTTCCTTGTATCGTCTATATGGGTGCAACCGACGTCGCCCGGCAAAGCCCCAACGTCTTTCGCATGAAGCTTCTGGGCGCCGAGGTGCGGCCGGTGACGGCCGGCCACGGCACGCTGAAGGACGCCATGAATGAGGCCCTGCGTGACTGGGTGACCAACGTCGAGGATACCTATTACCTGATCGGCACCGCCGCCGGCCCGCACCCCTATCCGGAGCTGGTGCGCGACTTCCAGTCGGTGATCGGCACCGAGGCGCGCGCCCAGATCCTCGAGCAGGAAGGCCGGCTGCCGGACACCATCATCGCTTGTGTCGGCGGCGGTTCCAACGCTATCGGCCTGTTCCATCCCTTCCTCGACGACAGTGAGGTGCGCATCATCGGCGTCGAAGCCGGCGGCCGCGGGCTCGACGGCATCGAGCATTGCGCCTCGATGAGTGCCGGCGCGCCCGGCGTGCTGCATGGCAACCGTACCTACCTCCTGCAGAACGCCGACGGCCAGATCATGGACGGTCACTCGATCTCGGCCGGCCTCGACTATCCGGGCGTCGGTCCCGAGCACTCATGGCTGCGCGATTCCGGCCGCGTCGACTATGTGCCGATCCTCGACAGCGAGGCGCTGGAGGCGTTCCAGTTGACGACACGCGTCGAGGGCATCATTCCGGCGCTTGAATCGGCCCATGCCATCGCACAGGCGGTGAAGATCGTGCCTGACATGGACAAGGACCAGATCGTCATCGTCAACCTGTCCGGCCGCGGCGACAAGGACGTGCATACGGTGGCCAATATGCTGGGCATGGAGATCTGATCATGGCCACCCGTATCGACCGCCGCATGGCAAAGCTGAAGGCCGAGGGGCGACCGGCACTCGTCACCTATTTCATGGGCGGCGATCCGGACTACGACACGTCCCTGTCGATCATGAAGGCGCTGCCCGGCGCCGGCAGCGACATCATCGAGTTAGGCATGCCGTTTTCCGATCCAATGGCCGACGGCCCGGCGATCCAGGCGGCCGGCCTGCGGGCGCTGAAGGGCGGCCAGACTTTGGTCAAGACGCTGAAGATGGCCTCGGAATTCCGCGCCGGCGACAGTGAAACGCCGATCGTCTTGATGGGCTATTACAATCCGATCTACATCTACGGCGTCGAGCGCTTCCTGAGCGATGCGCTGGCCAGCGGTATAGACGGGCTGATCGTCGTCGACCTGCCGCCTGAGATGGACGAGGAACTTTGTATCCCGGCACTCAAGGCCGGCATCAATTTCATCCGGCTGGCGACGCCGACCACCGACGACAAGCGCCTGCCCAAGGTGCTGCAGAACACCTCCGGCTTCGTCTATTATGTGTCGATGACCGGTATCACCGGTTCGGCGCTGGCCGACACCGGCAAGCTGGCGGCAGCGGTTAAGCGCATCAAGAGCCATACCGACCTGCCGGTCTGCGTCGGCTTCGGCGTCAAGACCGCAGAGCAGGCGCGCACCATCGGCGCGTCGGCCGACGGCGTCGTTGTCGGCACCGCGATTGTCAATGCCGTCGCCAACGTGCTCGGGCCGAAGGGCGAAAAGACCGCCGATCCGGCCGAGGCCGTCGCCACGCTGGTCAGCGGGCTTTCGCAAGGGGTTCGCGCGGCTCGCCTTGCTGCCGCCGAATAATCTTGATCTTCTGGTTGGCCATGATCTCCAGCGAAAACCGGTTTCCACTTTTCGGGATCATGGTCTAACTCTTCGTAAGGACAGGAGCCGAAGCGATGAACTGGATCACCAATTACGTCCGCCCGAAGATCAATTCGATGCTCGGCCGCCGCACCGACATGCCGGAAAACCTGTGGATCAAGGATCCCGAGACCGGCGAAATGGTGTTCCATAAGGATCTGGAGCAGAACCAGTTCGTCATCCCGTCCTCCGGCCACCATATGAAGATATCGGCTAAGGAACGGCTGAAATTCTTCCTCGACGACGGCAAATACGAGACGCTGGAAAACCCCAAGGTCGTTCAGGATCCGCTCAAGTTCCGCGACGAGAAGCGCTACGTAGACCGGCTGAGGGATGCCAAGGCCAAGACCGGCATGGAAGACGCCATCATCAATGCGCTGGGCACGGTCGAGGGCGTGCCGGTGGTGGTGACGGTGCAGGATTTTGCCTTCATGGGCGGCTCGCTCGGCATGGCGGCAGGTGACGCCATCGTGCATGGTTTCGAGGTCGCCTTGCAGCGCAAGCGGCCGCTGATCCTGTTTGCGGCCTCCGGCGGCGCCCGTATGCAGGAAGGCATCCTGTCGCTGATGCAGTTGCCACGGACCACGGTCGGCGTCGACAGGCTGAAGGAGGCCGGCCTGCCCTACATCGTCGTCCTGACCAACCCGACGACCGGCGGCGTCACCGCCTCGTATGCCATGCTGGGCGACGTGCATATTGCCGAGCCCGGCGCCCTGATCGGCTTTGCCGGCCCGCGCGTCATCGAGCAGACCATCCGCGAAAAGCTGCCTGACGGCTTCCAGCGCGCCGAATATCTGATGGAACACGGCATGGTCGACATGGTGGTGTCACGGCTGGAGATGCGCCAGACCATTGCACGGCTGCTGAGAATGCTGCTCAAGCTGCCGGAGGAGCAAAAATCTCAGGAACCGGAAATCTTGCCGCCGTCGGTGATTCCGGCCGAAGCCCGGCCGCACGCCTGACGCATTCGCCACGAACTGCGATTGCGCGCCGTCCGTGGCGCGCCTAGGATTCGCCATGACCACGCTTGCCGCCGACCGCGAAATCGAAAGCCTGATGGCGCTTCACCCGAAGGGCTTCGACCTTTCGCTCGACCGCATTTCGCGGCTGCTCGAGCGGCTCGGCAATCCGCAGGACCAGCTGCCGCCGGTCATCCACATCGCCGGCACCAACGGCAAGGGCTCCTGTGCTGCTTTTTCACGGGCGCTGCTCGAAGCCGCCGGCTACCGCGTCCACGTCCACACCTCGCCACATCTTGTGAACTGGCACGAGCGCTACCGGCTGGCCGCAGATGGCGGCGGCAGGCTGGTGGACGACAAGGTCTTCGCCGAAGCCATCGCCTGCGTCGCCAAAGCCAATCAAGGCCAGAAGATCACCGTCTTCGAAATCCTCACCGCCGTCACCTTCCTGCTGTTTTCCGAACATCCGGCCGATGCCGTCATCCTCGAGGTTGGCCTTGGCGGCCGCTTCGACGCCACCAATGTCATCGCCGAGCCGGCCGTGTCGGTGATCATGCCGGTGTCGCTCGACCACGAAGCCTATCTCGGCGACCGCGTCGAGCTGATCGCCGCCGAAAAGGCCGGCATCATCAAGCGCGGATGCCCGGTCGTCATCGGCGCGCAGGAAAGTGAGACGGCCCAGCAGGTGCTCATCGAAACCGCCGAGCGGCTCGACTGCCCCGCCTTCGTCTATGGCCAGGATTTCCTTGCCTATGAGGAAAACGGGCGCATGGTCTATCAGGACGAAGACGGATTGATGGACCTGCCGCCGCCGCGCCTGCCGGGGCGCCATCAATTCGCCAATGCGGCGGCGGCGATCGCGGCGGTCAAGGCGGCGGGCTTCGAGATCAGCCACCGCGCTGCCGAGAAGGCGATGGCGAATGTTGCCTGGCCGGGCCGCATGCAAAAGCTGCCGCAAGGACGGCTGAGCGAACTGGCGCCGAAGGGCGCCGACATATGGCTCGACGGCGGCCACAATCCCGGCGCCGGCGTGGTCGTCGCCGAGGCGCTGGCCGAGCAGGAGGAAAAGAACCCGCGTCCTCTGTTCCTGATCTCGGGTATGATCAACACCAAGGACCAGAGCGGCTATTTCCGCGCCTTCAAAGGGCTGGTCCGGCATGTCTACACCGTGCCGGTGAGCCTGAGCGACGCGGGCGTGCCGAACGACGAGCTGGCGACCCGCGCCATCGAGGCCGGCTTGTCGGCCGAACCGGTCAGTTCCGTCGCCAATGCGCTGATGCTGCTGCGCGACACATGGGACGGACCGCCGCCGCGCATCCTGATCGGCGGGTCACTTTACCTGGCCGGCGCGGTGTTGGCCGAAAACGGCACGCCGCCGGTTTGAGGCGTGCTTCAGCCGGGCCACGGTGACGCCACACTTGTCAGACCACCGCGAGGAGCCAATCATGATCAAGGTAAAGCAGCTCGCACACGTTTGCATTTTCGCGAATGACCTGGAGATGACGCGAAGCTTCTATCGGGACGTCCTCGGCATGGACACCCAGTTCAATTTCCTGCGCGACGGGAAGATTTTTGGCTTCTACCTCAATTGCGGCAGCCGTAGCCATGTCGAGGTGTTCCAGAAAGACGGCGCCAGCTATGGCGACTTGAACCAGATCAACCACTTCTGCCTCGAAGTGGAAAACATCGACGCCGCGATCGCCCATCTGAGGTCAAAGGGGGTTGATGTCACTTCCAAGAAACGCGCGTGCGATGACACCTACCAGGCTTGGATCCGCGACCCCAACGGCGTGAGGATAGAACTGTTCGAATACACTGAAAAAAGCGCACAATTCGTCGGCGGCGATCGTGTCGCGGATTGGTGATCGCGCCTCGCCGGGACAATTGTAGCGGCGCAGCCGATGGTTGGTGGACTACTTCAGCTCGACCTCGATGAAGGCGAATTCGCCATCGTTTGCACTGATGACGTCATGTTCGACGCCCTCGTTGCGGAAATACGGGGCGCCCTTCTTCATCTCGGCAAAGGATTCGCCATCCTTGGTCAGGAGCTTCACCTTGCCGTCGGTCAACGGCACGATCACATAGTCGTGGCCATGGCGGTGCCAGCCGGTGTTGTCGCCCGGGGCGAAGCGGTATTCGGTGACGATGACGCGCTCATTGTCGATGAAGACGGTGGCCTTGGCGGATCCGGTCATATCGCTTCTCCTGCTTTAAGCCAGACAAGAGCATGAGACTGCAAGTGGCGAGTGCCAGATCTGCGGATCGGTGACGCCACAATAAAGCCCGGCGCGAGGCCGGGCTTTTCTGCAAAATTTTGATCGGATCAGGCGAGACTGCCGTTGATCCAGTGCGACAATGCCGTTTTCGGCGCAGCACCGACCTTCATGTCGGCGACCTCGCCGCCCTTGAAGATCATCAGCGTCGGGATCGAGCGCACGCCGAACTGCGCGGCCAGCTCAGGATTCTCGTCTATGTTGAGCTTGGCGATCTTTATCTTGCTGCCGAGTTCGATGGCGATGTCCTCGAGCGCCGGGGCGATCATCTTGCACGGGCCGCACCATTCCGCCCAGAAATCGACCACGACTGGCTCCTTGGCGTTGAGCACGTCGGCCTGGAAATTGCTCTTGTCGACCTTGACGGTGGCCATGCTGAGATCCTTTCGATTTATTCGTCGCACCAAATGTGGTGGTGATCGCGTCCGTCTTCAAGCAAGTGTTGTGTCACGCTCCCGTGAGTCTAGCAAGCGCGTCGTCCATGACCGCTGCCGGCAGCTCGATCAGCCGCGGCGCCTCGGTGAACAGCAGCGCCGCCGAGACCTCGCGTCCCGGATAGAGCGGCTGAAGCAGCGCGCAATAAAGTGCGAGCTGCAGAACATAGGCTTGCGGCACTTCGGCGAGCGTAGCTGGCGCTGGCCGATTGGTCTTGTAGTCGACGATCGAAACCTTGTCCGGCGTTACTGCCAACCGGTCGATCTTGCCGGAAATCGAGCGCAGTTTGCCCCTTACCTCCAGGCTGCCCATGATGGCGACTTCGGCGCGCGAGTTTGGCGCAAACAACGGCGCGAAGCGGCTGTCGGCAAGAATTCTGAAAACGCCAGCCAGGGCCTTGTCGCGCTCGTCGTCGGGCCATGCCGCGCCGGCTCTTGCCAGATAGCGTTCGGCGGCATCCCGGCGTGTTCCCTCGGCGATGCCGGGCAGCATCTGCAGCAATTTGTGCAGCGCCAGCCCGCGCACGACGGTAAAGCCGGGCTCGGCGTCGGCATCCAGCTCCGGCGAACGCGTGTCGGCCACCGCTTGCCGCGCCTCGTCGATCAGCACCGAGGCGCCGGACGGCGAGAGCGGCCGCGGCAATTCCTCGAAGGGCGGCAGAGGCCGGAACAGGGTTTCCGGCAATGGCGCAAAGCGTTCAGTCTGTCGTGCCTCATCCACTGACGCCGGTGGCATGGGCGGCAGTTTCGTCACCTGGAAACGATGCACGGTCTCGCCAGTGGCGGGATGCCGGCGTTCTTCGCTCTCTGCGGCACCGACCAGTGCGCGGCTGACGATCGAATGCCAGGTACCGGTATTCGGCGCCCGTTTGCCATGGTAGCCGCAGACGATCAGCCGATCCTCGGCGCGGGTCATGCCGACATAGAGCAGCCGGCGGTATTCGTCGTCGGCGAGCTCGCGGGCGCGGGCCGATGCGGCGCGTGAAAACCCATTTGCGACATCGCTGGCCGAACGCCAGAGATAGCCCTTGCCCTCCCAGCAGTCGCCCGAGCCTTCGAACGGCATCAATCTCGGCAGATGCTGGTCGCTGAACGGCGCGGAGCCGCCATCAACAAGGAATACCACCGGCGCCTCCAGGCCTTTGGCGGCATGCACGGTCATGACGCGAACCTCGTCGCGGGTCTGGTCCATTTCGCGCTTGATCTCGGGGCCGGCGTTTTCCAACGTCGACAGGAAGGATTCCAGTCCCGGCAGGCCGGTCCGCTCCTCGGCCAGGCAGAAATTCAGGAATTCGTCGAGGACGTCGCCGGCCTCCGGCCCGAGCCGCGCGATCATCTTCTTGCGCAGGCCGTCGCGGGCGAGAGCTGCAGCATAGAATTCGAACACCGGCTTGAATGCGGCCTCGTTCGACCATGTGCCGAGCCGGCTGACGACGGCGGCCAACGCCTCGCTTTCGCCGGCATGCCGGCGCAGCGAGGCGATCAGCGAGACGCCCGATGGCCTCTCCGCAGCAAGCGCGAAAAGCTGCTCTTCCGAGACATCGAAGATCGGGCTGCGCAGCACAGCGGCCAGCGACAGATCGTCCTCGGGCTGGATGAGAAAATGACCGAGTGCGATCAGGTCCTTCACCGCGATATGGCCAGGCAGGCTGAGCCGGTCGGCGCCGGCCACCGGGATGTCGCGGCGCTTCAACGCCCGTGTCAGCGCATGGACGAAGCGGTCGCGCTTGCGCACCAGCACCAGCACGTCGCCGGGCCGGAGTTTCTTGCCACGCCCTTCGATGACCTCGCCGCCGCCGATCCAGCCGGCAATGGTCGCTGCAACGTTTTCGGCAACGCGCACCGCCGGTGCGTGGGCGTGATCCACCGCTTGCGTCCAGTCGTCCGGTTCGTCGACGATGTCGGCGCCGAGCGAGGGCCAGACGTCGACATAGCCCGGCGCATCGCTGCGGATCGCCTTGTGGTCGAGCGGATCGGGATCGTGGCTGATGCCGCGCCGCACGTTCGGGTCAGCAAAGACACGATCCACCGCCGCAAGCACGTCGTCGGTCGAGCGAAACGACCAGGTTAGCTTGAGATCGGCGAAGGCGGCGGCGGCGGATCTGACTTTGCCGGCAAACAAAAGCCGGCTGTCGGCAAAGGAGTCCGGGGCGGCTCCCTGGAAGGAATAGATCGACTGCTTTTCGTCGCCGACCGCAAAGATGGTGCGGTGGACGGCGTCGCGTGCGCCGAGCCCGGCAAAGAACTCCTCCGCCAGCCGCTTGACTACCTCCCACTGGTCGGGACTGGTGTCCTGCGCCTCGTCGAGGAGGATGTGGTCGATGCCCTGGTCGAGCTTGTACTGCACCCATGGGCCGGCGTCGGGCCGCGCCAGTAGATGGACCGTGCGGGTGATCAGGTCGTTGAAGTCGAGGAAGCCGCGCGCGCGCTTCAATTGCTCGTAGCGGGCGATCAGCCAGTCGGCGATGGTCAGCGCCGCACGCGTGCCTTCCAGCATCCTGAACAAGGCCAGCCGGTCGGAGATTTCGAGAATGGCGTCGACCGCCGCCAGATATCGTTCGGCAAGATCGGGCAACCGGTCCAGCAATGCCCTCTTAAACGTCTTTGCCGGATCGTAAGGCTCGCCGTCGGCCCTCAGGAAAGCCTTGGAGAGCAAATTCAGGCGACGTACCGGATCCTCCTCGGCAAAGGCAAGGCGGGCGTATGGCAGCAGATTGTTCAGCACGATGCGCGCATCGGCGGCCTCGGCTGCCCGTGAAAAGGTGACGAGATAATCCGGCAGGAAGCCGGGCAGCGGCCAGACCGAGGCGGCTATACCTTCGGCCATCTGGCCGGCGCGGAAATGGAACTCGTCGAACAGCGCCTGAAAACCATCGCCGCCGGCCGCGGCGATGAACGCACGCAAACCATCGCGCTTGCGCACGATCTCGGCCAACAGTGCGTCGAGCCCATGCTCGCCGCCGCGCTCCAGCACGGTGGCGAAGGCCTCGGACAATGCCGCATCGCCTGCAACGCCGCCCGAAATCATGTCGCGGCGGGCGGCGGCAAACAGCGAAGCCTCCATTTGCGGATCGAGCATTTCGAAATGCGCAGGGATATTGGCTTCCAGCGGGAACTGATGCAGCACCGATTCGCAGAAGGCGTGGATGGTCTGGATCTTCAGCCCGCCCGGTGTTTCCAGCGCCTCGGCAAACAACCGCCGCGCCCGGCGCATGGTTTCGCGGTCGGGCTGGCGGCCGTCCAGCGCCTCTATCCGTGTCGAGAGCTCGGCATCGCCCAGGGCCGTCCATTGCGACAGCGTCGAAAACACCCGGTTCGACATGTTGGCGGCGGCGGCACGCGTATAGGTCAGGCACAGGATCTTGGACGGATCGGTGCCGCGCAGCAACAGCCGGATAACGCGCTGGGCGAGTACATGGGTCTTGCCCGATCCGGCATTGGCCGACACCCAGGCGGAATTGCGCGGGTCGGACGCGCTTGCCTGGCTCGCGGCAGTGTCGCTTGGAATGGGGTAGGCCTTTTTCATGCCTCCCCTCCCTCGTCATCGGCGTCGCCGCCGGCGGACCATTCGAGCACGCGGGCGAGATGGTCGTAGTCGCCGTCGGTCTCGCCCTCGCGGAACGGCAGCGCCCGCGACAGATAGCCGGTCGCCGGGTCGGCGTAGTGGATCAGCAGTTTTTCCAGCCGCGCCCACGCTTCTTCGGCGAGATCGGCGGCGGTTCGCGGCTTGCGGTTGTATTCGAGGATGGATTCCTCGAACACTTCGCCATTCGGCCTCAGCCGCACGAAGGCCAGTTGCGACGGCTCGCATGCGCCAAGCTCCTTGAAAGCGCCGCGCCTGAGCAGCGCGCCCTCGAGTGCCAGTTGCGGCGCGAGCAGCGTGTGCGCCTGTGCTTTGGATGGCGAGGAGCCGGTCTTGTAATCGAGGATGTCGGCCATGCCGCCGGCCAGCAGATCGATGCGATCGGCATAGCCGGACAGGGTCACACCGGATCGGCCCACACCGGTCTTTTCGGCGCGTTCCTCGGCGTACCGCCGTGCCACGGCTGCGGCCCGGCCGCGCTCCCATTCGATGATGCCGACGGCAAGCTTTTCGAAGCGTGGCCACCACACCGCCTCGACATCGGCCGGCAGGGCCGCCTCGGCAAAGCAGGAGCGCCCGGCGGCAATAAGCCCATCCAACGCCTCCAGCGCGCGCGGGTCGGCCACCGTCGTTGCGAAAAGGTGCAGAATGGCGTGAAACAGCGTGCCACGCTCGGCTGCGCCCGGATCGCGAATGACCGGATCGAGCGGCATCAGGCCGAGTATCCTTCTGGCATAGACCGCATAGGGATCGCGACGCAGCGTTTCGATCTCGGTGACCGAGAAGTGGTGCGGCCGCGCGGCGAGCGGCGGTTTCGGCTGCGGCCGCGGCGCAAAGTCCTGCTTTTCGCCGGCATCGAGCACACGCGCCCAGGCAAGCAGTTCGTCGCCGCGCCGGCGAAGTGCAGCAGCGTGGTCCTCGCCGACGAATGTAAGGATGCGCTGCAGCCAGCGCGAAGGTACCGACGGTGCATCGCCGGAGCGGCCGGAGCGAGCCAGCACCACTTTTTTGGCGCCCATGGCCATCTGGAAATCATGGGCGGCAAGGCCGATGCGCCGCTCGGGCGGTTCAAGATCGATGCCGGTCTTCATCAGCCGCGACATGAAGCGGTCGCTCTCCGGCTTGCGCGGCCACACGCCTTCGTTGAGCCCGCCGACGACCAGCGTGTCGACATCCTGAAGCCGCGCTTCCAGCACACCCCAGATGGCGATGTTCCTGTCGGTGCCCTGCGCCGGCTTGACCGTCTCGGGCGCGATCAGCGCCTCCATCACGTCAGGCCATTCGTCAGCGGCGAAGGAGAACGACACCGAGGCCGCGACCAGCTCGCGCAAGAGCTCGGCGAGCTTTTCGCCGGCATCGCCCGCATAGAGTTCGCTCGGGCTGCCGTCAGCGGCGCGGCCGAGACTTTCGAGCGCAACGACGCTGGCGCGCACAAGGGTGGCAAGATCGGCATTCTCGTCGCCGCGAAAAGCAACCAGCGGCGCCAGCGCGGCCGTTAGCCGGATCAGCAGGTCGCGCGCCTGTTCGATGCGCCTGACCGAAAGCCGCGGCCACCAGAAGGGTGGGCGGCGATTGCCGCTGCCGTCGAATTCGAGGAGCCGGGTGTCGAAGAGCTGCGGCAGCGACGCCACGTCCGGACGCCCTGTGCCACCGCGCAGCGCCACAAGTTCGACGATTTCGGCCGCATGGCGCACGCTTGCCCGCTCCAGGCCGAGGCCAAGCAGGGGATGCTTGAGCAGCGACAGCAGGGCGACGGGGTCGCCCGGGCGGAAGGCTGCCTGAAGCGCCAACCTGAGCAGGCTGGCGGCTGGTGTGTTGATCAGCGGCGTGCCGCCGGAATCGTCGGCGGCAACGCCGAAGCGCAGCAGCTCGACTGAGACGCGCCGCGCCAGAGCGCGGTCGCCGGTGA
The DNA here is from genome assembly GCF_040318335.1 of Mesorhizobium sp. M1182. NCBI lineage: Bacteria > Pseudomonadati > Pseudomonadota > Alphaproteobacteria > Hyphomicrobiales > Phyllobacteriaceae > Mesorhizobium > Mesorhizobium sp. M1182. The sequence continues at coordinate 23,949 of NZ_JAMYMD010000009.1, forward strand.
CGAGTGCGGCGCGCTGGCCGGGCCGTTCGACAGCCTGTTTGAGCGCGACGGCGATCGCCACGGCTTCGTCGCGTTCGCTGGCGGCTTCGAGAAGCGTCACCTCGGCGAAGGCCTCGGCAATATCGCCGGCCCTAAAGCGGGCGCGCGTCTCGGCCCAGAGCTCGGTGGTCTCCGCCGGGCGCAGCGCTTCGCCGACAAGTGCGGCGCGCAGCGCAAGCGGTCGCGGCGCAACAGCAATCTCCTCGACATCGGCGCGCGGCACGCCGATCTTGCCGATCAACTTTGCCAGGCCATATTGCGGGTGGCCAAGCACGGCTGGGCGCGCGCCCGGTGCGGTGATCGCGGCAAAGGACGGCTCATCCAACGCCAGGTCGAGCCCGGGCAGCACAACGGCGCCATTGGGCAGGCCGGCGATCACGGCAAGCAGCTCGGCCGTGGCGGGAATGGAGCCGGTGGAACCGGCGGCGATCACCGGTCCGGCTGGCGGATTACGCTTCAGCCGCGCCGCCTCCAGCCTTATCAGGGCATTACGATGCGCGGCCGGATTGGAACGATGGTGTTCCTCGAGCAGGTTCGGCCAGTTCTCCGTCACGATGGTCAGGAAGTCGAGTGTCACCTGCCACCAGCCTGCAAGATTGCCGGTTACAAGGTCGGCGAGCCTTGCCCAATCCGTGCCTTCGGTGTCGATCTCATCCATCAGGCGTGCAAGGTCGCGCGCCAGCCAGACGGCGTCGGCGGCGGAGGCCGGTATGACGATCTCCTCGTCGAACAATGCCGCGACATGTGCCGGCAGGCGGCGTTTCCACGCCCGCACCAGCGGCGCAAGCAGCAGAAGACGCTCGACCGCGGCGATCGGCGGCGCAAGGTCGATGGCGGCCGAACCTCCTGCCTCGAAGGCGGCTTCATCCTCATCGAACTCACCAAGCGGGCGGATGACCGGCAGGATCGCCGAGCGGCTTCCCGAGCGCGAGAGAGCATCGACGAAGACGCCGCGAAGCGCCCGCGCCGCACGGCGCGTCGGCACATAGATGGTGAGATCGGCCAGCGCCAGCGGATCGCCGTCATAGGCGAAGCCGGGAACCAAGCGCCCCGCAAGCAGCGCCTCGGCCAGCGTCGGCAGGAACGGCGCTCCGGGCGGGATCGAGAAAACGCGGCGGGAGCCGCTCATTTCGACTCGGTAAGAGCGCCGGGTGCCTCACCGACAGCATTGGGCGTGCCGGCAAGCGCGGCGGCGACCGCTGCTTCCGCCCGCGGGATCGCGTCAGGTGTGCCGACAGTAATCCAGTGACCCTGCATTTTCATGCCGAACAGGCGGCCGGCGGCGATTGCCGCATCGAAATAGGCGTTGAGCGACAGCGGGCCGGCTGGCGCATCCTTGAAGATGCGCGGATGGACGATTGCGGCGCCGGCATAGATCAGGCCGGCCGGATCGTTGTTCGCACGCCGCAAGGCGCCGTCCGGCGCCATCAGGAAATCGGTGCCGCCGCTATGTCCGGTTGCCGACTGGAGATCCGCAAGCATCAGCAGAATGTCCATTGTCGCGCCCTCCCATGCAAGGGCAAGTCGCCTGAGATTGGAAACGCCGCTGTCGATCCAGAAGGTGTCGGCGTTGAGCACATAGAAGGGCGCGCCTAATCTGGGCAATGCCTTGACGATACCACCGGCGGAGTCAAGCAAGCCCCTACTCTCATCCGAGATGACGATTCTCGGCGCACTGCGGCGGGCTACATGGTCCACGATCTGTTGCGGGAGGTAATGGACGTTGACGACGGCCTTGGCGACGCCGGCTCCGGCTAGGCAGTCCAGCCCCCAGTCGAGCAATGTCTTGCCGGCGACCTTGACCAGCGGCTTCGGCATGGTGTCGGTGATCGGCCGCATGCGCTTGCCGAGCCCGGCGGCGAGCACCATGGCGGTCGTCGGCATCGGCTGCTCATCCGCCGCCTTCAGGCCCAAATCCTTAGCCGTCAAATCGAGCGTTCCTCCAGCAAGCCGTGGGCGATGTAGAAATCCTGCAGCCCGGCCAGCGCCGGATGCGCCAGTGCCCGGCGAAGATAGTCGCGGATGCGCGGCAGATGCTTCAGATAATAAGGCTTGCCGTCGCGTTTTTCGAGCCGCACGAAGATGCCGAGGATCTTGGAATTGCGCTGTGCGGCCATGATTGCATAGCTTTCGCGGAATTCGTTCTCATCGAAGGCACCGGCAGCACGTCGCGCGGCGATGTAGGCGGCGAGCGTGTGCTTTTCGATTTCAGGTGAGATGGTGACGCGCGCGTCCATGGCGAGCGAGGCGACGTCGTAGGCTGACGGACCGATCAGCGCATCCTGGACATCGACGACGCCGAGGCGGTCGTGACCGGAACGGTCAGCGCGCCAGATCAGGTTGGGCGAATGAAAGTCGCGCAGCATCAGCGTGTACTCGCGCCCCTCCAGCCGATCGAGCACCGCACTCCATTCGCTGCGGTAACCGGCGCGCAGCGCCTCTCTAGGCGGAGCGCCTGATATCGCCGGGACATACCAATCGACCAGCAATTCGGCCTCGATCATTATGGCGTCGCGGTCGAAAGGCGGCACGTCGTGGAAGACGCCGGGGCCGGCCTGCATGCGGGCCGGCCATGTTTTGCCGTGCATCATGGCAAGCAGTTCGGCCGCCGCCGCATAACGCGCGGCCACCGGCTGGCCGCGCTTGTCGAGGAAGCCTTGGGAACCGAGATGCTCCAGCAGAAGAAAACCCTGCTCGAGATCCTGGGCATGGATTTCCGGGACGCTGACGCCGCCGGCCCGCAAGGCCCGGTCGATGGCGACGAACGCCGAAACAGATTGCGCGGTGTGAGCGATCTCGGCATAGGGTTTGCCGTCGCGGACTGGCGGTCCGAGCACCAGCCTTGGCGAGTTCATCAGCACGCGCGGCGGAAATCCGGCGAGCGTGACGATCTCGTAGGAGCGAGCCGAGGCATCACCGATGAAATATCGTCGTTGCGCTTCGCCCCAACCGGCCTGCCCGAGAAAATCGCGCATTGCCAGCGATCGCGCCGCGCGCTCGAAGGCGGCGCCCTCTCCCGATAGTCTCGCCAGTCGGCCGTCGCCCTGCTGGAGAAGTTCGACCAGCACCGAGGTTTTCGGCAGATATGCCTCTGCCCGCTCCGGCCATTCGACCAGCGCGGCGCCTTGCGTCAGCGCCTCTTCGAAGCCCAGCTCGTCCAGCTCGGATGCCGTGCCCAAGCGGTAGAGATCGAAATGATGAACCGGCACACGCGTGTCGTAGCTCTGGACCAGCGTGAAGGTCGGGCTCGGCACGTCGAGCCCGGCATCGTCGGCCAGTGCCCTGATCAGCGCCCGTGCCAAGGTCGATTTGCCGGCGCCGAGATCGCCCTTGAGGGCGAGCACGTCGCCAACGCGCAGCGACATGGCGAGATCCTCGCCGAACCTTGCCGTCGCAGCCTCGTCGGCGAGAAAACGCTCCAGCACCAATACCGCCATCGAACGCGCTACTCGGCCGCCGCGCGGATGCCGGACGGCGTGTCGGGAAAGGCGCAAACAACCGTGGTGCCCTTATCCCTGCCGGTCTCGATGCGGACGCTGCCGCCATGCAGTTCGACAAAGCTCTTGACGATCGACAGGCCGAGCCCGGCGCCACGGCGGCGGCCGCCATTGGTGCGCGGCTCGAAGCGCCGGAACACTGAGTCAAGCAGGTCCGGCGGCATGCCGGGGCCGTCATCGTGAACGGAAAATTCCACGCCGTCGGCAAGTTGGCGGCAGGCGAGCGTTATGGTGCTCGCCTCCGGCGCGTAATTGGCGGCATTGCTGAGCAGATTGAAGAGGATCTGGCGGACGCGGATCTCGTCGCCGTGGAAGGTTTTCGGCGCGGCCGCCGCGTCGATCCTGAGCTTGATCGCATGTTCCTCCAGCCGGTCGGCGACCAGTTCGGCGGCAGCCGTAATGGTTCGATCGATGTGAACTTCGGAAATGTCGAGTTCCATGATGCCGGCATCCACCGTCGCCAGGTCGAGGATGTCGTTGACGATGGTGAGCAGGACCGAGGAGGACGAGCCGACATGCCCGATATATTCGCGTTGCTTCTGGTTCAGCGGACCAGTCGACGGCAGTGAAAGAAGCTCGGTAAAGCCGATGATGTTGGTGAGTGGCGAGCGCAGCTCATAGGAGACGTGCTGCACGAATTCGTTCTTGATCTGGTCGGACTTTTGCAGCGCCTCATTCTTGTCCTTCAGCGCCCGCTCGACATTAACGCTGTCGGTAACGTCGACGAAGGTCATCATCACCTGGCCGTTGGGCAAAGGGATGACGGCGTAGCGCAAAACGGTGCCGTTGTTCAATTCGGTTTGGCCGTGGCGGTCGCGGCGCTCGTCGTCGAAGCCGGTGATGGCGGCAACGAACCCGCCCCACGGACTGTCGACGGCACGGCGGTCGCAAAGGTCGCGGATCGTCGAGACATGGACGTTGGGTTTTGAGGCATCGGCATCCAGCCCCCACAATGCCGCGAACGCCGGGTTCGACAGTCTCAGCCTGCCGTCGGGGCCGAACACAGCGACGCCTTCGGCGAGGTTGTCGAGCGTCTCGCCCTGGACCCGGACGGCGGTCTGGTAGCGGCTTTCAAGGTCCATCTTCTCGGTCAGGTTCTCGAACACCCAGGTGACGCCGCCCTTGGGCTGCGGATTGGCGACGACGCGAATGGTCTTGCCGTCCGGCAGATGCCACCAATGCTCCTGCGATTCAACCGCGCGGTAAGCGCCGAGCAGGCTCTCTTTCCAGCGCCGCCATTCGGGCTGCTCGGCGATCTTGCCTTCGCTGCGCAGGCGATCGAGCAGCAAGGCGTTGTCCGGCGCGCTGTGCAGGAAGCCGCTGTCGAGGCCCCATAGTTTCTGGAACGCCTGATTGAAAAACCGCAATTTCTCGTCGGTGTCGAAAATCGCCACGGCGGTGTTGAGCTGATCGAGCGTGTCGGCGTGGCTCTGCATGGTCCGCTCATATTCGGCGCGAATGGCCTCGATAGCGCTGATGTCGCAGGCAAGACCAGCCGAACCATCCGCCCCGGCAAAATCGGTCACGGCAAACATACGGCGATCGCCTTCGATGACCGTGGAGAGCGTCTGTTCAAAGACCGCGCGCGACTTGTGCTGCGCAGCGATCGTGTCGCGCGCCTGGCCGCCGAGGAATTCCTTGCCATCGCGGACCGCCGCTTCGGCATTCTCGGCCTCGACCGCTTCGGCATAGGCGCGGTTGACCCATTTCAGCCGCCCGTCGACAGTACGCAGCCATGACGGCATCTTGAGCGCATCCAGAAGACCGATCAGCGTCTCATGGTCGGCAGCTAAGCGCTGGTTCTCGATCTTCAGCCTGGCCTGGCTTCGCTGTGTCTCCGAAAGCGAGACGAAGCGAACCAGCACATGCGCCGCACTCTTGCGGCCGTGAACCTCGAGCGGCTGGCCGGCCTGCGATTCGATGACCAGATCGAACGGCTTTGCCTTGTCCCGCAGTGCCGCGACGGCATGTTCGAGTGCGGCCGCCGAACGCGGCATCAGCCAGCGGCCGAAAGCCAGGAAGGCCGCCCGGTCCTCCGGCGCGCCGCTCTCGATCGGCAATGTCCCGACAAGCTCGGGCTTCTTGTTCTCGGCCGCCCATACCACCACGCGCTGATCGCGGGAATGGAGCAGCGCCTCCGAGCGCTGCAGCGCGGCATTGACGTCGGCGATACGGGTCCTGAGCTCGGCATTTTCCGCCGCGGTGCGCGCCCGTTCGCGGATCAGAAAGATGGCCGACAGCAATGCCGCCCCCATGACGCCGACGAACATGGCGAGTTGCATGACCTCGACCGTGCTGACCGACAGCCCGGCCTTTTGCGCCACGCGGGTTTGGGCATGTGCAGTAAAGCCAAGCAGCGGACCAACCAGCGCGGAAGAAGCAAGCAGCACCCCGACACGGCTGCCGGCGCGCCATAGAAGGCTGCCGCCTCTGGCAGCGGAGCCCGTGATCGAATCGTTATGGCCGCCGGAAACGGCCTGTCCCGCGCAAGGCGGGTTATCCCCCGGCATGTCTTGGTCCTCTTCGCCGCCTGAATGCAAGACCGCCCTGATGCGTGCGCCCGGGCCTCGTCCCCGGACCGCGAATCAGCACCATAGCGCTTGCGCGAATCGGCGTGAAGAATCAATCAGCGCAAAAATAAAGCCGGGCGAAAAGTCAATCGCCCGGCTTCAATATCTAGTGGCAAGTTTCGCCGTGGCTAATAGCGGTAGTGTTCCGGCTTGAACGGTCCGTGCGGAGTGACGCCGATATAGGCGGCCTGTTCGCCGGACAGTTCGGTCAAGCGGGCACCGAGCTTGTCGAGATGCAGGCGCGCGACCTTTTCGTCGAGATGCTTCGGCAGGACGTAGACCTGGTTCTCGTACTGGCCGGGCTTGGTGTACAGCTCGATCTGGGCCAACACCTGGTTGGTGAAGGACGCCGACATGACGAAGCTCGGGTGGCCGGTAGCGTTGCCGAGGTTGAGCAGGCGGCCTTCCGACAAAAGGATCATCCGCTTGCCGTCCGGGAAGGTGATCATATCCACCTGAGGCTTGATGTTGGTCCATTTCAGGTTGCGCAGCGAGGCCACCTGGATCTCGTTGTCGAAGTGACCGATGTTGCCGACGATCACCATGTCCTTCATCAGGCGCATGTGGTCGAGGGTAACGACGTCCTTGTTGCCGGTGGTGGTGATGACGATGTCGGCCGTCGGCGCCGCGTCTTCGAGCGTGACCACCTCGAAACCGTCCATCGCCGCCTGCAGCGCGCAGATCGGATCGACCTCGGTGACCTTGACGCGGGCGCCGGCGCCCTTGAGCGAAGCCGACGAGCCCTTGCCGACGTCGCCATAGCCGCAGACAACCGCGACCTTGCCAGCCATCATCGTGTCGGTGCCGCGGCGAATGCCGTCGACAAGCGATTCCTTGCAGCCATATTTGTTGTCGAATTTCGACTTGGTGACGGAATCATTGACGTTGATCGCCGGGAACGGCAGCAGGCCTTTTTTCTGCAACTGATAGAGCCGGTTGACGCCGGTCGTCGTCTCTTCGGTGACGCCGCGGATCGCTTCCTTCTGCTTGGTGAAGAAGCCGGGCGATGCCTGCATGCGCTTCTTGATCTGGGCAAACAGGATCTCTTCCTCTTCGCTGCCCGGATTGGACAGCACATCCTCGCCGGCCTCGGCGCGGGCGCCGATCAGGATGTACATGGTGGCATCGCCACCGTCATCGAGGATCATGTTGGAGGTGCCGCCATCGGCCCACTGGAAGATCTTGTCGGTGTAGACCCAATAATCCTCCAGCGTCTCGCCCTTGACGGCAAACACCGGAATTCCGGCCTCGGCAATGGCCGCGGCAGCGTGGTCCTGGGTCGAGAAGATATTGCAGGAAGCCCAGCGGATGTCGGCGCCGAGCGCTTTCAGCGTTTCGATCAGCACCGCCGTCTGGATGGTCATGTGCAGCGAACCGGTGATGCGCGCGCCCTTGAGCGGCTTCTTGTCGCCGAATTCCTCGCGGCAGGCCATCAGGCCGGGCATTTCGGTTTCGGCGATCTCGATCTCCTTGCGGCCCCAGCCGGCAAGCGCGATGTCAGCGACCACATAGTCCTTGCTACCCGTCATGGCAGTGCTCCGATGCGAATTGATTGCGGGACGCGCCCGCCCCGAAGGCATTTCGGAGGGCGCGAGTTGCCGGCCTGACTAGCAGATCGGGAGTGGGACGACAATGGGATATAAAGAAATCTTTATCCGTGCATGTCTTCAGCGGCGGCGGCCATGAGAGCGCGCAGAAGGGGTGCTGTCCAAGGTGGCCGTCCCTCAGACCTCAAATCGGCAACACTTTCAAAGCCGGAAACAAAAACCCGCCTCGGCGGGCGGGTCTTCGGGGCCAATTGGCACCATAGCGAAATTAGTAGCATAGCTGCCGGCACAAAGCAAGAACAAAATACGCGACGGTCGCGCAAAAATGCGATTTCCTTCACCGCCGCAAGGTTGCGCCCGAACATGCCGTAGCAGGTGCCGTCGGCGAAGCCGTCAGCACTCCTCGCCGAAACGGGAAGCAACCAGTTGCTCCAGCGCATCGATGACCTCTTCGGCCTCCGGGCCGGTGGCGGTGACGCGTATCGAATAACCGGGGCTCGCCGCCAGCATCATCAGGCCCATGATCGAGGTGCCGCCGACCTTGACGCCGTCCTTCTCGACCTGGACCGTGGCGTTGAAGCCGCTGGCGATTTGAACGAACTTGGCCGAGGCGCGCGCATGCAGGCCGCGCTGGTTGACGATTGGAAAGTCGCGAACGATCTTGTCCTTTTCCGGCAACAGCGCGCTCATTTGCTGCTCAGGAGTTGACTGGCGACATTGATGTATTTGCGGCCGGCAGCCTGCGCCTCATCCAGCGCGGCCGTCATGTTGTCGCCCTTGCGAACGCTGGACAGCTTGATCAGCATCGGCAGGTTCATGCCGGCAATGACCTCGATACGCCCGGATTCCATCACGGAAATGGCGAGGTTAGAGGGCGTGCCGCCGAACATGTCGGTCAAAACGATGACGCCTGATCCCGTATCGACGCGGCCGACTGCCTCGATAATGTCGCGGCGGCGCTGTTCCATATCGTCGTCGGCACCGATCGCCACGGTCTCGAAATTGTCTTGTGGCCCAACGACATGTTCCACGGCATTGCGGAACTCGGCGGCCAGTTGACCGTGCGTTACAAGCACGAGTCCGATCATTCTTTGGTGGCTCCCGTCATCGCCGCTTCACAGGCGCATTTTATGCTCGCCGACCATTCCAGGTGGCGGGAGCGCTATCTTGTCGACGCAAGGCCCGTTGACAAGCCCAAAATTGCGCCGGCCCAAGCCAATTTGACGCATTGCAGCAAAAAATCGAAATCGGATCACAGGAAAGGTGCAATCGACAGGCGCGACATCAATGCCGGCAAGGCCGCCGCTACATTGCGCCCGGCAAGATCGATGCGCGGCACTCGTACGCCGACAACGAGTTCGCTGCAGTCTTCCTGGAAGCGGGCCATTTTGCCGGCTGGCACCAGCCGGATAATGAGGTCGATCACGCAGCTTGGCTGGAACTGTATCGGTTTGGGGCCGAATCCCGGCACCTCGACGAGGCCGGCTATGCTGACTGGTGCGCGGCAGACCAGCCGCCCGTCGCAATCTGCAGCATAGAGCTGGTCATCGCCGATCAGCCGGGAAAACAGCTCACGCTGGCTGCAATGATCGATCAGGGCGAGCGCCAGCGTCGTCTTGCCCAAACCGGACGGTCCGGTGATGAGAATGCCGCGATCACCCATCAGGATCGCGGTGCCGTGAATATTTTCAGGCTGCACAATAGGACCAGGCGTGATTGGAATTCATCCGTCAGCCTTCCGCCGGCAGCGTCACCACGAAGCGCGCGCCCTTGATCTCGCCAGGCTTGGTGCCCGGGATGTTCTCGGCGCTCAGCGTGCCGCCATGGGCTTCAACGATCTGCCTGGATATCGACAGGCCAAGGCCCGAGTTCTGACCGAACGCCTCGCCGGCCGGCCGATCGGTATAGAACCGCTCGAAAATGCGGTCGATGTTATCGGCCCGGATACCGGGTCCATTGTCGTCGATGGTGACGATGTTGAACTTGCCGGCGCGCGCCAGCGATATGGTGATGTGGCCACGTTCCTCGGGAACGAACGAGCGGGCATTCTCGATCAGGTTGGTGATCACCTGGCCGATCCTCAGATCATGACCGACGACGAAGTAGCCTTTCACGCCCTGCGGCAGTTTGGCGACCTTGAATTCGATCTCGACCGCCTTCTTGTTGCGCGTGGCCTCGCGCGAGACGGCGACCAGATCGGTGATGAACTTCTTGAGGTCGACGGTTCCTGCATCTTCCCGCGCCAGTTCGGCATCGAGACGGGAGGCATCGGAAATATCGGTGATGAGACGGTCAAGCCGCCTCACATCGTGCTGGATGATATCCATCAGCCGGCTGCGCGAATTGTCGTTCCTGGCCAGCGGCAATGTCTCCACCGCGCTGCGCAGCGAGGTAAGCGGGTTCTTCAACTCGTGCGAGACATCCGCGGCAAAACTTTCGATCGCCTCGATGCGGGCGTAGAGCGCATTGGTCATGTCGCGCACGGCGATCGACAGATTGCCGATCTCGTCCTGGCGATCGGAGAAGTCGGGGATTTCCTCGCGGTTCTTGACGCCGCGGCGAACCCTGACCGCCGCCGCGGAAAGCCGGCGCAGCGGGTTGGCGATGGTGGAGGCCAGCAGCATCGACAGGATGGCGGTAACCAGGGCGGCAATGCCGAATACGCGCAGGATCGCCTTGCGCTCGGCCGCGACGATCTTGTCGATGTCGCCGCCTTCGGTCGACAGCATCAACACGCCGAGAACGGCACGGAAGCGCTGGATCGGTACCGCCACTGAAACGATCTGCTCGCCCTGCTCCGAGATCCGCACGATCGTCGACGGACTGCCGGTAAGCGCCTTGACCACTTCCGGAAACGCGGCGCCGTTGCCACCTGGCTGCTCGCGATAGACAGGCAGCTGCTTGTTGCGAAAGAAATCAAAGACGAATTTCTGGATGCGCTCCAGAAGGTCCGGCTGCTCCTCTTCGACCGGCGGCAGGTCGTAGCGAAGGATCTGGCCGCGCGAATAGAGATGGCGGGAATCGAGCAGCAGGTTGGCGTCGCGGTCGTAAATGCGGGCGCGTGTGCGCGTCGGCGAGATCAACCGCCTGAGCACCGGCGCCACGCGCTCCGGATTGATCGGGAAATCGAGATTGTCGAGCTGATCGGAACCCGGGCCGAGGCTTTCGCCGGCCTGCAACTCGAGCAGCTTCTCCGGATCGATGCTGATCGAATCGGTCTCGACCGTCGCCGAGGCGGCGATCGCGCCGGCGATGATCTCGCCTTGAGTCATCAGGCTCTCGACACGGGCGTCGATCAGCCCGTCGCGAAAGGTATTGAGATAGAGAATGCCGGTGACCAGGACGGCAAGGCCGGCAAGGTTGAGAAAGAGGATACGCCGCGTCAGGCTGGAAAAGATGTGATGGCCGAGAAACCGGCGCATCGGCACCGTAATTTTCGACACGAAGGCGGGCAGAATCCGCGGCGGGCGCCTGGCGGCGCCCGACCGTCTCACTCGCTCTACTTGCACTGCCATCGAATAGCAGCTCCCGCTCGACTCAAGCTTCGCGGAACCGATATCCGACTCCGTAAAGGGTTTCGATCATTTCGAAGTCATCATCGACGGCCTTGAACTTTTTGCGCAGCCGCTTGATGTGACTGTCGATGGTGCGGTCATCGACATAGACCTGCTCATCATAAGCCGAATCCATCAGCGCATCACGGCTTTTTACGACCCCCGGACGCTGTGCCAGCGAATGCAGGATGAGGAACTCGGTGACGGTCAGCGTCACCGGCTCGCCCTTCCAGGTGCAGGTGTGGCGCTCCTGGTCCATGACAAGCTGGCCGCGCTCAAGCGACCGGGCCTGCTGGTTGGGCGCCTTGGCCGCCGCCTCGCGGGTGCTGGCGCGGCGCAGCACGGCGCGGACGCGCTCCACCAGAAGACGCTGCGAGAAGGGTTTGCGGATGAAGTCGTCGGCGCCCATCTTGAGGCCGAACAGTTCATCGATCTCATCGTCCTTGGAGGTCAGGAAGATTACTGGCAGGTCGGATTTCTGACGCATCCGGCGCAGCAACTCCATGCCGTCCATGCGCGGCATCTTGATGTCAAGGATGGCGAGGTTCGGCGGGCGCGCCGCCAGTCCCTCCAGCGCCGATGCCCCATCCGTGTAGGTTTCGACCCGATAACCCTCGGATTCGAGGGCGATCGAAACCGAAGTCAGAATGTTGCGATCGTCGTCGACAAGCGCGATTGTTGCCATTTCAAGCGGCTCCCTCATGAGCTGTCCCTTCTTTCGTCGAGAAGGGGCTTTTGCAGGACAAATTAGGTACAAAATGTGGCACAGGCTGTATCCGCTGTCACGCGCGGCATGTCGACGGCCACAATTGTACCTCGATATGGATTGGACGAGTGAACATCGCCAATCCTTTGGGCAACCATCAGTGTTTTTGCACATATAAACGATTTAAACAACTTTCAAAATATTTAAATCGATTAATGATTTGATATCATTCGCCTTTTCTGGTTTTGACGTTTTTAGCTCCTGCAATGGGGGTTCCGGAATTCGCCGGTAAAGACGCGGTAAATCGAAGAAGGGACACCCATGTCGGAAGCCGGCAAACGCAATCCTGCATGTGCAATCGATCGCATCGGCCTGAGAACCACGGGGGTGGTACGCTATAATTTCGGCGCGGCCGCGCTCTACGAGGAGGCAATCCGCCGTGGCGAGGCCCGACTCACCGCGCATGGCGCGCTTGCCGCCGAGACCGGGCAGCACACCGGCCGCTCGCCCAGGGACAAATTCGTGGTGCGCGACGAAGGCACCGCGCCGCATATATGGTGGGACAACAACAAAGCGATTTCGCCGATCCAGTTCGATACGCTGCTTGCCGATTTTCTCGCCCACGCCGCCGGAAAGGACCTTTATGTGCAGGACCTGGTCGGCGGCGCCGACGAGGAACTGAAGCTGCCGACCAGGGTGATCACGGAGCTTGCCTGGCACTCCTTGTTCATCCGCAATCTGCTCATCCGACCGGCCGCCGCCGAACTCGAGCATTTCATGCCCGATTTGACGATCATCGACCTGCCGTCGTTCCGCGCCGATCCCGCCCGCCACGGCACGCGCGGCGAAACGGTGATTGCCGTCGATCTTTCGCACAAGATCGTGTTGATCGGCGGTACCTCGTATGCCGGCGAGATGAAGAAATCGGTGTTCACCGTGCTCAACTATCTGCTGCCGGCAAAAGGTGTGATGCCGATGCACTGCTCGGCCAATGAAGGGCCCGTCGGCGACGCGGCCGTTTTCTTCGGCCTTTCCGGGACCGGCAAGACGACGTTGTCGGCCGACCCGTCGCGCACGCTGGTCGGCGACGACGAGCATGGCTGGGGACCGCACGGCATCTTCAATTTCGAGGGCGGCTGCTATGCCAAGACGATCAAGCTTTCGGCCGAAGCCGAGCCGGAGATCTTCGCCACCACCCAGCGCTTCGGCACGGTGCTGGAGAATGTGGCGCTCGACGCAGGCCGCGTGCCGGATTTCGACGACGGCGGGCTGACCGAAAACACACGCTGCGCCTACCCGCTCCACTTCATCCCCAATGCCAGCAAGACGGGGCGCGCCAGCCACCCGAAGAACATCATCATGCTGACCGCCGACGCATTCGGTGTGATGCCGCCGATCGCGCGGTTGACCCCGGCGCAGGCCATGTACCATTTCCTCTCCGGCTATACCGCCAAGGTGGCGGGGACCGAGAAGGGCGTTACGGAACCCGAAGCGACATTTTCGACATGCTTCGGCGCACCGTTCATGCCGCGGCATCCGTCGGAATACGGCAATCTGCTGCGCGAGCTCATCGCCCGCCACGGCGTCGATTGCTGGCTGGTCAACACCGGCTGGACCGGCGGCGCCTACGGCACCGGCAAGCGAATGCCGATCAAAGCAACGCGGGCGCTGCTTGCGGCGGCGCTCGACGGCTCGCTGAAAGCGGCCGACTTCCGCACCGACGCCAATTTCGGTTTCGACGTACCGGTGACGGTTGCCGGCGTCGACCGCGCCATTCTCGACCCTAGATCGACTTGGATCGACAAGCCCGCCTACGACCGGCAGGCGGCAAGGCTGGTCGGCATGTTCGTCGACAATTTCGAGAAATTCGAAGCCCATGTCGACGCCACGGTGCTCGGCGCCGCACCACGCATGCAGGTAGCGGCTGAATAGCCGTCGCCCCTGGTGATGCTTCAAGGCCCGGCTTCGATCGGGCCTTTTCTTTTTTCGCCTGCCGCGCCATGAGTGCGGCATGAACGCCGACGACAAGATCATCATTACCGACGATGCGGTGATTAATCCGGGCGACCTGCACGAGGACTTCATCCGTTCGTCCGGCCCGGGCGGCCAGAACGTCAACAAGGTGGCGACGGCAGTGCAATTGCGCTTCGATGCCGCCAATGCGGCTGGCCTGTCGGAGCGGGTGCGCGAACGGACCATCAAGCTTGCCGGCCAGCGCGCCACCAAAGACGGCGTCATCGTCATTGAAGCCGGACGCTTCCGCACCCAGGAGCAGAACCGGGCGGACGCCCGGGCGCGGCTGACGGCACTGGTCGCCAAGGCCGCCGAACCACCACCACCGCCGCGCAAGAAGACCAGGCCGTCCAAAGGCGCGGTCGAAAGACGGCTCAAGAGCAAGGCCGGGCGCGGCTCGATCAAGAAACTGCGCGGCCGGGTCGGGGATGAGTGACAGCCGAAGCGGCTTCGGATCTCAGATCGCCGGTTAAAGCGCGCAGCCACCGTCGGAGGCGGCTTTCGGGTCGCCGGTTTCATTTGACGGTGGCATTCTGATTTCTCCAGACCAACGGATTAAGCGACGCGATGCTCGTACTGCCCAAAGGCGTCCGCCATATGCCCGGCTACCTGTCGCGCGCCATGCAGGAAGTGCTGGTGGAAGATATCAGGCAGATCGTGCAGAACGCGCCGCTGTTCGTGCCGGCGATGCCGCGTACCGGCAAGGAGATGAGCGTGCGCATGACCAATTGCGGTCCGCTGGGCTGGGTCACCGACAAGGAGCACGGCTATCGCTACCAGCCGACCCATCCGGTGACCGGAAGGCCTTGGCCGCCGATCCCGGAGATGCTGCTCGAACTGTGGCGGGATGTATCTGCCTATGCGCACCCGCCGGAAGCCTGCCTGGTCAATTTCTATGCGCAGGATGCCAAGATGGGTCTTCACCAGGACCGCGACGAGAGCGATTTCTCCGCGCCCGTCGTCTCGGTGTCGCTCGGCGACGATTGCCTGTTCCGGGTCGGCCAGACGACGCGCGACGGCGCCACCAAATCGTTCAGGCTGAGGAGCGGCGACGTCGTCGTGCTTGGCGGCGAAGGACGGCTCTGCTTTCACGGCGTCGACCGTATCTACCCGTCGACCTCGGCATTGCTCAGGAGTGGCGGCCGCATCAATCTGACGCTGCGACGGGTGACGATGCCGAAATAGGCTGTTCGGGTGGCCGGTGGCCCGGGCGGACATAATCGTCGCGCAGATAGATGCGCTCGGTCTCGTCCTCGATAAGAATGCGGTAGTGCGCCAGGATGGCGTCAAAGCCAAAACGCTCCATCAGTTGGCTTGTCCACATCGTGTTGTTTTTCTTGAAGACGACGATATCCGGGCGCAGACGCACGAACTCTTCGCGTTTGCTTTCGACGTAGCGCGCCATGATGGCTCGGTAACGCATGGCTTCGGCGGTGTCACCCGAGAGAGCTGCCTGCCGGGACAGGGAAAGTGCGAACGCTCCAAGCCAATCGCTGACGTGGGTCGAAACGAACTGCCCATCGATCATACGGTTCAACGGATGTCCCGAGGAAATATCCGAACTAACCAACGCTACGGTCGGCCGATCGGTGGCGGCGCGAATTGCGGCAACCAGCGCCGGCCCTGGTTTCTGGGTGCTCCAGTACGGCAAGAAAGCGATTGCCACCGCCGCCAATGCCCAAGCTCGCGAAGGAGCCGTCACGAACGTCAACAGCTTCGACGGCTGCTGCACGATCCTGGGCAGTGCCAACAGGCAGAAAATGGCTGCCACAGCGCAAAAGATCGCGGGATAGGCATGATAAGACCAGCCTTTGGCCTGGTAGAACAGGGGAAACATGCCAGCGATCGATGCCGCCAACGCTACCGCCGCCAGCTCTGGAAATCGCTTGGCAGGCCACAGCCACCAGATCAGGAAGACAAGGAAACACCACGAGAAACCGTAGCCGATCACAATCGGCCAAAAGATGCCGATCTTTGCATAAACGTCCGCCAAGAGGGGATAGATGTCGCGCACGAATTCCGGATGGATCAGCGTGACGGTGCCGAGATAGACAACGCAGATGCCGCCAATGACCCAGTGTTCCAGGGCGAAGATCGATTTCAGACTGCGCCGGCGCACTGCAACGACCAGCGCCGGCGCCAACACCATGATCGCATAGTAGGGCTTGACCAGCAGCAGAATGCTGCCCGACAGGCCGGCGAGTGCGGCGAGCCCGGGGTCTGGTTGGGCAGCTGCATCTCTGCGCGCGCGCCAGGCATGAAGCGCAAGCAGCGGCATGAAAAGTGCCATGCCGATATGCTCCCGCTCGCTGAAGGCATTTCCGGGGAAGACCACCAACATTGCGCAAAACGCTGGCCCCAGTGCAAACAATGATGCAGTTTCGGTGAAACCCGCACGCTTGACGATCACGCCCGAGAGCGAAAGTCCGATAAGCACGGCAAGGTATGTCCAGGCTTCAACCAGGATTTCCGGCGCGGTGCCCAGCCATCTGGCCGCAGCCACTGGCGGCAGATAGAGCCAGACGCTGAATGGGGGATTGGTCTCGTAGATTTGCGAGTAGAGCCGCTCACCGGACAGCATACGCTCGCAGACCGTGATCAGCCAGCTAGTGTCGGGAACAGTCCCCCAACGTCGCTGCCAGAAGATCGAGAAGACGGTGACTGCGGCAATGGCCAGGACATTGCGGCTAGGAAGCAGCGGCGCCGCAATATCCCGTTCGCGCCAGCGGCTCAAGCCGCCAATGTCGTTCGAGACGCTCATGCTGTTGCACCGAGGCTCTCGAGATCGAGCCATATGTCGTCCAGCGGAGCGACTGGATCCAGCGGTGTCATGGGTTTCCGGGGGCTCCTGCTCTATCGGTTTGGAGCGGCGCAGGCGCCGTGTAACGCAGATAGACAGTGATTTCCGGCTCGGCGTGCAGCAGACGATAGTCGGCCATGGCGACCTGGATCCGCTTGTCCTGCAGCATCAGGGCAGTCCACGCCGGCGAGCCTGACAGCACGATATCGGGCTTCTTCGCTGATATCTCGGCGGCGTTTTCGCCGATCACCCGATCGCGGATGCTTTCAAGTTCCGGTCTCCGTTCGAGATCGCCGGTGACGCGGGCGAGCGTGTCCGCGTTGGAGACCGCCCAGGCGCTCGGATGGCGTGATATGAACCTGCCGCCGACCAGCCTGGCGAGGGGATGGGCAACCTGCATCTGGTCGGCAATCGACATGATGGTCGGGGTTTCGACCGTTGCGCGGATCGCGGCGACAGACCGGGCGGTCGGGCCGTTATCCGTCGTCAGCGCCGCGTACTGTGCCCTGACCGCTATTTGCAGCACCAGCACGCAGCCGAAGATCAGGGCGGCCTTGCGAACGAAGCCTGCACTGCCGAATGTGCCGAACCACACAAGCTGGATGCCAAATGCAAGTGTCGCAACAACGACCATCGGCAGCGCGTGATTGGGCCAACCCTTGCCCATGACGATGAAGGCCGGAATGAACCCCAGGGCGGTCAGAAGCGGAATCCTGACGTCCCAGTTCGTCTTTCTCAGGCCGCCGGCGGCAAGCACGGTGGCGGCGGCCAGAAGCAGCACCACTTTCGGCCAGTTTGCCAGCATATCGGCGGCAGAGGCCCTCAACGGAAGATAGACCTCCCTGACCAAGGGCAGCACGTCGCTGACGTAAGCGCGGTCGAAGAGCGCGATGGACGCGATATAGGCGGCCACGATCGCAGCGCCCATCAGGTTCTCTGCGACGAAGAGCGGTCTCAGCGACCGCCTTTCAAGCGCAAGACAGAGCGACGGCAACATGAAGGCCAGCACAAAATAGGGCGGCTTGACCATGACCACGACCGCCGCGCAGAACCCGGCGACCATGTGCTCCAGGCGCGAGCCCGCGCTGAAATCCAGGTTCCGCTGACGTGTGCATTGCAACGCCACCCAAGGCAGAATGGCAATCAATGCGAAGTGCTCGCGTTGGCCGAATTGATCCGGCATGAAACACAGGATCAAAAACAGGGCCGCGGCTGCCGCCCACAGCGCATGG
This sequence comes from Mesorhizobium sp. M1182, assembly GCF_040318335.1. Lineage (NCBI taxonomy): Bacteria > Pseudomonadati > Pseudomonadota > Alphaproteobacteria > Hyphomicrobiales > Phyllobacteriaceae > Mesorhizobium > Mesorhizobium sp. M1182. The sequence continues at coordinate 41,907 of NZ_JAMYMD010000009.1, forward strand.
GGCTGCCGGTAGACCGGTTCATCGCGCGCGAGAATGCGGACGGAAACGGAAAGACTGGCCAGGCTCAGGCAAACGACGCCAAGCGTCAGCCAGAATTCCGCACGCATGCCAGTGAGCTTTTCCAGGAGCATGAACGGCATGTAGAGCCAGATCGAGAAAGGTGGGTTGGTCTCCACGATGTCCGTGTTGAGCCGCTCTCCGCCAAGCAGGCGGTCGCAGACGACCAGAAGCCATGACACGTCGACATTGGTCGGGATTGCAACGGTGGATAGCCAGACGGCGTATGTGACGATCAGGCAGGCCAGCAGCAACGGAGCACCCGCTACGCCCGCAAAGGGCGAGAAGCGGTTGGCGCCGGGCAGCAGTTCACTGAGGGATCGCGCGCTAGAGACCACGAAACACCCACCGCCCGAGGACGACATAGTTGATGACCGGCACGGCAATGCAGGTGAGCAGGATCGGGATTGCGGCAGGGACGCCGAGCATCTGGGTCAAAAGCCCCGGCAGGGCGATCGCGACGGCGAGGCCGGAAGCGGTGAGCAGGAGGAAGCGGGGCAATTCCATAGCGTGACTGCCGCCCGAGGTGAACGTGAAATATTTATGCCCGGTGTAGGAGAACAACGCGGCGACGGCGTAGGCCGCAAACGATGTGAGCGCCGCCGGCAAGGCTGCCGTTGCCTGTCCACGCGACAGCAGAAAAGCGCAAACGGCGTAGATCAGCGTCGACGCGATGCCAATCAGCGCAAAGCGCGATAGTCGACGATACGAGCCGGTGCCCATGACGCGGTCAAGCTGCCAATTTCTCGTCGGGGCGAGCGGTTTCGACGGCGCTGTTCTTGCGGAATACCGCCAGCAGCGAAACCCCGAAGGGCAAGCTTGCATTTGGTATGATGCGGCCTTCCGCCGAAAACACTGCCTTCATCGCTGCATTCAGTGGTTTCGGCGGCGTGGCATGACCGGCTGGCAAGGCCGGCCTGCGCAACCTGTCCACCAGTCGTGCCAGCGCCGCTACCGGGAAGAGCGCGGCATTTGTGTAGCTCAGCCGGTCGATCGCGAAACCAGCCTTTTCAATTCGTTCACGCAGCAGATTGCGTGAATAGCGCCGCATGTGATGCAGCCCAACATCATGCGTGCTCCACAACCATTGGTGTGCTGGCACCGTGAGGACGACGCCGCCGCCCGGCTTCAGCATCTGGCGGATCGCGGCAAGCGACGCCTCGTCTTCGGCGACATGTTCCAGCACGTCGAACAGGCAGACGAGGTCGCAGCTTTGCGGCGCGACAGGAATGTTGTCCGGCAGATGTCCGGCGAGGAAGTCGCGGCCGGTCTTTTCCCAGGCAATCCTGCGCGCGAGATCGCTCATCTCGACTGCCGTCACTGCGCCGAACTGCTCCAGCATCCGGATGTTGCCGCCGGTGCCGGCGCCGATCTCGACGATGCGCGCGTTTTCAGGCAGGCCGATGCTGCGAATGACCGCCTCGGCGATGGCGCGACGCCCGCAGAACCACCAATGCTCGTCTTCGGTGGCGGCCATCTGTCGGTAAGCGTCCATCTCCATCAGCTCATTCCCTCATATTTGCGGCGCACGATATAGATCGGACGCTGCTTGATCTCGGCGTAGACCCTGCCGAGGTATTGTCCGATGATGCCGATGCCGAGTAACTGGATGCCGCCAAGGAAAAGAACACTGACCAGCAGGGAGGCGTAGCCGGGCACATCAACGCCAAAGATCATTGTCTTGGCGACGATCAGCAGGCCGTAGAGGAACGACAGCGCGGAAATCGTCGCGCCGACATAGGTCCAGATTTCAAGCGGAGCGGTGGAGAAGCTGGTGATGCCTTCGAGCGCAAAGTTCCACAGCTTCCAGCCGGAGAATTTCGACTGGCCGGCGATGCGCTGATCGCGGACGTATTCGACGCTTGCGGTGCGGAACCCGACCCAGGCGAACAGGCCCTTCATGAAACGACGGCGTTCGGGCAAAGACCGCAGCGCCTGGATGACCTGGCGGTCGATCAAACGGAAGTCGCCGACATCGTGCGGGATCTTCTGCTGCGCGATCCAGTTGTGAACGCGGTAGAACATCGAGGCGGAGCGCTGCTTGAGAAAGCTGTCGCTCGACCGATTGGCTCGCTTGGCCAGAACAACCTCAAAACCCTCGCGCCACTTTTCCACAAGCAGCGGAATGACATGCGGCGGATCCTGCATATCGACATCCATCGGGATCGCTGCATCGGCATCGCAGCTGTCGAGCCCCGCGGTCATCGCGGCTTCCTTGCCGAAATTGCGTGAAAGGTCGATTACGTGGATGCGTGGATCGGTTTGTTGGGCTTCGATCAGCTTTTCGAGCGTCGTATCGCTGCTGCCGTCGTTGACGAAGATGAACTCGAGGGCAACGCCTTTGTCCTTCAGCAGCGCGGTGCTTTCGCATACCGCCTTCAGGAATGGAGCAATTGCGCCTTCCTCATTGTGGACAGGCACGATCAAGGCAATCGTTGCGCCGCCGCTGCCCGGACGTGCGATGCGGTCAGCTGCCGGCCGATCGATGTTTAGGAATGGCGCATTCATTTGTTTGCCGAGCCCGCAGATCAGGCCCGACAATAGAAAGACTGGGTTAAGATGACTTTAAGGAATGTCCCGGGATTTCACAGTTTCCTGAGCGCCACTTCCTCGACCAGATGGTTGGCGCCCTTGCGCAGGATGAGATCGGCTCGGGCGCGGGTCGGCAATATATTCTCGCGCAGATTCTTCAGGTTGATGTTGGTCCACAGGCCCTCGGCGATGGCGCGGGCCGCATCCTCGGAAAGTTGCGAATAGCGGTGAAAGAAGGAGGCCGGGTCGCGGAAGGCGGTTTCGCGCAACCGCATGAAGCGGGCGATATACCAGTGATGGATCAGCGCCTCCTCGGCATCGATGTAGATGGCAAAGTCGAAGAAATCCGACAGGAAAGGCACGATCTTGCCGTCCTTCGGCAGCTTGCCCGGCTGCAGGACATTAATGCCTTCGAAGATCAGAATGTCGGGCCGGTCGATGGTCTGGAACTCGCCCGGAATGACGTCATAGGTCAGGTGCGAATAGACCGGCGCGCGGACGTTGCGCTGCGCCGATTTGATGCCGGACAGGAAGCGCAGCAGCGCGCCGACGTCGTAGCTGTCCGGAAAGCCCTTGCGCTCCATCAGATTGTTGCGACGCAGGAGTTCGTTCGGCAGCAGGAAACCATCGGTGGTGACCAGGTCGACCTTGGGACTCGACGGCCAGCGCGCCAGCAGCTCCTTCAGCACGCGCGCCGTGGTCGATTTGCCGACCGCGACGGAACCGGCAATGCCGATGATGAACGGTGTCTTGGCCGCGTCCAGCGCGTTGAAGAAGGCCTGGCGCTGCCTGAACAGGAGTTGACTGGCTTCGACATGAGCCGACAACAGCCGCGACATCGAAAGATAGATGCGCTCGACCTCGTGGAGATCGACCGGATCGTTCAGCGACCGCAGACGACGGACCTCGTCCTCGGTGAGCGTCATCGGCGTATCGGCGCGGAACCGCGACCATTGCTCGGCCGAGAAGAAACGATAGGGTGAATACTTCTCGGTAGGAGCGAGCTGGTCCATCGAGTTCCTCCGCAGCGATCAGCCCCGGTCCAGCCGAGACGCCTTTTCGGCGATGCCCGAACGACCGGTGCGGCGTTCAAGCTCGTTGAGCACATCGCTCAGCGGAATGTCCGCTATGCCGAGAACGACAAGCCAATGATAGATGAGATCGGCGCTTTCCGAAACAAGCGCGTCCCGGTCGGCGCTGACGGCTGCGATCACCGTTTCGACTGCCTCTTCGCCGAGTTTCTGCGCTGCCTTGCTCATGCCACGCTGAAAGAGCTTGGCCGTCCACGAATCCGGATCGCCGGAACGTGCGCGTTCGCCAATAATCTTCTCCAGATCGGAGAGCGAGAACTCGGTCATGACGGCGTTTACAGCCTCTTCTTAGCCGGAAAGGCTCTAGGACCGATTACCCGGCGAGTCCAGCCGCATCGGCAGTCCGGCCTGAGCCATGTGCAGCTTGGCTTCGGCGATGCTGTAGGTGCCGAAATGGAAGATCGACGCCGCCAGCACCGCGCCGGCATGGCCGTCGCGAATGCCTTCGACAAGGTGGTCGAGCGTGCCGACGCCACCGGAAGCGATGACCGGCACGCGTACGGCATCGGCGACCGCGCGGGTAAGGGCTATGTCGTAGCCGGCCTTGGTGCCGTCGCGGTCCATCGATGTTAGCAGGATCTCGCCGGCGCCGAGATCGACCACTCGCCGAGCGAACTCGACGGCGTCGATGCCGGTCTTCTCGCGGCCGCCATGGGTGAATATCTCCCAGCGATCAGCCTCGCTCGCAGCGGACACTTTCTTGGCATCGATGGCGACGACGATGCACTGGTTGCCGAATTTGTCGGCAGCCTCGGCGACAAAATTTGGGGTCTTCACCGCCGCCGTGTTGATCGACACCTTGTCGGCGCCGGCCAGTAGCAGCTTCCTGATGTCGGCGACCTGACGGACGCCACCGCCAACGGTCAGCGGCATGAAACATTGTTCGGCGGTGCGGGCGATGACATCGAAAATGGTCTCGCGGTTTTCCGACGAGGCGGTGATGTCGAGAAAGCAGAGCTCGTCGGCGCCGGCCGCGTCATATGCTTTTGCCGCTTCGACGGGATCGCCGGCATCGACCAGGTCGACGAAATTAACGCCCTTGACGACACGGCCGTTCTTGACGTCGAGACAGGGGATGACGCGGGCTTTCAGCATCAGATCCTCTCGATCGCCGCAAGAAAATCGACAAGCAGCTGGCCGACGACGGCCGGAACTTCGGACTGGGAATCAAAGGCCGGGTCGTAGGCCGAGAGCGTCACGCCGACGATTGGGATTGACCTGGCCAGTCCGCAGGCAAGCTGCCGTAGCTGTTCCGGACTCGGGCCGCCCGGGTGCGCGTAGCGGTTCACCTGCAACACATCCGGATCGAGGACATCCAGGTCGAGATGCAGATGCGCCCGCACAGTCCCTGTCGCCGTGAGCTTTCCGATCATATCGAGTGCACCGGCACATTCGGTGCGCACGATCGGCAAAGTTTCCAGCAGTCGCTTTTCGTCGGGATCGAGGTCGCGGGCATCGACCAGCATGCAGCGCGCCGGGTCTATCGGCCGGAACCCCGGAATTGCTGCCGCCATCGGATGCCAGCAGAGCCCGAGCGTCGCCGCCAGCGCCATGCCGTCGAGAAAGCCGTAGGCCGACGTCTCCGGCGTGTTGAGATCGCCATGCTGGTCGATCCAGATGATCGAATCCGCCGCTTCGCCGGCAACCGCACCGGCGGCGGTCAGGCAATTTCCAGCAAGGATAATGGGGAAGCGTCCTCCATCGCGGGCGAGGTTAACCTTGGTCGCGACGGCGTTGCAGACGGCGAAGCCGGTTGCAATTTCGCGCCCCTGCTCGTCTCCGACCTTGCCGATATCTTCGACGGCGACGTCATGGCCAGCCACGGTCAGGGCTTCGACCAGCCCACCGCCGACGATGGCGTCCGGCCCCTGGCCGCACCCTTCGAGATAGTGCCCGCTGTCGTAGGGAGCAACGATAATCGAGACCTTCACGTTTCACACCCTGCCATCGGTTTGCCACGCAGGATCGCCAATGCCTCGGCCGGGTCGATGCGGCCGTCGTAGAGGGCGCGGCCGGAGATCGCGCCTTCGAGCTTGCGGGCATCGGGCATGGTCATGCGCACGATGTCGGCGATCGAGGCGAGCCCGCCCGAGGCGATAACCGGGATCGACACCGCGTCGGCGAGATCGATGGTGGCGTCCCAGTTGATGCCAGTCAGCACACCGTCGCGGTCGATATCGGTGTAGATGATGGCGGCGACGCCGGCACCCTCGAATTTCCTCGCCAGTTCAATGACGCCGAGGCTCGAAGCCTCAGCCCAGCCTTCGACCGCGACCTTACCGCCCTTGGCGTCGATGCCGACAGCGATCTTGCCCGGGAATGCCTTGCAGGCCTGCCTGACCAGATCCGGATCGCGGACCGCCACGGTGCCAAGAATGACGCGGGCCAGCCCACGGTCGAGCCAGTCCTCGATCTGCGCCAGGGTGCGGATGCCGCCGCCGAGCTGCACCGGATTGCTCGTCGCCTTCAGGATGGCGCCGACCGCGGCGCTGTTGACGCTCTGGCCCTTGAAGGCGCCGTTGAGGTCGACGACGTGCAGCCATTCGAAGCCCTGCTCTTCGAAGACGCGCGCCTGAGCGGCGGGATCGTCATTGTAGATGGTGGCGGTCGCCATGTCGCCATGCCTGAGGCGCACGCATTTGCCGTCCTTGAGGTCTATCGCCGGAAACAGAAACACCTTCAGGCGCCTTCGACGATGACAAAGTGGCCGGTCGAGCCGGCGAGCCTGTACTTCAACGCCTCCTGGTATTCAGGCGAGCCGTAGCATTCCAGCGCCTTTTCATAGGATTCGAATTCCACCAGCACGTGGCGATTGCCTGCCGGTCCTTCCGGGCTGGTGTACCGCCCGGCGCGCACCGGGAACTTCGCGCCGTATTTCGCGAAAGCCGCGGCATTGGCCTCGATATATCGCTTGTAGATCTCGGGATCGCGGACATCGACCATTGCCATCCAATAGCCCTTCTTGCTCATGGTTCAGGGCCTCCAGCCTAGGAAATTGGTGATCAGCGCCAGGCCCAGCGCCTGGCTCTTCTCGGGGTGGAATTGCGTTCCGGCGAGGTTGTCGCGAGCGACAGCGGCCGTTACCGGGCCGCCATAGTCGGCAACCGCCAGCACCTCATCCTCCTTCCGTGCATCGAGATGGTAGGAGTGGACGAAATAGGCGTGCAGTCCCTTGCCACCCGTCGCAATGCCGGAAAACAGCGGATGCTTGCGCTTCAGGTCAATCGTGTTCCAGCCGATCTGCGGGATCTTCAGTGTCGGATCGGCCGGCGTGATCTCCTTGACGTCGCCGGCGACCCAGCCAAAGCCCTTTGTGACGGTCTTTTCCAGGCCTCGCTCCGACATCAGCTGCATGCCGACGCAGATGCCGAGGAACGGCCGAGCCTTGGCGATCGCCACCTCCTCGACCGCTTCCCACATGCCGGCGACCGCACGCAGTCCAGCGGCGCAATCGGCATAGGCACCGACGCCGGGCAGGACGATGCGGTCGGCGGTCCTGACCCGCTCGGCATCGGCGGTGAGTTCGATCGCGGCGGCAATACCGGCTTCATGCGCGGCACGCTCGAAGGCCTTGGTGGCCGAGCGCAGATTGCCCGACCCGTAATCGATGATCGCTACCCTCATCTCAGGGCTTTCCCGGAATATGGTTCAGCCCCAGCGCCAGGCCCATCTGCGCCGACCGGGCATGTGCTGCGTCTGGGACGATGCGTTGCACCGTCGGTTGTTCATCCGACTGAGCATCGGCTTCCAATGCATAGCGGAGGTCTGCGTCGTCGAGCCTGTCGGCCTCGACCACGCCCCATTCATGCCAGCCGCGACGGCGCAGGGCTGCGATCCGCAAGCCCTGCCCTTCCAGTCCGACAAAGAGCATGACAAGCAGGGATAACAGCGAGCCGGTTGTTTCCAGGTCCAGCCTTTCGCCTAGCATCGAGAGCAGGCCCATTGCGACAAACGCCAATGCCGCCTCGACCCACAGCCGGTGCCAGGCCAGCCACAGCGGCGGCACCAGGAAGCCGAGCCAGGCAAAGCCGTCACGGATAAAGGTAGTGTCCACGCTTTCGCTGCGGCCTGGCGGCTTCATCACGACATAGATGGCCATGACGCTATCCTTTCAGGGATCCCTTGGTGGAGGGAACCGCGTCCGGCTGGCGCGGGTCGCGCTCAAGCGCCGAACGCAACACACGCGCCACGGCCTTGAAGCAGGTCTCGGCGATGTGGTGGTTGTTGGCGCCGTAATGATTGGTGACATGAAGCGTGATGCCGGCATTCTGCGCCAGCGCGTGGAAGAATTCGCGCACCAGCTCGGTATCGAACGTACCGATCTTCGGCGACGAGAACGAAACATTCCAGACCAGAAAAGGCCGGCCGGAGACATCGATTGCCGCCCGCGTCAGTGTCTCGTCCATGGCGAGATCGATCGAGGCGTAGCGCATGATGCCGCGCCGCTCGCCCAACGCCTTGGCCAGCGCCTGGCCGAGCGCGATGCCCGTATCCTCGACCGAGTGGTGGTCGTCTATGTGCAGGTCGCCCTTGGCCTTCACGGTCATGTCGATCAGCGAATGGCGCGACAACTGGTCCAGCATATGGTCGAAGAAGCCGACGCCCGTCGAAATGTCGGATTTGCCCGAGCCGTCGACCTGAACCGACACGGCGATGTCGGTTTCCCTGGTCTTGCGGCTTATCTCGGCGGAACGGGGCGCCATGACCTCATCCTTGTCTCAGATTTGCACGGTTCAGGCGTTCACATGCCTGAAAACGAAAGCCTTCTAGCAGCATGATCCGGCGATTGCCAGTTACCGCTGCGGAGCACAGTCCGGCCCGGCGGATGGCCGGTTTGCAATCATCCGGCCTATGCATACATATGGCCGATCAAGTCACTCGTAACGCGCCGATCGCCTCGATGGGATCGGTGCTGATCGGAGCAGAAAATGTCGAATGAACTGACCATGCATGCCACGACCATCCTGACCGTGCGCAAGGGCGGCAAGGTGGTGATCGCCGGCGACGGCCAGGTCAGCCTCGGCCAGACCATCATGAAGGGCAACGCCAAGAAGGTGCGCCGCATCGGCAAAAGCGGCAATGTCATTGCCGGCTTCGCCGGGGCCACCGCCGATGCCTTCACGCTGCTGGAGCGGCTCGAAGCCAAGCTCGAACAATATCCCGACCAGCTGACACGTGCCTGCGTCGAGCTCGCCAAGGACTGGCGCACCGACCGTTATTTGCGCCGGCTGGAAGCAATGATGCTGGTGGCCGACAAGTCGGTGTCGCTGGCGCTGACCGGCACCGGCGACGTGCTGGAGCCCGAATTTGGCGTCATGGCCATCGGCTCCGGCGGCAATTACGCGCTGGCAGCGGCACGCGCTTTGATGGACAGCGACAAGGGCGCAGAGGAGATCGCCCGCAAGGCGATGCAGATCGCGTCAGACATTTGCGTCTACACAAACAACAACTTCGTCGTCGAAACCCTCGATGCCGCCTGAGCGGAGCCTCCGCTATGGTTTTCGGCCGGTGATCCAGAGGGACCTGCCGATGATCGCCGGCTGGCTTGCCGAGCCGCATGTCGCCGAATGGTGGAACGACCCAGAGACCGAGATTGCGGAGATCCGCGAGCATATCGACAGCATTTCGGTCGAGCCGCTGATTATCGAGCTCGACGGAAAGCCCATCGGCTATTTGCAGAGCTACGATCCGCATCTGGAGGACGGCCATCCCTATAGCGACCAGCCGTTCGGCACGCTCGGCATCGATCTGTCGATCGGCGTGCCGGGGCTTGTCGGGGTCGGCCACGGCTCGGCGATCGTCCGGCAGTTCGTCGAGCAGCTTTTCGAGGAAGGTACGCCGCGCGTCATCATCGACCCGGACCCCGCCAATGCACGGGCTATCCGTGCCTATGAAAAGGCCGGTTTCAGGGCTATCGATCGCAGGAAGTCGGAATATGGCGATGCCGTGCTGATGGCGATTGATGCCCCAGAGGGCGACGCCGGACAAGGTGAGGCAAAAGAGGGGCAATAGCAGCATGAGCGTATCCAGCGACAAAACCGTCTCGGCCTACGAAGACAGCTGGCGAATGGGGCTTCTGCTGGTTCTCGGCCTGGTCATCTTCCAGGCCGGGGCTCTCTACGGCATGGGGCGGACGCCGATCTGTACCTGCGGCTATGTCAAGCTGTGGCACGGCATTGTGCAGAGCTCCGAGAATTCCCAGCATATTTCCGACTGGTACAGCTTCTCGCACATCATTCACGGCTTCTTGTTCTATGCGCTGGCGTGGTTCCTTTTCCCGCGCTCGCCGATCGGGCTCAGGCTGGCCTTTGCGGTGGTTATAGAGGGCGGCTGGGAGTTGCTCGAGAACAGCCCTTTCATCATCGACCGCTACCGCGCCGGCACAATCTCGCTCGACTATTATGGCGACAGCATCATCAATTCGGTGTCCGACACGCTGGCCATGGTGCTGGGGTTTGTCATGGCGCGAAGGCTTCCTATATGGGTGATCGTGACCCTCGCCCTCATCTTCGAATTCGGTGTCGGCTATCTCATCCGGGACAATCTGACACTCAACGTGATCATGCTGCTGCATCCGTTCGAGTCCATTCGGCAGTGGCAAAGTGGAATTTAGTGACATGAGCACCTTCTCTCCCCGCGAAATCGTTTCGGAACTCGACCGCTTCATCATCGGCCAGAAAGACGCCAAGCGTGCCGTGGCGATTGCCTTGCGCAACCGTTGGCGCCGCCAGCAGCTCGAGGGCCAGATGCGCGAAGAGGTGATGCCGAAGAACATCCTGATGATCGGCCCGACCGGTGTCGGCAAGACCGAGATTTCACGCCGCCTGGCACGCCTTGCCGGTGCGCCTTTCGTCAAGGTCGAAGCCACCAAGTTCACCGAGGTCGGTTATGTCGGCCGCGATGTCGAGCAGATCATCCGCGATCTGGTCGAGATCGCCATCGGGCTGGTGCGCGAGAAGATGCGCGAGGACGTCAAGGCGCGTGCCCACATCAACGCCGAGGAACGGGTGCTCGAAGCGCTCGTCGGCAAGACGGCGAGCCCGGCCACCCGCGACAGTTTCCGCAAGAAGCTGCGCGACGGCGAACTCGACGACAAGGAGATCGAGATCGAAGTGGCCGATACCGGCAATGGCGGCATGCCTGGCTTCGAGATTCCCGGCATGCCGGGCGCCAATATCGGCGTGCTCAACATCAACGACATGCTGTCGAAGGCGATGGGCGGCAAGAAGACCAAGTTGCGCAAGACGACCGTCAAGGAATCCTACGGGCTGTTGATCAGCGACGAGTCCGACAAGCTGCTCGATCAGGACGAAGTGGTGCGCAGGGCACTCGAATCGACCGAGAATGACGGCATCGTCTTCCTTGACGAGATTGACAAGATCGCCTCGCGCGAAGGCGGCATCGGTGCCGGTGTTTCGCGTGAAGGTGTGCAGCGCGACCTGCTGCCGCTGGTCGAAGGCACCACGGTTGCGACCAAATATGGACCGGTGAAGACCGACCACATCCTGTTCATCGCCTCGGGTGCGTTCCACGTCGCCAAGCCCTCCGACCTGCTGCCGGAATTGCAGGGCCGCCTGCCGATCCGCGTCGAGCTGCGGGCGCTGGAGAAGGACGATTTCGTCCGCATCCTCACCGAGACCGAAGCCAGCCTGATCAAGCAGTATATCGCGCTGATGAAGACCGAAGGCGTCGACCTGGTCTTCACCGATGACGCGATCGATTCGTTGGCCGGCATCGCCGTGGACCTTAACGCCAGCGTCGAGAATATCGGCGCCAGGCGGCTGCAGACGGTGATGGAACGGGTGCTGGACGATATCTCCTATGACGCGCCGGACCGCAACGGCACCTCGGTGACCATCGATGCCGCCTATGTCGAGAAGCATGTCGGCGACCTCTCCAGAAACACGGACTTGTCGCGTTTCATCTTGTAGGAGACGCTTCATTCTCGAAGAGGGTCGGGGAATTGCTCCCGGCCTCCCCAGTTTGGCCCAGCATTCCCGATGTGTGGCCAAATGGAAGCATCCGGCAAGCTTTCGTCCCGTCGGGTGCAGGCGTCTCTCGACTCCCGGTGGAGCATTACCTAGTTTGCCGGCGACTATTTGGGCGGCGGCGCATGAAAAAACTGATCCTCGTCATTTTGGGGCTGACGCTGGCGGCAGCCATGTTCGCCGCGCAAGCGGCAACGATGGTGCCGCCGGGCAACCGCAACACCGAGCAGCCCGACATACCGGGCGCTTCGAGCCGGCGCACCCAGGCGACCAACACCACCTTCCAGGCGAAATACCGCAAAGTCTTTGCGCTGCTCCAGAACGATGCCGAGTTGCGCGGCAAGATCAAGCAGGCAGCCGCGGCCTATGGCATCGACCCAATGCATATCGTCGGCGCCATCGTCGGCGAGCACACCTACAATGTCGATGCCTACGACCGGCTGCAGACCTACTACGTCAAGGCGATTTCGTATCTGTCGAGCAAGCTCTCCTTTGCCTATGATGGCGAGGATATCTCCGATTTCGTGCAGCGGCCGCAATTTGCGAAATGCGCAGGGAAGTCCGACAGCTACGATCTGTGGGAGTGCCGCGAACAGGTGTGGAACCGGTCGTTCCGCGGCAAGACCGTCGACGGCGAGAGCTTTCCCAACGACCGCTTAGGCGCCATTTTCTTCCAGCCTTATTATGCCGGCCAGACTTTTGGCCTTGGCCAGCTCAATCCGCTGACGGCACTGCAAATGAGCGACCTCGTGCACAAGGTTTCCGGCCTGCCGGAACTCGACGTCGGCGATCCCAACGCGGTCTACAAGACCATCATGGATCCTGACCTGACACTGCCTTATGTCGCAGCAATAATCCGGAAATCGATCGACGCCTATAGAAGCATTGCCGGCTTTGACATCTCAGGCAATCCCGGCATCACGTCGACGCTCTACAATATCGGCAACCCCGAACAGCGCGCCTATGCGCTGAAGGCCGAGAACGACAAGCGCCGCGCTGCGGGCGAGCCGGAAAAACTGCCCGAGGAAAATTACTATGGCTGGCTGGTCAACGACAAGCTGCCGGAGCTGAAGGCGCTGTTTTAGCCGAACGCGCTCGGCCAATTATCCACGCGGCGGATCAAGCCGCCAGCAGCGACTTTAACTTGATGGTCTGCGAGCCTAGCGCTTCCGGCGCCGGCCTTGCCTGCTTCGCAATCAGCATCTCGGCCAGCCTTATGTCGCGGGCGACCGCGTTGCCGGCGCCGATGCCGCTTGCCGCAACCAGCCTGCCGTCCTCGGCGAGGTGGAACAGGATGAAGGCGCCGTCGCCGAGGTCGCGGCGCACGATGCTGCGGCCTTCGTCCGACAGGCCGGCGATCTGCAAGGTCAGGCCGTACTGATCCGACCAGAACCACGGCACCGCCGCATGGGCCTCGCCGGCGCCAAGCATATTCCTTGCGGCGAGCGCGCCCTGCTCCTGTGCGTTGCGCCAGGCTTCGAGCCGCACGCGCCTGCCGCCATAGATGGCGAGCGGAAACGAACAGCAATCGCCGGCGGCAAAGACATCCGGGTCGCTGGTGCGAAGCTCGGCGTCGACGGCAACACCATTGTCGACGGTCAGCCCCGCCTCCGCGGCAAGTCCGGTCACCGGCACGGCGCCGATGCCGATCACGGCAAGATCGGCGACAATGTCGCGTCCACCGGCGAGCGCGATGCGCACTTCGGCGCCATCATCGGCAATGGCGGCGATGCCCTCGCCGCACAGGATTTTCACGCCTTCCGCTTCATGCGCCTGATGGATAACCCCAGCGATCTCGGCTGGCACGCCGCGCATCAAGATGCGCGGCTGCGCCTCAATGATGGTGACCGCCGCACCCAGCCTGCGCGCCGCCGCGGCAAGCTCAAGCCCGATGAAGCCGCCGCCGACTATGGCGATGCGATTTCCGGCGCTGAGATGGGCGCGAATGGCCAGCGCGTCGTTGAAGGTCCGGAGGTAGACGCAGCGCCCGCCAAGGCCCGGCATAGGCAGCTTGCGCGGCACCGAACCGGTCGCCAGCAGGAGCTTGTCGTAGGCCAGGGCGGAACCGTCCGAGAGGCGCACGACATGCGCCTCTCGGACGATCGCCACCGCCTGGACCGAATGGATATGCCTGATCGATCTTTCGGCCAGAACCGCCTCACTGGCGATCGCCTTGATCAGGGGCGCGTCGGCAACCATCGCGTCTTTCGACAGCGGCGGGCGCTCATAGGGCAGATGCGGCTCGTCGCCGACCAGCGTCACCGGGCCATCATAGCCGAGCTCGCGCAGCGCAAGGGCGGCGCGCCCGCCGCATTCGCCGGCGCCGATGATGACCATTCCCTTCGTCATCATCAACCGATCCGGACAAGGACTTTGCCGGCGTCGACTTTGACCGGATAAGTTCTTAGATCGACGCAGACCGGCGCGCCCTTGGCAGCCCCTGTCTTGTAGTTGAAGCGGCCATTATGCTTCGGGCACTCGATGACGTCGTCCATGACCAGCCCGTCCGCCAGATGCACCTTCTCATGCGTGCAAAGCCCGTCGGTGGCGAAATACCCGTCGTCGGGGCTGCGATAGATGGCAAAGGTGCGGCCGCCATGGTCGAAGCGCATCACGTCTTCTTCGTCGATGTCCTCGGCGTCACAGGCCTCGACCCAGTCGCTCATTTACGGGTCCCTCGATGTTTGGTGCATTGGCATGGGCTTGTCATTCAGCAGCCACCGCAACAGCAGCGTTATCGCTGTGGAAATCCTCCCGATAGGGCCGCGCCGTCGGCGGCAGTTCGCGCTTGATGAAATAATCCTCATTGCGCAGCTGGCGCAGGAAAGCCGGTATCATCTCGCGGTAGCCGGCCAGGATGGATGGTGTCGGCGCCGGCAGATCGTGCTTGATCAGTTCGTGCAGCCTGGGCAGCGCGTGATAGGGCACCATGGGAAACATGTGATGCTCGACGTGGTAGTTCATGTTCCAGTAGATGAAGCGGCTTATCGGGTTCATGTAGACGGTGCGGCTGTTGAGCCGGTGATCGGTGACGTTTTCAGCCAGGCCGCCATGCTGCAGCAGGCCGACCATGACATGGTGCCAGGCACCGTAAAGCCTGGGCAGACCGACCAGCATCAGCGGCAGGAACGAGCCGGTATAGAGCGCCAGCGCAATGGTAGCGGCATAGATTGTCGTCCAGATGCGGGCAATGCGAATTGCCTTCGGCTGCTCCTGGTCGGGAATGAAGGTTCTTTCGGCCGGACTGACGATACCGGCTGCATTGCGCAGCATGTCGCTCATCGCATGCCAGGCGTCGAGAATGCCGACGAAGTTGAGCACCACGCGCAGCAGATCGGGCGGACGCATCACCGAGATCTCCGGATCGCGGCCGACTATGATGGTATCGGTATGATGTTGCGTGTGGCTCCAGCGCCAGGTCACCGGGTTGCGCATGATCATGAAGCAGGCGACCTGATAGACCACGTCGTTCATCCACTGCGTCCTGAAAGCGGTCCCGTGGCCGCATTCGTGCCAGCGTGAATCGGTGGAGGAACCGTAGAGGACGCCGTAGACGAAGAAGAACGGCACGCACCACCAGCTGCCCCAGAACCAGGCGGCGCCGGCGCCGCTGAGGATCATGGCGCCGAGCCAGACGATGGTATCGCGGATCGCCGGGCCGTCGGAGCGCTGCATCAGCTCCTTCATCTGCTTGCGCGGCACGTCGGTGTGATACCACTCGGCCGCCGCCAGCCCGCTCTCGACGGCAAGCTTCGCGTCGCGGCCGATCAGGCTATAGTCGCGTCGGGACGCCGCTGCGGAGCTCGTATTCCCGGTTCGGAGTCCAATATCCACCATAGCGGAGGCCTCGATCATATTCGGTCAGCGTTCAAAATAACGCCGAGCCCTGATAGGCTCAATATCACAAAGATAGTTTCTATCATTTTCCATCAGAATGGTGTAAAAGGGCCAAACAGTGGAATGAGGCAGCGATGGCGAAACGGCCGACGATCACCGACCTGGCGCGCATTTCGGGGGTCAGCGTTGCCACCGTCGACCGGGTGCTGAACAACCGCTTGCCGGTGCGCGAGGAAACCGCGCGCCGCGTCTATGAGGCCGCGACCAGCATCGGCTATCACGCAGCCGGATTGATCAAGCAGCGGATGCGCCATGAATTGCCCGAATACCGGCTCGGGTTCCTGCTGTTGAGGCGGGAGGACGTCTTCTACAGCGAATTTGCCCGCGAGCTTGAACTGGCGGTATCGCAGTCGCCGCGCTTTCGCGGCGTGGCCACCATCGACTTCGCCGCTTCGCTGGCGCCGGACGAGATCGTCGAGCGGATGCGCAAGCTGGCCGCCAAATCCAGGGCCGTCGCCCTGGTCGGGCCTGATCACCCGACGCTGACGGTCGCCGTCGAGGCTCTGAAAGCCAATGGCGTACCGGTGTTCTCCCTGCTTTCCGACTTTGCATCCGGTATTCGCGAGGGCTATGTTGGCCTGGACAATCGCAAGGTCGGCCGCACCGCTGCCTGGATGATCTCGAAGGCCGCGAAGAGACCTGGCAAGGTTGCCCTCTTCGTCGGCAGCCATCGCTTCCATGGCCATGAGCTTCGCGAGATCGGTTTTCGCTCCTTCTTTCGCGAGCAGGCGCCGGAATTCACTCTCCTCGAGACGTTGGTCAATCTGGAAGCGAACCAGATCACGCATGATGCAATGATCGAGCTTCTGGCCCGCCACCCTGATCTCGCCGGTTGCTATGTCGCCGGTGGCGGCATGGAAGGCGCGATCTCGGCGCTGAGGGAGGCAAAGCCGGCTGAGATGCCGGCGGTCGTCTGCAACGAGATCACGCCCGACTCCCGCGCGGCGCTGGCAGATAATTTCCTGACCATGGTGATCTCGACGCCACTGGCGGCGCTTTGCCGCGAGCTTGTCGGGCTGATGGCGCATGCCATCGAGACCGGCGCTGCGAATGCGCCGGGCCAGACCTTTCTGCCCTTCGACATTTATCTGCCGGAAAACATCTGACGTCGCGGTCATCGGCGGCAGACATGATGTAATCTATCAGAATGCTTTCAGGCCTCGCTTGCCTGAGCGTCCGTCCAAAAGCGCTCGAAATGCCGAAAATCCATTCCTCATGGCGAAATCTCGCTTGACGCCCACGCGAAATGGAATAAATATTTCACCATCTGAGCATTTTGGTTCTTTCGTTCCGGAAGATCTGTTTCAGGCAAATGCCTCCGGAACCAAAAATGGCAATCGGGAGAGAATTCCCTGCGAGATCGGGGATTCCGGGTAGATCGGTGCAGCCGGACACCAATGTGGAGGAGAAATAAAATGAAAAAACTGCTTTTGGGCGTCGCGTTCGCGGCGCTGATGAGTTCGTCCGCCTTTGCCGCCAAGATCGGCGTGTCGATGGCGTTGTTCGACGACAATTTTCTCACCGTGCTGCGCAACGGCATGATTGAACAGGCCAAGGGCATGGACGGCGTCGAGCTGCAGGTGGAGGATGCGCAGAACGACGTCGCCAAGCAACTCGACCAGATCAAGAACTTCGCCGCCTCAGGCGTCGACGCCATCATCGTCAACCCGGTCGACACCTCGGCGACCCAGGCGATGTCGGACGCAGCCGCCGCTGCCAAGATTCCACTGGTCTATGTCAATCGCGAGCCGGTCAACGTCGACAAGCTGCCCGAAAACCAGGCCTTCGTCGCCTCGAACGAAGCCGATTCCGGCACGCTCGAGACCAAGGAGGTCTGCCGCCTGTTCAAGGAGGCCGGCAAGACTGAAGCCAATGTCTATGTGATCATGGGCGAGCTGTCGAACCAGGCAGCGGTGCAGCGCACCAAGGACATTGATGACGTGATCGCCACACCGGAGTGCAGCTTCATCAAGATCATCGACAAGCAGACGTCGAACTGGAAGCGCGAAGAAGCGCAGAACCTGATGACCAACTGGCTGTCGACCGGCAAGCCGTTCGACGGCGTCATCGCCAATAATGACGAAAGCGCCATCGGCGCCATCCAGGCGATGAAGGCCGCCAACATCGACATGAAGTCGGTTGTCGTCGGCGGGGTCGACGCTACCCAGGATGCGCTTGCCGCGATGCAGGCGGGCGACCTCGATGCGACGGTGTTCCAGGACGCGGCCGGCCAGGGTGCCGGCGCGCTTGACGCGGCGCTCAAGCTGGCGAAGGGCGAGAAGGTCGAGCACAAGGTCTACATCCCGTTCCAGCTGGTCACGCCGGCAAATATCGACAAGTTCCTGAAGAAGAACTGAGGCGGACCTGTCCGATACGGAGCGGCGCGCCAAAGTAAGACAGCGCCGCTCCGCTTTTTCCCTCTCGGCCTGAACAGCGCCGAGTGGAGACCGTGGCTGACGGAGGAAGCACGATTGGCACAGACATCTCACGGCGTCGGCGGGCTCAGCTATGATGCGAAACGGCGCGCATGGCCGGCCGAATTCAACGTCTTCCTGGCGCTCGTCATCCTGGTCGGCGCTTTCGAGCTGATCGGCCGGGTTTTCCTGGGCGACAGCTTCCTGTTCAATACCCGCGACAATATCGATGCGATCTTCAACGAAGCGCGCCTGCAGATCATCATCCTGCAGGTGTCGATCGTCGGCATTATTGCCATCGGCGTGACGCAGGTGATCATTACCGGCGGCATCGACCTGTCCTCAGGTTCGATCGTCGGCGCCACGGCGATGATAGCCATGAGCTTCGCCCAGGTGGCGACGGTCAACGGCAACCCGAACCCCAAGGCGATGTTCATCGCCCAGGGCTGGACCGACCTGCCGGTGATCGTGCCCGTGCTGGTCGCGATCGGCTGCGGCCTGCTGGCCGGCCTGGTCAACGGCGCTTTGATCGCCTACACGCGCATCCCGCCGTTCATCGCCACGCTCGGCATGATGGTCACCGCGCGCGGCATCGCCAAATGGTGGTCAAAGGGGCAGCCGATCTCGTTTCCGACCGAGAGTTTCGCCGCCATCGGCAAGGGGCTGATGCCGGTCATCATTTTCATATCGCTCGCAGTGCTGTTCCAGCTGATCCTGAGTTACACCAAATATGGCAAGCACTGCTATGCGATCGGCTCCAATGAGGACGCCGCGCGCATGTCCGGCATCAACATCGCCAACCACAAGATCCTCGTCTACGTCATTGCCGGCGTCCTCGCCGCGCTCGCCGCCGTGGTGCTGAGCTCCAAGAATCTCACCGCCCAGGCCGGCATGGGTGTAATGTACGAGCTCGATGCGATCGCCATGGCGGTTATCGGCGGTGTCTCGCTGTCGGGCGGCCGCGGCTCGATCATCGGAACGGTGATCGGCTCGCTGATCTTCGGCGTGATCATCTCCGGCTTCACCTTTCTGCGCCTCGACGCCTATTATCAGGAGATGGTCAAAGGCGTGATCATCGTCGGCGCAGTCGTTCTCGACCAGTGGCGCCAACGCCTGCGGGCAATGAGGGCTTGATCATGTCGGACATCGTCCTGAAGACCGAAAACCTGACCAAGTATTATGGCGGCGTCCATGCGCTGGAGGGTGCCGACTTCGAGCTGCGCAAGGGCGAGCATGTCGCTATCATGGGCGACAACGGCGCGGGGAAATCGACCTTCGTACGCCAGATCACCGGCGTCGAGCAGCGCACCAGTGGCAGGATGTGGTTCGACGGCAAGGAAGTGAATTTTGCCGGCCCCATCGAAGCCCGCGAGGCAGGCATCGAGACGGTGTTCCAGAACCTGGCGCTCGCCGACGACCTCGACGTGCCGTCGAACCTGTTCCTCGGCCGCGAGCGGGTGCTGTTCAATCTCGGGCCCTTCTCGATCCTCGATCGCAAGTTCATGCGCAAGGCGACCGAGGCAGCCTTGGTCCGGACAGCGGTCAAGATCCCCAATCTTTCCAATACTATCCGCCACATGTCGGGCGGCCAGCGCCAGTGCGTAGCAATTGCCAGAACCGCGACCTTTGCTTCCAAGCTCATCATCATGGATGAGCCGACGGCGGCACTCGGCGTGCAGGAGACGATGCAGGTCGAAAACATCATCCGCACGCTGAAGGAGAATGGCGAACCGCTGATCCTGATCTCTCACAACATGCGCCAGGTGTTCGACCTGGTCGACCGCATCGTCGTTTTCCGGCGCGGCCGCATCGTCGCCAATTTGCGCAAGCAGGACACCGACGGCAACGATATCGTCTCCTACATCACCGGCGCCAAGACCGGGCAGGCGGAACTTGCGGCGTAACGGCCAACGCCGAGCCACAGGCGCTGACACGCCCTCCCTTCCGAACCATCCTCAAAGGAAAACTCTTCATGCCTCTTCGCTTTGCTCTTCTCGGTGCCGGCCGTATCGGCAAGGTCCATGCTCGCGCCGTCGGTTCCAATCCTGAGGCCAGGCTGGTCGCAGTTGCCGACGCCTTCGAGAAGGCGGCGACCGATCTGGCCTCTGCCTACGGCGCCGAAGTGCGCAGCATCGATGCCATCGAGAAGGCCGGCGATATCGATGCGGTCGTCATCTGCACGCCGACCGATACCCATGCCGATCTGATCGAACGCTTCGCCAAAGCGGGCAAGGCGATTTTCTGCGAAAAGCCGATCGATCTCGACGCCGGCAGAGTGGAAGAATGCCTGGCCGTCGTCGACAAGGCCGGCGCCACCCTGATGGTCGGCTTCAACCGCCGCTTCGATCCGCATTTTGCCGCCGTGCGCAAGGCGATCGACGACGGCGCCATCGGCACTGTCGAAATGGTGACAATCACCTCGCGCGATCCCGGCCCGCCGCCGCTCGACTATATCGGCCGCTCGGGCGGCATCTTCCGCGACATGACCATTCATGATTTCGACATGGCGCGCTTCCTGCTCGGCGAGGAGCCGGTGGCGGTCAGCGCGCATGCTTCGGTGCTGGTCGACAAGAAGATCGGCGAGGCCGGCGACTTCGACAGCGTCAGCGTCATCCTCGAAACTGCCTCCGGCAAGCAATGCGTTATCTCCAACTCGCGCCGCGCCACCTACGGCTACGACCAGCGCATCGAGGTGCATGGCTCGAAAGGCATGATTGCGGCCGAGAACCAGCGGCCGGTGTCGATCGAACTGGCCAATGAGAAAGGCTATACGCGGCCGCCGCTGCACGATTTCTTCATGACCCGTTATCTCGACGCTTATGCCAACGAGATCGCTGCCTTCATCGCGGCAGCGACGTCAGGCAAGAAGGCGGCGCCGAGCGGCAAGGACGGGCTGGTGGCGCTCAGGCTGGCGGATGCGGCGCTGAAATCGGCCAAGGAAGGCAAGACCGTCCGCCTCGACAAAACAATCTGACTATCAAGCACAGGAGCAAGGCGATGAACGGTTCAGCCGGTCGCAATTCCGAAACACGCGCCATCGTCACCGGCGGCGCACAAGGCATCGGCTTTGCCGTCGCCGAAGCGCTGGCCGATGAGGGTTGCCGGGCGCTGGCGCTGATCGGCCGCTCGCAGGAGAAGGGCGACAAGGCTGTCGCCATCCTCAAGGGGGCAGGCGTCGATGCCATCTTCATCAGCGCCGACGTCTCAAAAGTGGCCGACTGCAAGCGTGCGGTCGAAACGGCGATTGGCCATTTTGGTTCCGTCAACGCGCTGGTCAACGCCGCTGCCACCTCGGCTCGCGGCTCGCTGGTCGAGACCTCCGAGGATCTGTTCGACCAGATATTCCAGACCAATGTGCGCGGCCCGTTTTTCCTGATGCAGGGCGTGGTAGCGCATTTGCTGGCGCGCCAGGTACCGGGCTCGATCGTCAATGTGCTGTCGATGTCGGCGCATTGCGGCCAGTCGTTCCTGGCGCCTTATTCGTCAAGCAAGGGAGCGCTGGCGACACTCACCAAGAATGTCGCCAATGCCTATCGCGGCAATCGCATCCGCTGCAATGCGGTGCTGCCCGGCTGGATGGACACCGAAGGCGAGGCGATCGTGCAGAAGAAATGGCACGACGCCCCGGACGACTGGCTGGAAAGGGCCGAGGCCGCGCAGCCGATGGGTCAATTGGTGAAGCCGGCACAGCTTGCCCGGTTGATCAGCTATATGATCAGCCCGCAGTCCGGCGTCATGACCGGGTCGCTGGTCGATTACGACCAGAGCGTCGCCGGGTCGTCGCCGGAATAACGCCGGCAAGTCTAGCGGAACGCTTCGTCATCCACGGGCGGAGCAAGGAGCGCAGCGACGCGGCGCAGACCCGAGGATGACGAAGTTCGGGGGGCTTCAGCCAATCGCGAATGGGCTGGAGTAAACCTCCTCCTCACCAGGCACGTGACAAGCGCATCCGCATCGACTATATCAGCCCTCATGATCAACCTGACCGCCACATATTGGTACTTTATGAGCTCGCTGGCGGCGGGAGGATTGCGCTCGATCTGAAGATTGCAGCAACAATATCCGAACAGCCGCCAGACCTGGCGGCTTTTTTGTTTCAGCCGGCAGGTCTCCCAATCAGGAGCATAAGCCGTGTTGACGACCACAGACGATCTTCGGGTCAAAGAAATAAGGGAATTGAGCACGCCGGACGAGGTGATGCGGGAGATACCGCGCACGCTGACGGCGACGCGCACCGTTGCCGCGTCACGCAATGCGATCCACGCGGTGCTGACCGGCACCGACGATCGGCTGGTGGTCGTCGTCGGCCCCTGTTCAATCCACGACCCGGCCGCCGCCGTAGACTATGCCAGCCGTTTGGCATCGCTGCGTGAAAACCTGTCGGACCGGCTGGAGATCGTGATGCGGGTTTATTTCGAGAAGCCGCGCACGACGATCGGCTGGAAGGGCCTGATCAACGATCCCGACCTCGACGGCAGCTTCAACATCGACAAGGGTCTGCGGATGGCCCGCAACGTGCTCTCGGCGGTCAACAATCTCGGCCTTCCCTCAGCGACCGAGTTCCTCGACATGACAACTCCGCAATACATTGCCGACCTCGTCGCCTGGGGCGCGATCGGCGCGCGCACGACCGAGAGCCAGATCCACCGCGAACTCGCATCAGGCCTGTCCTGCCCGGTCGGCTTCAAGAACGGCACCGACGGCAATTTGCGGATCGCGGCCGAGGCGGTGAAATCCGCCGCCCAGCCGCACCATTTCATGGCGGTGACGAAAGGTGGGCGCAGCGCCATCGCGACGACCACCGGCAACGAGGACTGCCACGTCATCCTGCGCGGCGGCATTGTGCCCAACTACGACGCGGCAAGCATAGCTGCTGCCTCCGCTGAGCTCGGCCGGATCGGCGTGGCACCTCGGCTGATGATCGATGTCAGTCATGCCAACAGCAACAAGAAGCCGGAAAACCAGCCGCTGGTGGCGGCTGACGTGGCGGGCCAGATCGCGGCAGGCGACGAGCGCATCATCGGCGTCATGATCGAGAGCAACCTTGTCGCCGGCCGGCAGGATGTCGTGCCCGGCAAGCCGCTCCTCTATGGCCAGAGCATCACCGATGGCTGCATCGACTGGGCGACCACCGAGACCGTGCTGCACGGCCTTGCCGACGCCGTCGAGCAGCGCCGGTCGGTGCGCCGCGCCATGATCGCCGGCCGGCCAGGAGCCGCCTGAGCACTTCACCTTCTCCCCTTGTGGGAGAATGTGGATCGGCGCGCAGCGCCGAGCCGGATGAGGGGTGCTGGAAGAAACTCGGCGCAAAAATATTGAGGGATTTTAAGCGGTTATTTCTTCGCTGTAGCGATCCGTCCAACACCCCTCATCCGACCGAGCTTCGCTCGGTCTCCCCTTCTCCCACAAGGGGGGAAGGGGAGACCAGCGCGGGCTTACTACCGCACCTCCATCCAGCGCTGTTCCGCGAACGAGCGCGCCATCGCGTGCACCGTGCGCTCGATCTCCAGGCCTTCGTCGAAATCGATGATCCGCGCCGGCTTGCCGGCAAGTCGCGTCAACAGTTCCCGGCATTCGATAATCTTGAGGTCATTAAAGCCAAGGCCGTGGCCGGGCGCCGGCAGGAAGGCGTCATAAGGCTTATGATGCGGCGCCACCAGGATGGTGCGATAGCCTTGCTCGGTCGGCCGGTCGGCCGTCAGATAGAGTTGGAACTCATTCATCCGCTCCTGGTCGTACAGGATCGAGCCCTTCGAGCCAAAAATCTGGATGGCGATCCGGCCTTTGCGGCCCCAGGCCGAACGGTTGACCAGCAGCGTGCCGGCGATGCCGTTTTCGAGATGCATCAGGATGCTCGCGATGTCGTAGGTCTCGACCGCGCGGCGCCCGCCCGAGGCGACGCGGCGGTCGGCATAGGGTCTGGCCATGTCGCACATGACGCGGGCAACGCGGCCGAACAGTACGGCGATGAGCGACAGCGGATGCACGGCGAAATCGTCGAGCGCGCCGTAACCGGACGCCGCCTCGTGCTTCCAGAAGAACAGCGCCTCCGGATCGGCCATGAAGTCCTCGTCCATCTCGATACGCAGATGGTTGACCTCGCCGATGATCTTCTCGTCGAGCAGCGCGCCGATATGGCGGATCGCTGGATTCTGAATATAGTTATAGCCGAGCGCGGCCACCTTGCCGGACTTTTGGGCCGCCGCAGCCATTGCTTGCGCCTCCGCAAAACTTGGCGCCATCGGTTTTTCACACCACAGATGCTTGCCGGCTTCGAGGATGGCGATGGCCATTTCCGGGTGGAACTGGTTCGGCGTGGTCAGCGAGATGACATCGACATCCGGGTCGTCGACGACGGCGCGCCAGTCACCGGACGCCTTGGCGAAGCCGAATTCGCTGGCACGGCGTTTGGCAAGATCCTCGTTGACCTCGCCCAGATGGACCAGCCTTGGCTTGGCCACATCGGGAAAGACGGTGCCGACCGCGTTCCAGGCAATGGCGTGGCACTTGCCCATGAAACCCGTGCCGATAAGACCTACCCCGACCATCCGCTTGCCTCCCTGTGCGCAAAATTTGTGTGGATGAATTAGTCCATTTTGTCTGCAGATGGAACGCTTGTCTCATTTTTTATGGTGTTCTTGCACGGGCCCGCTATGATGGGCCACAGAGGGAACCAGACGATGAGCCTGGGCGGAGCGACGATGGACGAACGGGTGCCGCGCGATTTCGAGACGCTGCGGGCGACGATACTGGAGCGGCGTCAGAGCCTGCCGAAACGTATCGCCCAAATCGCCGCCTATGCGCTCGACAACCCAGACGATATCGCCTTCGGCACCGCTGCCAGCATCGCCGCTTCCGCCGGTGTCCAGCCTTCGACCCTGATCCGCTTTGCCCAGCAGCTTGGTTTTGATGGTTTCACCAGCCTGCAGTTGGTGTTTCGCGAGCGCCTGCGCGAGCGCAACTCATCCTATGATGAAAGGCTGGCGGCATTGCGCGCCAAGGCCGAGGAAGGCGCCGGCCACCGCGCGATTTTCGACGGTTTTGTTGCCGCAGCCAGTACCTCGCTCAACGACATTTCGCGCACGCTGAATGAAGACCATTTCGAAGATGCGATCACCGTGCTGGCCAAGGCCGAAACCATTTACGTGCTGGCCAAGCGGCGCTCCTACCCGGTCGCCTCCTATATCGCCTATGCATTGGGCAAGCTCAAGATCCGCAACCAGCTGATCGAATCGGCCGCCGGCCTCAATGCAGAGATGATCGGCTTTGCCTCTCCAAGGGACGCCGTGATCGCCATCAGCTTTTCGCCCTATGCCCCGGCCACCATCGAGGAGGCGCGCGTCATTTCGGAGCAAGGCGTGCCGATCGTGGCGATTACCGACAGCTCCTTTTCGCCACTCGCCCAATTCGCCAGGGTCTGGTTCGAGGTCGCCGAGGCCGATTTCGCCGGCTTCCGCTCGCTGTCGGCGACGATGGCTTTGGCTATGGCGCTGACCGTCGCGGTCGGCGAGAAGCGGCGCGACAGCGGCCGCAAGCGCAAGCCTTAGATCACCTCTATTGCCGTTTCGCCTTCTGCCGAAAGCCGCGCTGCGTCGCGTGCAGGCGGCGACCCGAACTGGCGGGCATACTCCCGGCTGAACTGGGAAGCACTCTCATAGCCGACGGCGAAGGCGACACGTGCGACGTTGCCCGGCTGGGCAATCAGCAGATGGCGGGCTTCCAGCAAGCGGATTTGCTTTTGATACTGGATTGGGCTCATGGCCGTCGCCGCCTTGAAGTGACGATAAAACGCAGCACTGCTCATACGGGCAATCTCGGCCAGGTCGCCGACCCGGACCGGCTGATGGGGATGCGAACGGATCCAGGCGATCGCCCGGCCAATCCGGGACAGATGGCCATCGGCGCGCGCAAGTTCACGAAGCTTTCCGCCTTGCGGGCCTTGCAGGAGCCGAAACAGCATCTCTCGCTCGATCATGGTCGCGAGCACGGGAATCTCCGCTGGCCGGTCAAGCAGCCGCAGCATTCGACGCAACGCGTCGAGCAGGTCGTCATCAGCGGGAGAGGTGGAGAAACTATCGCCCCTGAGGGCCGGCGCGTGCTCGACGAGGAGCGCGGCGACGGCCTGCAGGTCAAGGGTCAAGCCAATGGCCAGGTAAGGACGCGCCGCGCTCGCTTCGATTATCTGGCTGATGGTGGGCGTCTCGACAGTATAGATGAAATAGCTGGCCGGATTGTAACGAAGAGCCCGGTCGCCGATCAGAACCGTCTTCGCGCCCTGCAGTACGAATAAGATCCCCGACCCCCACACCCCTGGTATTGGCGCCGTGGCGACTTCGCTGCGGCCGATCGAAACGCGGGGAATCGCCGTTCTTGTTCGTCGCCCGCGCGCATGACGGCTGGCGATCTCGATCAACTCCTGCAGCGCTTCGCTCATTGCGCCAGCATCGCGCATTCGCACCGGCTGCGCAACAGCGTGAGAGGATTAGGCAAGAACCGGAGAATTTCCGGCGCGCGGCGCCCGCTGTCTCGCGCCATTTGTGGGTCTTCCACAGCAAACATGGAGACACCGATATGACGACATCGAAAAGCGCGCTGGTGACCGGCGCCAACAAGGGTATAGGCCGTGAAATCGCCCGGCAACTGGCGACCAAGGGCTTCAAGGTCTGGCTCGGCGCCAGGAGCGCCGAACGCGGCATGGCGGCGGCGCAGGCATTGCGCGCCGAAGGCCTCGACGTGGAGTGGCTTGAGCTGGACGTCACGCGGGATGACAGTGTGAAGGCGGCAGCCGAGGCATTCAGGCAGGCCAGCCCCTGCCTCGACGTGCTGGTGAACAACGCCGGCGTCGCCATCAATTACGACCTGCCGCCGAGCCAGCAGCGGATCGCCGACATCCAGGCCACCTACGACGTCAATGTCTTCGGCCCGATCCGCGTGACCCAGGCATTCCTGTCGCTGCTGCTAGCAGCACCTGCTGCCCGGATCGTGATGGTGAGCAGCTCCACCGGGTCCATCGGCCGGGCGCTCGATCCCGCCACTGCGAACCACGCCGTTAACATGATGGGCTACGGCAGCTCCAAGACAGCCTTGAACGCCATCACGGTGGCATTCGCCAGGGAGCTCGCGCCGCAAGGCATCAAGGTCAACGCCGCGGCGCCCGGCTACACTGCCACCGATCTCAACGGGTATAAAGGTCACCGCACGGTGCAGCAGGCGGCCGAGATCGTCATTCACCTGGCGACCTTGGACGCCGATGGCCCGACCGCCGGGTACTTCAACGATGATGGCCCGCTTCCTTGGTAAATCAGCTGGTTTCAGTGGTAGACACTTGACGTTCGTCTGACTTCAAAGTTTCTGAACGCGCGAGCCTTGCACAGCACTTTTCAGCCTTGGGAATGCTCGTTCCATATTGACTATGGATTGGAATTATTATTTCATATTGCCGGCGCCACGCTGCCGCTCGCGCGTGTTACCCAAAACAACAAAGCCGATGGGAGGTTCGAATGGGCGAAGCCGTGGAAGCGAGACATGCGCCGCTCGACATTATCACCATCGGCCGCGCTTCCGTCGATCTCTATGGTCAGCAGATCGGCTCGCGCCTCGAGGACATTACTTCCTTTGCCAAGTCGGTCGGCGGCTGTCCGGCCAATATCGCGGTCGGTACTGCCAGGCTCGGCCTGCGCTCGGCGCTGCTCACCCGCGTCGGCAATGAGCAGATGGGCCGCTTCATCCGCGAGCAGCTGACCCGCGAGGGCGTTTCGGTCCAAGGCCTCAAGACCGATCCGGAGCGGCTGACCGCCCTGGTGCTGCTGTCGGTCGAGGATGAAGGCGTCTCGCCGATGATCTTCTATCGCAGCGATTGCGCCGACATGGCGCTTTCGAAAGACGATATCGATGAGGCGTTTATCGCTTCGGCACGCGCGGTCGTCGTCACCGGCACGCATTTTTCACGGCCCAACAGCGACGCCGCCCAGCGCAAGGCGATCCGTGTCATGAAAGCCAAGGGCGGCAAGGTGGTGTTCGACATCGACTACCGCCCCAACCTCTGGGGTCTCGCCGGCCACGCCGAAGGCTTCGAGCGCTATGTGAAATCCGACCGCGTCTCGGCGCAGTTGAAGACGGTGCTGCCCGATTGCGATCTCATCGTCGGCACCGAAGAGGAAATCATGATCGCCTCGGGCGCAGACGATTGCCTGAGCGCGCTGAAAACCATCCGCTCGCTGTCGGCGGCAACCATCGTGCTGAAACGCGGCGCCATGGGCTGCATCGTCTATGACGGGCCGATCAGCGACGACCTCGAGGACGGTATCGTCGGCAAGGGATTTCCAATCGAGGTCTACAATGTGCTCGGCGCCGGCGACGCCTTCATGTCGGGCTTCCTGCGCGGCTGGCTCGGCGAGGAAGGCCTGGCGACGGCGGCGACCTGGGCCAATGCCTGCGGCGCCTTTGCCGTGTCGCGGCTCCTCTGCGCACCGGAATACCCGACTTTCGAGGAATTGCAGTTCTTCCTGAAAAACGGCAGCAAGCATCTGGCGCTGCGCAAGGACGAGGCGATCAATCACATCCATTGGGCGACCACGCGCCGGCGCGACATCCCCTCGCTGATGGCGTTCGCCTGCGACCACCGCGTCCAGCTGGAGGATGTCGCGGCAAAAGCCGGCGCCGATCCGTCGCGAATCCCGGCTTTCAAGGTGCTGACGGTCAAGGCTGCGGCCAAGGTTGCGGCTGGCCGCGCCGGCTACGGCATGCTGCTCGACGAAAAATACGGACGCGAGGCGATGTTCGAATTCGCCCACCATTCCTTCGCCTGGCTCGGCCGGCCGGTCGAGTTGCCGGGTTCGCGGCCGCTTCGCTTCGAGTTCTCGCACGACATAGGTTCGCAACTGACCGAATGGCCGGTCGACCACTGCATCAAGTGCCTGTGCTTCTATCATCCCGACGATCCCGCGGCGCTGAAGAGCGAACAGCAGCAGAAACTGCGCGCTTTGTTCGAGGCCGCGCGGAAAATGGGCAGAGAACTTCTGGTCGAGATCATTGCCGGCAAGCACGGCAGGCTCGACGACATGACCATCCCGCGCGCGCTCGAGGAACTCTACGCACTCGGCATCAAGCCCGATTGGTGGAAGCTCGAACCGCAGGCATCGGCCGGCGCATGGGCAAAGATCGAAGCGGTGATCCTGAAGCACGATCCGTGGTGCCGTGGAATTGTGCTGCTTGGCCTGGAAGCGCCGCAGGACGAGCTGGAAGCGGCCTTCGCCGCCACCGCCAAGGCGCCTATCGTCAAAGGCTTCGCTGTCGGCCGCACCATCTTCATTAACGCGGCCGAACAATGGCTTGCCGGCAAGATGTCGGACGAGGAGGCGGTGGCCGACATGGCATCGCGTTTCGAAAAACTGACCGAGGCATGGCTTGCCGCGCGCGGTCGCAAAGCAGCATAAGAAGGCGCGACATAAGCACTGCGGAGGAACCGACATGACCAAGACAATCCGCCTGACGATGGCGCAGGCGCTGACCCGCTTTCTTGCCCGACAGATGACCGAGATGCACGGCAAGAAAGTGCCGATCTTCGGCGGAGTCTGGGCGATCTTCGGCCACGGCAATGTCGCCGGCGTCGGCGAGGCGCTCTACCAGGTTCGCGACGAACTGCCGACCTTCCGTGCCCATAACGAGCAGGCAATGGCGCATGCGGCGATCGCCTACGCCAAGGCCAATTTCCGCCGCCGCTTCATGGCCGCGACCAGTTCGATCGGCCCCGGCGCGCTCAACATGGTGACCGCTGCGGCACTTGCGCATGTAAACAGGTTGCCTGTCCTGTTTCTGCCTGGCGACGTCTTCGCCAATCGCATTCCCGATCCCGTCCTGCAGCAGGCCGAGGATTTTTCCGATGGCACGGCGACGGTCAATGACTGCCTCCGCCCGGTGTCGCGCTATTTCGACCGCATCACGCGGCCGGAGCAGATCATGCCGGCGCTCAACCGCGCCATGCAGGTGCTGACCGATCCCGCCGAATGCGGCCCGGTGACGCTGGCGCTGTGCCAGGACGTGCAGGCCGAGGCCTATGACTACCCCGAGAGTTTCTTTGCCGAGCGACTCTGGACGCCGCGACGGCAGCGCCCGGACCGCAACGAACTGGCGGCCGCAGTCGCGGTACTCAAAGCAGCGAAAAAGCCGCTGGTGATCGCGGGCGGCGGCGCACTCTATTCGCAGGCGTCCGAGGAGCTGGCAAAACTGGTGCAAGGCGCCGGCATTCCAGTTTGTGAGACGCAAGGCGGCAAATCCTCGCTCCCGGACGATCATCCGTTGAACATGGGCGCGGTCGGCGTTACCGGCACTTCGGCGGCCAACAGGCTGGCCGAAGAGGCCGACGTCGTGCTTGCCGTCGGCACCAGACTGCAGGATTTCACCACCGGCTCCTGGGCATTGTTCAAGCATGCCGGCAGGACCATCATCGGGCTCAACGTGCAGCCTTTTGACGCCGGAAAGCACCAGGCGCTGCCGCTGGTCGCCGATGCGGCGGAAGGGCTCGCCGAACTCGATGCGGCGCTGAAAGGCTGGAAAGCCCCTTCAGGCTGGACCGACAATGCGATCGCGGGCAAGAAGGACTGGCAAGCGGATGCCGACAAGGTGACGGCGTCGACCAATGCCGCCTATCCGTCCGACGCGCAAGTGATCGGCGCAGTACAGCGCGCCATGGGCTCCGGCGTGGTACTGCTTCATGCCGCCGGCGGCTTGCCCGGCGAATTGCACAAGCTATGGCAGGCGGGTGCCCCCGGCTCCTACCACGCAGAATACGGCTTCTCGACAATGGGCTATGAAATCGCCGGCGGGCTTGGCGTCAAGATGGCCAAGCCGGACGAAGAGGTCGTGGTGATGATCGGCGACGGCTCTTACCTGATGCTCAATTCCGAGATCGCGACCTCGGTGATGCTCGGCCTCAAGCTGACCATCGTGCTGCTCGACAACCGCGGCTATGGCTGCATCAACCGGTTGCAGATGGCGACCGGCGGCGCCAACTTCAACAATCTGCTGAAGGACGCCCGTCACGAAACCTTGCCCGAGATCGACTTCGCCGCGCACGCTGCGAGCATGGGTGCGATTGCCGAAAAAGTGCCGTCGGTCGCCGGGCTGGAAACAGCGCTGGCGCAAGCGAAGAAGAACACGCGAACGACGGTGCTGGTCATCGACACCGACCCGCTGGTTTCGACCGAGGCCGGTGGAAGCTGGTGGGATGTCGCAGTGCCGGAAGTCTCGGCACGGCCGCAAGTGAATGCCGCGCGCAAGAAATACGAGGAAGCGCTGGGCGGGCGGGTTCTTTAGCCATCCGCGAACGCGCCTCGAATGTCTGAAACTGGAGTGACGACTTGAAAGCCAAACTGGGCATGTCCCCCATTGCATGGTGGAACGACGATCTTGCCGAACTCAGCGATGATGTGTCGCTGGAGGAGTGCCTGCGCCAGTCGCGCTCGGCTGGCTTTACCGGAATGGAAATGGGCCGCCGCTTTCCCAACGATCCGCAAATCATGCTGCCGATCCTGAAAGAGGCCGACGTGACGCTTTGCGGCGGCTGGTTCTCGGGGACGCTGGTCGACGAAGACATGGCGAAGAACAAGGATCGTATCCAGCCGATGATCGACCTGTTCAAGGCGGTGAACGCGCCATGCATCGTCTATGGTGAAGTCGGCCGCTCCATCCAGGGCGACCGCTCGAAGCCGCTCGCCAGCAAGCCCAGGCTTTCGGACGAGGAAATGAAAGCCTACGCCCGGCGGCTCACGCAGTTCGGCGAATGGTGTGCAGAGCAAGGCATGCCGCTCTCCTACCATCATCATATGGCGGCAGTAGTTGAGACCGAGCCAGAGCTAGATGCCTTCATGCGCTATTCGGGAGAAGGCATTCCATTGCTGCTCGACGCGGGTCACCTGGCCTTTGCCGGCGGCGATGTGCTGCGCGCTATTGATAACCACCACCCGCGCATCAACCATGTGCATGTGAAAGATGTGCGCATCGAGGTGATCGCGGGACTGGATCGCGAGAAGCAATCGTTCCTCGACGCGGTGGCACTTGGCGCCTTCACCGTGCCGGGAGATGGCTCGCTGGATTTTGGCGCCATCGTCCAGAGGCTCGCCGACCATGGCTATGAAGGCTGGTTCGTGGTCGAGGCCGAGCAGGATCCGAAGAAGAACCCGCCGCTCAAGATGGCGCAGGTCGGCTACAAGGAATTGATGCGGGTGATGACAGCGGCCGGCTATACGGTGGAGACACAAGGCTTTCCCAATGCTTGAGGCTCGCGAGGAAGGGCTGATCCGATGCCGGGGGTGATCCGATGAAAGACTCCGAGCACCCGTTTTTCCGGCCGCTGTGGCGGCGCGTTGCCGTTGTCGCGGTCTGCCTGGTCTGGTCGGTGATCGAATTCGCCACCGGCACGCCGTTCTGGGGCGTGATCGCGCTCGGCTTCGCCGGCTATGCCGTCTGGCAATTCTTCTATCTCTACAAGCCGGCTGACGAGGACAAGTCATCGGCGGACGCCGAACCGAAGGAATGACCATGTCGAAGCTGCTCGTCAAAGCCAATAAGGGCCACGGCCGCGTCGCTCATGTGACGCCGCAAAACGCCGGCTGGACCTATGTCGGCTTCGATGTGCATCGGCTCAGGCCCGGCGAGAGCGCTTCCGGGCAAACCGCGGATCGTGAGGTCTGCCTGGTGTTCGTCACCGGCAAGGGCAAGGCCAAGGCCGGCGGCAAGGATCTCGGCTTGCTGGGCGAACGCATGTCGCCGTTCGAAGGCAAGCCTTGGTCGGTCTATGTGCCGCAGGGGTCGGAGTGGTCGGTGAGCGCCGATACCGATCTCGAACTTGCCGTCTGTTCGGCGCCAGGACTGGGCGGCGGTCTGCCGGTCCGTGTCATCGCGCCCGACGATCTCGGCCAGGAGGTTCGCGGCAAAGGCACCAACACGCGCTACGTCACCAACATCCTGCCGGAAGGCAAGCCGGCCGATTCCTTGCTGGTGGTCGAGGTCATCACACCCGGCGGCCACACATCGAGCTATCCGCCGCACAAGCACGACCAGGACAATCTGCCGGCTGAATCCTATCTCGAGGAGACCTATTACCACCGTCTCAACCCGCCACAGGGCTTTGCTTTCCAGCGCGTCTACACCGATGCCGACGAGAACGGTGCTCGTTCGCTCGACGAGGCGATGGCGATCGAGGACGGCGACGTCGTGCTGGTTCCCAAGGGTTATCACCCCTGCGCAGCCTGCCACGGCTATGATCTCTATTATCTCAACGTCATGGCCGGACCGAAGCGGACGTGGAAATTCCACAACGCGCCCGAGCACGAATGGCTGATGAAGGCCTAACCACTTCCCCTTCGCCCCAACCGCTGGCCAAGCGAAAAATCGTCGGCTAACGACCCGGCTGTGTGGTTTTGTTACCGAAAACGCCGCAAAGCTTCGTCAATTCGTCATGGAAATCACCTATGGCAGCGGGGCTGACGAGGACTTTCGATGCGCTACGCGATCTATTTCACCCCCCGACAGGACGAACCGCTGGCACGGATCGCCGCCGACTGGCTCGGCCGCGACCCATTCGGTGCCGCCACAAAGCCGGTCGAGGCTGCGGGCGAGTTGTCGGCGGCAGAAGTTGCCTTCCATACCGCCTCGGCGCGCCGCTATGGCTTTCATGCGACACTGAAGGCGCCCTTAAGACTGGCCTCCAACGAGACGGAAACGTCGCTTCGTGCAGCACTCGACGATTTTGCCGAGGCGACGCCGGTGGTTACGATCCCGCGCCTCGTCGTCAGCCAAATCGACGGCTTCTTCGCGCTGTTGCCGGAAGCACCGCTGCCGGCGCTCAACCGCTTCGCCGACGACGTGGTGCGCGACTTCGACCGCTTTCGCGCGCCGTTGACGGAAGCCGAGATCGAACGGCGCAGCCCCGATTCGCTGAAGCCCGACGAGTTCCGCAATCTCTGCCAGTGGGGCTATCCCTATGTCTTCGAGACGTTTCGCTTCCATATGACGCTGTCCGGCCGGGTGTCGTCACAGGAAAGCCCTCGTCTTCGCCTAGCAATCGACAGCCTGTTTGCGGACGTGCTGCAACGGCCGGTGGCGGTGGACGCGCTGACGCTGTTTGTGGAAACTGAACCGGGCGCACCGTTCATGGTGCTGTCCCATCACGCGCTCGGGCGCCGCCCGGCCAGAAGAACTGCCTAAATGACTATTTGCTTTAACCGCATGGTGCGAAGCCAATTCATTTTCAATTGGCTGCAAAATGCTGCAAGGACTGCCTGAAATGACTGCCGAGACCGTTCTTGACAATGCCCGTATCGTGCTGGCCGACCAGATCGTCGAAGGGTCGATCGTGCTGCGCGACGGGGTGATCGCCGCCATCGATCCCGGCGCTGGCCGCAGCGGCGAGGACATGGGCGGCGACTTCATCATCCCTGGCCTGGTCGAGCTCCATACCGACCATCTCGAAGGCCATTACGCGCCGCGGCCGAAAGTGCGCTGGAACCCGATCGCAGCCGTGCTCGCGCATGACGCCCAGGTGGCGACCGCCGGCATTACCACCGTGCTCGACGCCTTGCGTGTCGGCATGGACGAGGATGCCGACCTGACGGCCGCCGACATACGCAAGCTGGCCGACGCGATCGAGGACAGCGTACAGCAGGACCGGCTCAGGGCCGACCATTTCCTCCATCTGCGTTGCGAGGTTTCGGCGCCGGACTGCCTCACGGCCTTCGCCAATTTCGACGGTGACGAGCGGGTAAGGCTGGCGTCGCTGATGGACCATGCGCCCGGACAGCGCCAGTTCGTCAATTTGGAAACCTACGCATATTACTACCAGCGCAAGCTGAAGCTGACCGATCGCGATTTCCAGAAATTCTGCGAAAAGCGGATGGCGGAATCGGCGAGGAATTCGAGCCCGAACCGCAGCTTCATCGCCGCTGCCTGCCAAGAGCGCGGCATCGTGCTCGCCAGCCATGACGACGCAACCGTCGGCCATGTCGACGAAGCGATCGAGCAAGGTGTGCGCGTCGCCGAGTTCCCGACCACCGAGGAGGCGGCGCGGGCTTCAAAAGAGGCAGGGCTCGGCGTATTGATGGGCGCGCCGAACGTCATGCGCGGCGCGTCGCATTCGGGCAATGTCTCGGCCCGCACGCTGGCCGGCGATGGCCTGCTCGATATCCTGTCGTCGGACTACATTCCCTTCAGTCTGATCCAGTCAGCCTTCTTCCTCGGCGACGTGGTCGAGGGCATTTCCTTGCCACAGGCGGTGGCGATGGTCTCGAAGAACCCGGCCGAGGCGGTCGGCCTCACCGATCGCGGTGTCATCGAGCCCGGCCGGCGCGCCGATCTGGTTCGCGTGCGCGTCGACGACCATGTCCCGGTCGTCCGCACGGTCTGGCGGCAGGGACGCCGGGTCGCATGATGGTGTCGGCATCGGTCGAGCGTGAATTGTCCGCTATCGGATTTCCGATCCGCGACGGTGTCTTCGTCGCCGTCGTCGGGCCGAGCGGTGCCGGCAAGGACACGGTGATCGGCTATGCGCGCGCCGTGTTTGCCGACGAGAGCCGGCTGGAGTTCGTGCGCCGGGTGATCACCCGGCCGAGCGATGCGGCCACCGAGGATCACGATACGCTCGCCGATGCTGCCTTCGTCGAGGCCGAAGCGGATGGTGCCTTCGCCATTTCCTGGGAGGCGCATGGCCTGCGCTACGGCATCCCGGCCGAAGTCGACTGGTCAGTCTCCAACGGCCGTGTCGCGATCGCCAACGTCTCGCGCGCGATCATCCCGGCGCTGCGGGAGCGCTACGCCAATCTGGCTGTCGTCGAGATCACGGCTACACCGGAGATCCTGGCCGAGCGGCTGGCATTGCGCGGTCGCGAGTCGCGCGGCGAAGTGCTGGCACGGCTGGCGCGCAGTGCCAATGTGGCGCTGTCCGGACCGGGTGTCACCTCGATCGACAATAGCGGTCTTCGTGAAGCCGCCGGCGAGCGCTTCGCCGAAGTGCTGCGCAAGGCCATGGCCTTCTCCGACATGTCGGGCCTTATCTAAGGCGCGTCCATCCCGATGCATTCGGCATGCGCGCTACTTGTCTAACCGATATCTTTTTTAGAAACCGGTATCCACTTCTCGGGATTATGGCCTCATGCGGCGTGCCGGTCCCGACCAGCGTGACGAGTATCCGTGGCAGTGGTTGTCGACGGCTTCGCTGGCGCATCCGCTGGTGTATCCAGAACTGCAACGTGGTGCCGATACACCATCTCCCAGCCCTTCCAGCCGGTGAACAGCAGTATGCAGACCACTATGAACGACAAGAGCGCACCCCATGGGCGGACCGCGGCTTCGGCGCCTTGCGCATAGCGCAGGTAGAAATTGATCAGTGCCACAACGACCGCGGTCAAGTTGCCCAGCATGTGGTACCAGGCGTCGGACAAGGCGCGAATGCGCGGCTCGTTGAGGAAGTCGATAAAACCGGCTGTCGCAGCGAGAAGGGCCATTACGATGGCTGCCCCGATCAGCCACATCGATGCCCGTGCCCAGAAGGCATCGGCAGTCCCCCAGAAAACCAGGTCGGTGACAAACGCACCGACAAGAAACGCGACAGGAAAAGGTATCAGCATCGGGTGGAGGGGGTGAGTTCCTACTTTGGCGGTACTAACTGGATTCGTGGGCATGGAACGCCTCCGCGTAGCAAAGCTTAAATAAACGCTCAGATACGGGTTTCGTTCCAAATAGAGACCGACCTGAACTGCTGTCGCGAAGCTCCGGCTGACTCTTTCACGCCACCTGCCATGGCCGTCGGCGTATTTCATCCAGCTATTTTTGCGTCACTCAGCGGCAGCACCCGCCACGCCCTTGCGTGTGGCTTCCAGCATCCGCCGCCGCGCCCTGAACACGCCCCATTGCTGGTCGACCAGCACGCCGATGAGGATCACCCCGCCCATGACGGCGAAGTTGAGCGAGGACGGGATGCCGAGCAGGTTGACGAGGTTCTGCAGCTCCTGCAGCAGCACGGTGCCGAGCAGGACGCCGATCAGCGAGCCTTCGCCGCCACGCAGCGAGAAGCCGCCGAGCACCGCGGCCGCGATGGCATAGAGCTCGTAGAACTGGCCGTGGCTCGCCGGCGAGATCGAGCGTGTGTACATGGCGAAATAGATGGCTGACAGCGCCGTCAGCACACCGCAGATGACATAGGCGGCCATGACGATGCGGCCGGTGCGGATGCCGGAATATTTTGCCGCTTCCTCGTTCTTGCCGATGGCATAGAGATAGCGCCCGAACACCGACCGGTGCAGCACCACCCACATGACGACGGCGATGACGATCAGCGCGATGAAGCTGTTCGGCACGCCCCAGGACCGCCCCGCCGTCAGGAACTCGAGTTCCGGGAAATTCTGTCCGAAGGCAAAGCCGGCGGTGCCGTCGGCGGTGTAGAAGCGCGCCACGCCGCGATAGATCAACAGGCCGCACAAAGTCACCACGAAAGGCTGCAGTTTGAGCCGGGTGATCAGCCAGCCATGCGCCAGCCCGATGATGCCGCCGAGCACCAGGATCAGCGGCAGGGCGACCGGCCAGGCCATGCCGCGCGTGGCGATGAAGTCGATGAACAGCACGCCGAGCAGCGCAACCACCGAGCCGACCGACAATTCGATGCCACCGGTGATGATGACGAAGGCTTGGCCAATCGACAGGATGCCGAACAACCCGATCAGGTTCGAGGTGTTGGCGAGATTGATCGGCAGCAGGAAGCGCGGGTTGATGATCGCCACCACCGCGCCGACCACCAGGATCAGGATCAGCAGGCCGAGATCTTTCTTGCTCATCGTCTTCTCCCAGCGCCTGCGAACTACTTCGGCTGCTTGCCGACCGCCAGCAGCAGCACGTTTTCCTGGCTGAACCGGTCCTTGTCGAGAATGCCCGAGATCTGGCCTTCATGCATGACGGCAATGCGGTCGGAAACGCCGATCACCTCCTCCATGTCGCTGGAGATCATCAGCACGGCGACGCCGGCATCGGCCAGCGCGCGCATCAGCCCGTAGATCTCGGCCTTGGCGCCGATGTCGATACCGCGGGTCGGTTCGTCGAGAATCATCACCTGCGGCTTCATCGCCAGCCATTTGGCAAGCACGACCTTTTGCTGGTTGCCGCCCGACAGCGTACCGGTACGCGTCTGCACGGAGGGCGCCCTGATGCCGAGATCGGTCTTCTGCTTCTCGGCGGTGGCGGCCTCGGCGCTGGCCGAGACCAGCGAGCGCCGCGAATGCGCCGGCAGATTGGGCAGCGAGATGTTTTGGGCGATCGAAAGGTCGAGCAGGATGCCGGTCAGCTTGCGATCCTCGGGGACGAGGAAAATACCGTTGGCCACTGCGTCGGCTGCCGAACCTAGAACCAGATCTTTCCCGTCAAGCTGGAACGAGCCGCCAAAGCTTCTGTCGATGCCGAACAGGACGCGTGCCATCTCCGTCCGGCCCGAGCCGACGAGGCCGGCGAGGCCGAGGATCTCGCCATGCCTGACGTCGAGGTCGACGGGCCGGTCGGGATAGGCGGCGGTGCGAATTGCCTTGACCGACAGCGCGACAGAGCCCGGCGGGCGCGCCGATTCCGCGGCCTTCTCGCGCTCCTTCAGCATGCGGCCGATCATCAGCTTGACCATCTGGTCGTGATTGATCGCGCTCTTCGGCAAGGTTCCGGCGAGCATTCCGTCCCTGAGCACGACGACGCGGTCGGCGACGCGCTCGACCTCGTGAAGGCGGTGCGAGATGAAAATGACACTGATGCCGTCTGCCTTCAGCGCCTTGATGACGCCGAGCAGCTTGTCGGTTTCGGCGATCGGCAGGCTCGAGGTTGGTTCGTCAAGGATAACCAGCCTTGCCTCGATCGACAGCGCCTTGGCGATCTCGACCATTTGCTGCTGCGCCAGCGACAGCGCCGACACTGGCGTATCGGCCGAGAAATTGGCGCCCACGCGTTTGAGCAGCGGCGCCGCCTGCGCTCGCAGCCTGGCGCGGTCGACGAGCTTGAGCGGCCCGGCGCGCAGCGGTTCGCGGCCAAAGAAGATATTGGCGGCCACGTCGAGGTTTTCGAACACGTTGAGTTCCTGGTGGACGAAAGCGATGCCCGAGCCGATGCTTGCCTCGACAGTCAGCCCGTCATGGGCGACGCCATCGACGGTGATGGTGCCGGTGTCCGGCCTGGTCACGCCCCCGAGGATCTTCATCAGCGTCGATTTGCCGGCGCCGTTTTCGCCGACCAGGCCGATGACCTCGCCGGGCCTTACGTCCATCGAGAATCCGTCCAGCGCGACGACACCGGGATAGGTCTTGCGCACACCGTCGAGGCTCAGGAACGGAGCGTCCGTGGATGCAACGATGGATGGGTCGGAATAATTCATCACGCCTGACAGCAGCCGGTGAGCCGTTTGGTCTCAGACTGACGGGCCTCGCGAGGCCCGTCAATAGAACGCCGGCTCAAGGCGAACCTTGAGCCGGCGCAACCTAATTTGCTCAGTTTCCAGACATCGCCTTGAGGCTGGCGGCGTAGGCGTCGACATCGTCCTTGCCGATGATCTTGGTCGGGATGATGATCAGGCCATCGGCGGGAATGCCCGACTTATCGCCCTCGAGATAGGCAGCCATCAGCTTCATGCCCTGATATGCCCATTCGAAGGGCTGCTGCACGACGGTGGCGGCGACGGTGCCTTCCTTGACGCCGCCCAGCGTGATCGGATCGTCGTCGAAGCCGACGACGGTGATCTGGCCGAGCTTGCCGGCATCGCGCAGCGCTTCATAGATGCGCGGCGTGTTGTAGGAATAGAAGCCGACCATGCAGGTGACGTCAGGGCTGGCGACCAGCGCGTCCTCGACGTTCTTCTTGGCGCGAGCCTGATCGATGTCGTCGCCACGCACGTCGACCAATTCGATCTTGGTGCCCGCGAGACCTTCCTTCATGCCCTGGATACGTTCCTTGGCATTGTCGGCGCCGAGCAGGCCGACGAAGCCGAGGCACTTGCCGCCGTCAGGCATTGCCTTCTTGGCGATCTCTGCCGCCTGCTTGCCGGCATCGACATTGGAAGAGCCGATATAGGCGACACGCTTGGTCTGCGGTGCGTCGCTGTCGGTGGTGAACAACGCCGTTTCCGAGGCGATCTTGTTCAGCCCGTCGGTCGACGTCTTGGGATCGACGGCCGAGACCATGATCGCCTTAACACCGGCCGTCACCAGGTCGTCCATCAGGCGCTGCTGGATGGCGACCGAGGACTGCTCCGGATATTTGAGCTCCAGATTGTAATTGGGCAGTTCGCCTTGAGCCTTCTTGACGCCGGCTTCGGCCGCCTTCCAGAAATCGGAAGCGCCGTTGACGACGAAGGCCAGAGTCGGCTTGTCGTCGGCCCGCGCAATTGCGCTGGCGGAAAGGCCGAGCAGCAGGGCCGCAGCGGCGACGGACGCATTTCGTATCACAGATTTCATATTCAACCTCCCATTTTGACTCAGTAATTTTCGCTGATGATGAACGTGCCGGCGCGGCTTGGACGCCCTCCTCCTCAAGGGTTTCCGGCAGCGAAGAACGACGCCATTCCAGCCGCTATCGTCGACTTTAGAGACTCATTCGCCGTTCGTAAATAGTCCGATTTGTCTGACATTTCCGGGAGCGGCAGGCAAGCTTCGACTGACGGGAACCGTCCGATACCAGGCTGACTTGCGTTCCGAACATGCGCGGTCCGACGTCGTCCGGGCATGATGGATTGACGTTATAGGGATGCCAGATATTAGTAAAGAGTATTAGTTTGGTCGGATTCTCGCCACAAACGAGAGAGGCCTCCCCAGTCGCAACCGTTTTGGATCGGGGACTAAATCGCCTAAGAGGGTCGATTATATCTATTAGTATCGCTTCGCCCTATAAATGCGAGATTCGCGGGACCAATGACATGAACGAATCACTGCGTGATCCCGTCCTTGAGGGTACCAGGCGGCGCAAGCTGTCCGGGAAAAACTCCAAGGGCCGCGTTACCATGACCGACATCGCCAGGGCGGCAGGCTGTTCGCAGGCGACGGTTTCGTTCGTGCTCAACAACACGCCGGGCATCAGGCTGTCGCAGCAAACCCGCGAGCGGGTGATCGAGACGGCGCGAACGCTGGGCTATTCGCCGCCCGTGTTTTCTGCCTTGCGAGCCCCGGTTGCCGCATTCGACGGGCTGGATGGCGTGATCGGCTTCGCCGTCGACCAGTTGGCGACCAGCCCGGAGGCGGTCGTCGCCATTGAAGGGGCGCGGCAAGCCTCGTGGAACGCCGGCAATGTGCTTTTGGTGGCGCAGACCATGGGCGACGAGGTGATGGAGCCCCGTGCCATCGCGGCTCTGACCAAGCGGGGCATTTCGGCGCTGATCTACATGACCATTTTCACCCGCGAGATCGTCGCGCCGGACTATCTCTACGGCCTCGACATTCCGGTCATCCTGCTCAACTGCTACACCGCCGACTATGCCTTCCCCGCCGTGGTGCCGAGCGAGATCGCCGGCGGCCAGAGCTCCACCCGCCACTTGATCGGCCATGGCCACCGGCGTATCGCCACCATTACCGGCGAGCCCTGGATGCAGGCGGCGCAGGACAGGCTGAAGGGCTACCGCCGGGCGCTGGCGACGGCCGACATTCCGTTCGACCCGGCGCTGGTCGTCGAAGGCGACTGGTCGGCGAGCGCCGGCTATGCCGCGACCGTCGAGCTCTTGGCGCTGAAGGACCGGCCGACCGCCATCTTCTGCCAGAACGACCGCACCGCGATCGGCTGCTACGAGGCGCTGAAGGAGGCCGGCCTGCACATCCCCCGGGATATTTCGGTGATCGGTTATGACGACGAGGAGATCGCGCGGCATCTGTTCCCGCCGCTGACGACGTCGATCCTGCCGCATATGGCGATGGGACAATGGGCGATCGAGCAGCTCGAAGTCCCCGCTGCTCCCGGTCGTGGCCGCTATCCCATCACCAAGCTCGAATGCCCGCTGGTGGAGCGGGAGTCGGTTGGCGCTCTGGCGGGCTGAGGCGAGAGCGCCGGCGATCGACAATGGCACAGGCTTGACATCGGGCCCGGCATATACCCGATTGATTTCATGAGATTGCAAAGCTGCTACAATTTTCAGGACTTCCGCCGGCTGGCAAAACAGCGCCTGCCAGGTCCGATCTTCAATTATATCGATGGCGGCGCGGACGACGAGACGACGCTGCGGCGCAACACGGCGGCGTTCGAGGACTGCGATCTCGTCCCCAACGTCCTTGCCGGCGTTGGACAGATCGACATGTCGGTCACCGTCATGGGCCAGAAGCTGGCGATGCCGGTCTATTGTTCGCCGACGGCTCTCCAGCGGCTGTTTCACCATAGCGGCGAGCGCGCCGTCGCCGCGGCGGCGGAGAAGTTCGGCACGATGTTCGGCGTCTCGTCGCTCGGCACGATCAGCCTGGAGGAAGTCCGCAAGCACAGGACGCCGCAGGTCTATCAGTTCTATTTTCACAGGGATCGCGGCCTGAACCGCGCCATGATGGAGCGCGCCAAGACGTCCGGCGTCGAGGTGATGATGCTGACGGTCGACAGCGTCACCGGCGGAAACCGCGAGC
Source organism: Mesorhizobium sp. M1182 (assembly GCF_040318335.1). Classification (NCBI taxonomy): domain Bacteria; kingdom Pseudomonadati; phylum Pseudomonadota; class Alphaproteobacteria; order Hyphomicrobiales; family Phyllobacteriaceae; genus Mesorhizobium; species Mesorhizobium sp. M1182. The sequence goes on from NZ_JAMYMD010000009.1 coordinate 84,488, forward strand.
GTGACCTGCGGACCGGCTTTTCCATCCCCTTTCGGCTTACGCTCGGCGGCATGATGCAGTTCGCGATCAAGCCGAGATGGGCTATCGACTATTTGACGCACGAAAAATTCAGCCTGCCGCAGTTGGACGGCCATATCGATCTCGGTGGCGGAGCGCTTTCCATCAGCCGCTATTTCACCGAGATCCTCGATCCATCGCTGGATTGGAAGGACGTCGAAGACATGGTCCGCTTCTGGAACGGCCAGTTTTGCCTGAAGGGGATCATGAGCGTCGCCGATGCCAGAAAGGCGGTAGACATCGGCTGCACCGGCATCGTTCTGTCAAATCATGGCGGCAGACAGCTGGACGGCTCGCGCAGCCCCTTCGACCAACTGGCGGAGATTGTCGACGCGGTGGGCGACAAGATCGACGTGATCATCGACAGCGGCGTCCAGCGCGGCACGCATGTGCTGAAGGCCCTGTCGTTGGGCGCCAAGGCCGTCGGCGTCGGGCGCTACTATCTCTTCCCGCTGGCAGCCGCCGGGCAGGCCGGCGTCGAACGGGCGCTCGGCCTGATGCGAACCGAGATCGAACGCGACATGCGGCTGATGGGATGCAGGTCAGTGGCAGAGCTTTCCAGGGGGAATGTGCGGTTTAGGTAATAGAGCCGGGAAGTGGCGCACGGCATAAGCTTTTCGAAGTGCGAAACTATACCGACCTGCCGCTGCTCCTGCCGTCCGTTTCGAAGACAGCCTCGCCGGAAACAGCATCCGTATATCCGCCCTCAAGCTGCTGCAGCGTATGCCGGAACCGATCAAGATTGCCCAGCATTTTGGGCCTGGCATCGACCATATGCTGAAACGTGTCCCACTCTCCAATCGAGAAGAAGGCGCCATCTCCCGATTTGATGAGAGCCATTTTTCGCAATCCCTCGAAATTGCGCGGAGCGCTGCTGAACAGTTCGACGAATTCGTCTTCACTACCCGGCTTGACCCGGAAACGGACGCTGTTGAATGCCGTCATCTACGTTCCCCCGTGAAAGAACTGAAAACCTCGAATATGCGAGGCCCTAACGCACCTCGAACCCTTCGAACAGGTGTACAGAAAAATCGGAAGGTTGGCTTCAGTCACCTCTGGCCGAAAGCTCCGTTTCTGGCGCTATTTCGCCAGGAAGAGGATGACGCTCGATCTCAATCGGTACACCCTTCCGACCGGCAATGAAACGCACTGTTAACGCCGTTCGCGGGTGACAGGATGTTGGCCGCAGTTCGAAGATATAATCTGCGTCTCGCTGTCAGTTGCGGAGGCGAAAATGAACTTGCTTCGGATTGCGCTCTTGTGCACGGCCGTGATCGACCTTGGAATACCGGCCGTTCGCGCTGAGGATCGGCCTGTGCCGCAGAACAATAAAGCCGCAACAGCGCAGCCGCCCGTTCATTGTGAAGGCCAAAATTGTCTGCCGCCGGCGAAGGATCCGGTGCAGGAATGCACCGGCCAGGATTGCACGCTAGGCCCGCCGACTGAACCGGGCCCGGAGATTAAGCAGGCCGACTGAGTAGCATCAGCGGACCATCCGCTCTTTGCAAGGACGGCGCTCACTCAAGGCAACCTTCCGGCCAGTGGCGGCAGATTCTGTTACCTATGTCCCCGGGCCGTACATTGAGTTTAATGGCGCGCCCGAAGAGATTCGAACTCCTGACCCCCAGATTCGTAGTCTGGTGCTCTATCCAGCTGAGCTACGGGCGCGCAACAGGCCATGCTTTGCATAGCCCCGCGATCCGATCCTGGCGACCGGCCGCGATGTGACGTGTTCCCTAGCGACTGAATTTACGAAAAGCAAGCCGATCCTGGCCAAAAGTTTTGCCGTCATGTTTTGCCGTCATGCGCCGGCCGGCGAACGCAAGATCGCGTCACGCGGCGGCCGAGCCAATAGGTCATCGTCTTGGATCAGTCATTTGCCAATCGGAACGGCCCGTAACGGAACACGCCGTTGCACGGCGGCCGAGCCGATGGCTCGTAGTCTCGGACCAACCATTTGCGAATTGAAACGGTCCGTAACGAAACGGTTCGTTACGCCGGGCGGCGCAGACCGTTGCGGGCCTGGTCGAGCCGGACCGGCTGGTCGGGAATGGTGACGGCGAATGTGGTGCGGCCGCCGATCGATTCGACCAGCTCCACCGTGCCGCCATGGGCGCGGATCAATTCATGGGCGATCGCCAGGCCAAGGCCGGTGCCGCCGCTGCGGGCCGAGCCGCGAAATGCCGCGAACAGGTTTTCTCGCGCCTTTGGCGGCAGGCCGGGGCCGGTGTCGGTGACGACGATGCGGCTGACGCTGCCGATGCGCTCGGCCGATATGGTCAAGCGGCGCACCACGGCGCTCTCCGTGTCGGCCGCCATCGCCTGCACGGCGTTGCGGCTAAGATTGGTGAGCACGCGGAACAGCTGGTCGGAATCGGCGTCGACCTCAAGCACCGGATCGACGGCGTTGACGAATTCGATGCCGCATTCGATGTCGAGCAGGCCCTGGACGTCCTCGACCAGCTGGCGCAGCCGCAGCCTGCGGCGCGACGGCGGCGGCTCCTGGGTGCGGCCATAGGCCAGCACGCCCTCCGAGTAGGACACCGCACGGTCGAGCGCGCGCAGCAGTTTTGGTGCGAAGGCCTGCACGGTCGGGTCCTTGACCTGGCGCAGGCGGTCCGACATCAGTTGCGCCGAGGCGAGGATGTTGCGCATGTCGTGGTTGATCTTCGACACGGCCAGGCCGAGATCGGCCAGATGCTTCTGCTCGGTCAGCATCTTCTGCAGCCGCTCCTGCATCTGCGACAGCTCGCGTTCGGCGACGCCGATCTCGTCGGCCCGGGCGGCGGGGTGAATGATCCGACCGGGATCGTCGGGCGCCTCGGAAAAGGACAGCATCGAGCGTGTCATCGTCCTGATCGGGCCGATCATGATCAGGTCTATCGCGGCGTAGACCAGCATGGCGGTGAACAGCGAGATCAGCAGCGAGACGAAGGCGACGTTGCGCGAATAGATCAGCATGGCATTGCGCAGGCGGTGGTCGGGCATGATCAGCTCGAATTCCTTGTCGCTGTCGCCGACCGGCCCGAAAACGCGCAGCATCCGCTTGCCGCCGAAAAACAGCGTGTCCAGCGCGCCGGTCATACCCTTGATCATGCCGACATTGGCGATATCGATATGCTCGTCGACCTGCGGCGGCATTTCGGCCACGACCAGAAGCCGCGAGACGCCGCCGTCGCGCACGGCGATCGCCTTGGCGCCGATCGCCATCAGTACGTCGTTCTGGGCGGCACGCGACAGCGAGGCAGGTTCGCCCTGCACCAGGACGATGGAAACCGCGGCGGCGGTGCTCAGCCTCTCCTTCAGCCAACTCAGCCTGTAGCTGGCGATCCAGGGCACGAAGATGAGGATTTCGGCCAAGAGCACGAAGACGATGGTGAGCAGCAGCAACTTGGTCGACAGGCCGCGCGCCAGCGGCACCCTGCGGGTGGCGGCCTTCGCCTGGGCGATGCTTTCGTCGGTTGCTGGGACTTCACTCATGCTCGTCGTCACGGCTGCCTGTCATCACGGCTGCTTGTCTTAGGGACTGCTCGTCTTCACGATCGCTTGATCGGGTGAGATTAGGCGATTGCGGCTTTTTTGCCAAATTCATCCTTGGTCGAAGCCGGACAAAGGGCCGCAAGACTTCGATGCCGGTCCGACAATGCCGGCCCGACACGCTGGATTGACTTCCAAAACCCTTCTTTCTATAAGCCCGCTCACGCTCGGGCCATTCGTCCCGGCGCGGTTTCGATCGCGCCAAAACCGGCCCGGCAAAGCTCCTGTTACAAAGTGACAGAATCAAGAAGGGCCGCACCCCGCGGTATTTAAACAAATGAAGCGTACTTACCAGCCGTCCAAACTCGTCCGCAAACGCAGGCACGGTTTCCGCGCCCGCATGGCCACCAAAGGTGGCCGCGGCGTCGTCGCAGCCCGCCGCAACCGCGGCCGCAAGCGTCTCAGCGCCTGAGCACCAAGCGAGAGACAAGATCGTTGCCCGCAACCGGCAAGCCAACGGGTGCCCATCCCAAGCGGCTTCTGAAGCGCGCGGAATTCCTGGCTGTCCGCCGCGGCGAAAAGCGCCGCGGGCGGCTTTTCCTCGTCGAGGTCCTGGGCCGCGGCGACAGCGAGGCGCCGCGCGTCGGCTACACCGTCACCAGGAAGGTCGGCAACGCCGTCGTTCGCAACCGCGTCCGGCGGCGGCTGAGAGAAGCCGTGCGCACGCATGCCGCGGATGACATGGCGCCGGGCAATGATTATGTCATCGTCGGGCGCGAAGACGTGCTTACCACTCCGTTCGGCCAGTTGAAGGCCGAACTCTCCCGCAGATTGCGTGGAACACGATAGGCCAAGGGCTTCGATGGAAAACAACCGCAACTTCTTCATCACCATCGCACTGTCGGTGCTGATCCTGGCGCTTTGGCAATATTTCTATGTGATGCCGCGCAGCGAGATGCAGCGCGAAGCCGCCCGCATCGAAGAGCAGCGCGTGGCGGAGCAGAAGAAGGCCGCCCAAGGCACCAGCCCGGGCGCCAGCGAAACACCGGTGCAGCCGGGCGCCATTCCGAACGCGCCTGGCGGCGAAGCCGTCACCGCGGCCGGCCGCGACCAGGCGATTGCCTCGACCAGCCGCGTCAAGATCGACACGCCGAGCCTCGAAGGCTCGATCAACCTCACCGGTGCGCGCCTCGACGACCTCCGGCTCAAGCACTACACGGAGACGGTCGACAAGACTTCGCCCGAGATCGCGTTGCTCAACCCGGCGTCCCTGCCGAACGGCTATTTCGCCGAGATCGGCTTTTCCGGCACGCCGGATGTGGGCAGGCTGCCCGGCCCTGACACGGTCTGGCAGACCGACGGCAATGCGACTCTGACGCCAGCGACGCCGGTCACGCTGACCTTCACCAATGACAAGGGCCTGACCTTCAAGCGCACCTTCTCTGTCGACAGCCAATATATGTTCACCGTGTCCGACACGGTCCAGAATGGGGGCTCGGCACCCGCGACGTTGTCGAACTATGGCCGCGTCACCCGTTTCGACAAGCCGGCTATCGCCAGCACTTATGTGCTGCACGAGGGCCTGATCGGTGTTACCGGCAGCGAAGGCCTACAAGAATACAAATACTCCAAGGTCGAATCGGAGAGAGAATTCAAGCCAGGCAAGTCGACCGACGGCTGGCTCGGCATCACCGATAAATACTGGGCGGTGACCCTGGTGCCGCCGAGCGGCCGCGAATTTCAGCCCAAATTCTCTTATTTCGAGTTCAAGAGCGGGCCCCATCCGCACAGCTACCAGTCCGATTTCCTGTCCGATCCGGTCACGATCGCTCCCGGGCAATCGACGACCGTGGAATCGGAGATATTCGCCGGCGCCAAGGAAGTTTCGACGATCAACGCCTATGAAAAGGACCGTCATATCCGCCAGTTCGACCTGCTGATCGACTGGGGCTGGTTCTATTTCATCACCAAGCCGATGTTCTGGCTGATCGACACGCTCTACAAATTCTTCGGCAATTTCGGCCTGGCGATCCTTGCCACCACCGTCATCGTCAAGGCGCTGTTCTTCCCGCTCGCCAACAAGTCCTATGCGTCGATGGCGAACATGAAGAAGGTGCAGCCCAAGATGCTCGAGATCCGCGAGAAATACGCGGACGACAAGATGAAGCAGCAGCAGGCGATGATGGAGCTCTACAAGACCGAGAAGATCAATCCGCTCGCCGGCTGCTGGCCGGTGGCATTGCAGATCCCGGTGTTCTTCTCGCTCTACAAGGTGCTCTACATCACCATCGAGATGCGGCACGCGCCGTTCTTCGGCTGGATCCAGGATCTGGCGGCGCCGGACCCGACATCGATTTTCAACCTGTTCGGGCTGATCCCCGTTACCTTGCCGCACATGCTGATGATCGGCGTCTGGCCGCTGATCATGGGCGTGACGATGTTCCTGCAGATGCGCATGAACCCGACGCCGCCGGACCCGACGCAGGCGGCGATCTTCACGTGGATGCCCGTGATCTTCACCTTCATGATGGCGGGTTTTCCGGCCGGCCTCGTCATCTACTGGGCCTGGAACAACACGCTGTCGATCCTGCAGCAGGGCGTGATCATGAAGCGGCAAGGCGCCAAGATCGAATTGTGGGACAATCTGGTCGCGCTGTTCCGTAAGAAACCGTCGCCGGCGGAATAGCCGGCACTCCGACGATGCGAGACCAAAAAGCCCCGGTTCGTCCGGGGCTTTTTGCACAAGCTGCCCGCCTGGATTAAGCGATTGGTACTGCCGGACGGATCGCGCTATTTTGACCTGCCTGGCAGTTGCTCGACGGAGCTCGATATGACCGGACCCAATCCATCGATCAAGCATCCGATCCCGTTGCACACGCGCGTCGGCTTTCTGAAGCCGCTGGTGACGGCGCCGAATATCGAGATCGGCGACTTCACCTATTATGACGACCCTGACGGACCCGACAAATTCGCCGAAAAATGCGTGCTGCATCATTATCCGTTCATCGGCGACAGGCTGATCATCGGCAAGTTCTGCGCCATTGCCGAAGGCGCGCGCTTCATCATGAACGGCGCCAATCACGCCATGTCCGGCTTTTCGACCTATCCGTTCAACATCTTTGGTCACGGCTGGGAGGAAGGTTTCGACCCGGCGACATGGTCGAAGGAGGTGCGTGGCGACACAATCGTCGGCAACGACGTCTGGATCGGCATGGAAGCGGTTATGCTGCCCGGCGTGAAGATCGGCGACGGTGCCATCGTCGCGGCAAAGTCGGTGGTGACGCACGATGTGCCGGCCTATGCGATCGTCGCCGGCAATCCGTCGAAGGTGGTGAAGATGCGCTTCGATGACAGGACCATCCGGCGGCTGCTGGCGCTGGCGTGGTGGCACTGGCCGGTAGAAAAGATCAGCCGCAATCTCAATGCCATTCGTGGCAGCAACATTTTTCTTCTGGAGGCAGCGGTTTGAACGCGTTGAACAAGACCACGATCGGCATCGAATTGTTCACGCGAGCCTGGATATTCATCCGCGGCGTGCCGGCAATGAAATTCCTGCCGCCGGAGGGTCCGCCCGAGATCGCCTTTGCGGGCCGCTCCAATGTCGGCAAATCGTCGCTGATCAACGCGCTGGTCAACCAGAAGGGGCTGGCGCGCACCTCCAACACGCCGGGCAGGACGCAAGAGCTCAACTATTTCGTGCCTGGCGGATTTTCGGGAGAAGGCGCCGATCTGCCGCCGATGGCGCTGGTCGACATGCCAGGCTATGGCTACGCCACGGCACCGAAGGAAAAGGTCGACGAGTGGACGAAGCTCGTGTTCGACTATCTGAAGGGCCGGGTGACGCTGAAGCGCGTCTACGTGCTGATCGATGCCCGCCATGGCATCAAGGCCAAGGACGACGAGGTGCTGTCGCTGCTCGACAAGGCGGCGGTGTCGTATCAGATCGTGCTGACCAAGACCGACAAGATCAAGGCGGCGGGGGTACCGCGACTGGTCGAGGAAACGCTCCAGAAGATCAAGAAACGCCCGGCGGCCTTCCCCTTCGTGCTCGCCACGTCGTCGGAAAAGAGCGAGGGCCTCGAGGAATTGCGTGCGGCCATCGTGCTCGCCGCCAATGGCGGATAGGCCACCGACCCTGGCAGCCTGTCAGGCGGGGCTGGAGGCCCGTTCCTGCTCTGCAAGCTGTTCGGTGCCGTAGGCCTTCAGGAACACATCGACGCCCGACCTGACGATGTGTTCGATCTCGGCCACACTTGGCGCCTTGGTGCGATAGGCGAAAATGCACTGGCGGAAAAGACCGGCCAGACACAGCTCGGTGAACTGATAGGCGGCAAGCTCGACGTCGTCGATCTTCAGCAGGCCGCGTTCGATAGCCATGTTGAGGAAAACGACGACCCTGTCATGGCCACGCTTCGGGCCGCGTTCGTAGAACCGGGCACCAAGCTCCGGGATGCGTTCCGAGGCGCCGATCACCGTCCGCTGCGCCAGGATGACCCTCGCCGAAGTGATCTTCATGGACAGCACGATGCCGAACTTCACCAACGTCTGGCGAAGGTCGCCGATCTGATCGAGCACCTCGTACATGTTCTTGAAAATCGTGCCGCGCTCTTCCTCGATCAGCGCTTCGAAGAGCTCTTCCTTGTTGGCGAAGTAGACATAGATGGTGCCCTTGGACACGCCGGCCTCGCGCGTAATGTCGTTCATCGACGCGGCTTCGAAGCCCTTTTCGATGAAGACACGGCGCGCACCGTCGATGATCTGGCTGCGCTTGACCGGGTCTTGACCCGCGGCCGGGCGGCCGCGCGGCAGGCTGTCCAGCAGATCGCACTGGTCCTTGCCAGCGCCGGGCAATGGGCCTGAATCAGGCAAAGGAGCGGCCTTGGGGGCTTCGGCCATAATGTCACACCTCGTAAAATAATTCGAACCATCCGGTTCGATTGCTCTTGATATGGTCCTCTTTAAGCGCTAAGTCAACGTCGAGATCGAACCGAACGGTTCAGTCTGACAAAATTCAGCGCCAGTTAATTTAGAGAGATATCATGTCCTCGAACGCGCCCACCAGTGCCGAAGTCCGCCCCTTCCCCAATGCCAAGGTCCAGCCTGCGATCGAAGCGCCGGAAACCCCTCTCAAGCCCGCCGACGTCACCCCGCTGGCTCCCGCCAAGAAGAAGCGGTCGATGCGCTCGATGTTGTTGCCCATCATCGGCCTGGCCCTGCTAGGCGCCGGCGCCTGGTATGGCTATGATTACTGGACTGACGGGCGCTTCATGATCACGACTGACGACGCCTATGTCCAGGCCGACACGGCGTTCATCTCGCCAAAAATCTCGGGTTATGTCGATCAGGTCAAAGTGACCGAGAACCAGCAGGTGAAGGCCGGCGACCCGCTGCTGATCGTCGATGACGGTGACTACAAGATAGCCGTTGCTCAGGCGGAGGCGCAGATCGCCACGTTGAGCAAGACGCTCGACCGCATCGATGCCCAGACCGAGGCGGCGCGCGCCTCGCTCAAGCAGGCGCAGGCGCAGAAGACGGCCGACCAGGCCGCGGCCGATAATGCGAAGCGAGCTCAGGTTCGTGCCGCCCAGTTGCTCAAGACCCGCGTCGGTACCCAGGCCCAGTTGGACGATGCCCAGACGGCGGTCGAGCAAGCCAATGCCGCACTAGCCGGCGCCGACGCGCAGATCGCGGCGGCTCAGGCGAATATCGGCGTGCTCCAGGCGCAGCGGGCGGAATCGGCAAGCACGCTGGGCTCGCTGCAGCTTGCCCACGACAAGGCGGTGCGGGATCTGTCCTTCACCGTGCTGCGCGCACCCTATGACGGCGTGGTCGGCAACCGCTCGGTCGAGCAGGGCGACCTGATCAGCCCCGGACAGAAGCTCGCCGTCGTCGTGCCAATGGACAAGCTCTACATCGTTGCCAACTTCAAGGAGACCCAGCTTGCCCGGCTGGTGCCTGGTGAAAAGGTCAGAGTGTCGGTCGACGCGATCGACGGTCAGGACATCGAGGGTACCGTGTCGTCGCTGGCCCCGGCTTCGGGAGCAGTGTTCTCGCTGCTGCCGCCGGAAAACGCCACCGGCAATTTCACCAAGGTGGTGCAACGCGTTCCAGTTCGCATAGACGTGCCCGCGGATGTGCTGAAGACGGGCAAGCTGCGCGCCGGCCTGAGCGTCGTCGTCGCCGTCGACAGCCGCACCGCGCCTTCCGCATCGAAGTAAAGCGGAACCGGGAGCAAGGGTCATGGCGACCCCAACCCTAACTGCAGGATCGGCGCCGGCGCCAGCCATACCGGTGCCGGTCGACCACATCTCGACGCGCCGCGTCATCGCCTTCCTGGCAATGGTGTTCGGCATGTTCATGGCCATCCTGGACATCCAGATCGTCTCGGCCTCGCTGGCCGAGATCCAGGCGGGCCTCAGCGCCAGTTCGGACGAGATTCCGTGGGTGCAGACGGCGTATCTGATTGCCGAGGTGGTGATGATCCCGCTGTCGGGCTTCCTCAGCCGGATGCTGTCGACGCGGGTGCTGTTCACAATCTCGGCGGCAGGTTTCACCGCGGCCAGCGCGCTGGCGGCGACCGCAACCAATATCGACCAGATGATCGTCTACCGCGCCGTGCAGGGCTTCATCGGCGGCGGCATGATCCCGAGCGTCTTTGCAGCCGCCTTCACCATCTTCCCGCCGTCGCGTCGCGCCATCGTCTCGCCGATGATCGGCCTGGTGGCGACGCTGGCGCCAACCATCGGCCCGACCGTCGGCGGCTATATCAGCCATGCCATGTCCTGGCACTGGCTGTTCCTGGTCAACGTCGTGCCCGGCATTCTGGTGACGACGGCCGCCTGGTCGCTGATCGACTTCGACAAACCCAATCTCAAGCTGTTCAGCAAGTTCGACTGGTGGGGGCTCGCCGGCATGGCCGCCTTCCTGGGCTGCATGGAATATGTGCTGGAGGAAGGTCCCAATAACGACTGGCTGCAGGATCAGGCGGTGTTCATCTGCGCCGTCATCATGACCTTCGGCGCGGTGCTGTTCTTCTGGCGCGTGTTCACTGCCGAGGAGCCGATTGTCGACCTGAGGGCTTTCAGCAATATCAATTTTGCCTTCGGCTCGCTGTTCTCCTTCGTCGTCGGCATCGGCCTCTACGGTCTGACCTATCTTTATCCAGTGTTCCTGGGGCGGATCCGCGGCTACGATTCGATGATGATCGGCGAGGCGCTGTTCGTCAGCGGCCTGGCCATGTTCTTCACTGCGCCGATCTCCGGCATCCTGTCGAACAAGATGGACCCGCGCATCATGATGATGATCGGCTTCTTCGGCTTCGCCACGGGGACCTGGTGGATGACGCATCTCACCGCCGACTGGGATTTCTATGAACTGCTGATCCCGCAGATCCTGCGCGGCTGCTCGATGATGCTTTGCATGGTGCCAATCAACAACATTGCGCTCGGAACCTTGCCGCCGGAGCGGCTGAAGAATGCGTCTGGCCTGTTCAACCTGACCCGCAATCTCGGCGGCGCCGTCGGCCTGGCAGTCATCAACACCGTGCTGATCGACCGCAATGCCTTCCACTACGCCAGGCTCTCCGAGCACGTGCAATGGGGAAGTGCCGCTGCGCAGCAGAAGCTGCAGAACATGACGCTCAACTTCGAGCAGACCGCCGGGCTCGACGCCTCCAAGGCGGCCATCTCCAAACTGTCAGGCATGGTCCAGCAGCAGGCGTCGCTGCTGTCGTTCATGGACGTATTCTTCATGCTGACGGTTTTGTTCGCGACGCTTGGGCTCTTCACCCTGGTGATCCGCAAGCCAGCCGCTCAGGGCGGCGGTGGCGGAGGCCATTGAGGCGCGCTGGATCCCCCGCCTGGCGCCCTCGCGCATGACCCCGAAAAGCGATTTTCGGGGTCATGCGCAAAATCAACCATTACGAAGTCCTCTCGCGCTCCGACAAAGTCAGGGTCGCAGCCGTCCTCACGCCGTCGCCGGCTTGAAGGTCAAGGCAACGCCATTGATGCAGTGTCGCAACCCGGTCGGCGGCGGACCGTCGTCGAATACGTGGCCGAGATGGCCGCCGCAGCGGCGACAATGGACCTCCGTGCGGGTCATGCCCAAAGACCTGTCCACGGTCTTGCCGACGGAATTCGGGATTTCCTGCCAGAAGCTCGGCCAACCTGTACCGGAATCGAACTTGGTCTCTGACGAATAGACCGGCAGGCCGCAGCCGGCGCAAGCGAAGATGCCTTTGCGGTGCTCGTTGAGCAGCGGACTGGTGCCCGGGTATTCCGTGCCCTCCTTGCGCAGCACATTGAAGGCCGCGTCGGACAGGATGGCGCGCCACTCGGCTTCGGTCTTGGTAACCTCGAAAGTCTCAGCCGCGCGTGCATCCTGGGCTCCGCCCATGCGCAGCGCGGTGGCGCCTGCGACAACGCCAATGGCTGCCGCACCACTCAAAAGAAGCTCGCGACGGTTCATGGCCATTCCTCCTGTCATTGCTTGTGCCAAATTCGACCGCCACACGGAAATCAAAAGCCGGTGACGATCGCTGTCCTCAAAGCGGGACTCCGCGCCTATCCACATCTTGCGTGAACGGCGCGGAGCGTGCGCAGGGAGGCCCTTAGCGATATCTTCGCCGGCAGCGTGCGTTTGTTACATCTTCGGCAGGAGAACCTTGTCGACGACGTGGATGACGCCGTTGGACTGCTCGACATCGGCGATCGTCACATTGGCGACGTTGCCGTTCTCGTCGGTCACGGTGACCTTGCCGCCGTCGGCCTTGAGCGACAGTTCGCAACCACCGACCGTCTTGACCTTGTGGGTGCCGCCGTCGTTCTTGACCATCTTGGCGACGTCGGCGGCCATCGCTTTGGCGCCGATGACATGGCAAGTCAGGATCTTGACGAGCTTGTCCTTGTTTTCAGGCCTGAGCAGCGTCTCCACCGTGCCGGCTGGAAGTGCCGCAAAGGCCTCGTTGGTCGGCGCGAACACAGTGAAGGGGCCAGCGCTTTGCAGCGTATCGACCAGGCCGCCTGCCTTGACGGCAGCGACCAGCGTCGTGTGGTCCTTCGAGTTGACAGCATTTTCGACGATGTTTTTCTGGGCATACATAGCGGCGCCGCCGACCATCGGATTTTGAGCATAGGCAATGGTGGCGAGCGCGGAAATGGCGACCGTGCCGGCAAGCAAAAGAGTGGCGAATTTACGCATGATTTCAATCTCCTCGGGTTATCGTTCCCCTCATTTGGGAACGCAAGGAGATACGCGATAGAAATGCTGGAGTTTCGCCCTCTCCGCAAAAAAATATTTTGTCGCTGCAATTTGCCTAGCGCGGATCGACAGCCGCCAACAAGCTTTGCAGGCGTCTAAATCACGGGAGATAGATTTCAGGTCTGCTTCCCGCGATGAGAAGCGGTCAGATGCTCTTCAGATCGCCCGCTGCGACCACCGGTCCAGTCGGCTGGCCGGTCGGTGAACCGCCGGCCGGCTCAACGCTGACCGCAAGCACGGCGCCTTGCGCCAATTTCTCCTGGACGGCGGGCGGGATGGCCAAATGCGCGGTCGCACCGGCCGGGATGACGCCCATCGACACCGGCGCCTTCTTGCCTTCGATCATCCACAGTTCGAAGTCCTTGCCGGCGGCCCGCTCACCGGAAACGTGAGAAAGACCGACCTCGTGACGGGCGGCATCGTAGACGACGAGATATTTGACGTCGCTGCCTTCGGCCGCCAGCGAGGCGACAAGCCGCGCCTGCGGCGGTTCGGTGGACGGGCGGAAGTAAGGCACGGCGATGTAGATCGCCAGCGCCGCAATGGCGGCGGCGGCAAGACCGCGCCAGAAGCCAAGGCTCGACCACAGGCCGGCGCGCGGCTCTGCAGCGAAAAGCCGGCGGTCCAATGCTTCCTTGACCCTGATCGGAGGCTCTGTCTCCGGATAGGCGGCGGCCATCGGCGAAAGATGCGCCTCCCAGGCATCGACAAGGCGCGCGAAGGCGGCGTCCGCATCGATGCGGCGCGACGCGATCTCGCGTTCATCGGCGGCCAGAACGCCAAGAACGTATTCGGCGGCGAACAGGTCGTCGCCCCCACGTTCCGGTCCATTGTCGTCAGCCAGCGTCATCTTTCCAGGCATTCTCTCAGTTTCAACAGACTGCGCCGCAGCCAGGTCCGCATCGTGTTCAGCGGTACGCCATAGCGCTCCGCCAGTTCGGCATAGCTTTTGCCATCCAGATAGGCGCCCCGAACGGCCGCCGCCCGATCCTTCTCCAATTCCTCGAGACAATGGTAGATGCGTTCGGACTCACCGCCCGCCACGGCCATGGCCTCCGGCCCCGGCGCCGGATCGGCCACGTCGAGCGCGGCATCGATATAGGCGGCAGGCTCTCGCCGCGCCCTGATCCGATCGATCGCATGATTGCGCGCAATGGCCACCAGCCAGGAGATCGGGCTCAGATCCGAAACGGCGAAACGGTCCGCCTTCGTCCATATCTTGACGAAGACCTCTTGAAGCGCTTCTTCAGCATCTCCCCGATCCTTCAATACACGAAGGCAGACGCCGAAAAGTTTCGCGCTGGTCTGCCGGTAGAGCAGATCGAACGCAGCCCGGTCCTTCATCGAAGTCCGGACAATCAGGTTGCTGATGTCCTGCGGCGTCATCCGCCGCCAAATTAGGCGATTGCAATGCATTTGCAACGACTGAAATGGTCTTGCGCACCGGCAGCGCCAGCCTCGATTGCCAATGAAATCGCCGCCCGCTAGCTTGCAATGAGCGGGAGGGCGACCATGTCGATCGAGCGGGTTCTGTGGGAGCATGACGCAACCGGCCAGGCCGCACTCGTGCACAAGGGAGAGATCACACCGCAAGATCTCGTCGATGCGGCGATCGCCCGGGCCGAGGCCACCCTGCCGGAGATCAACGCCATCGCCGAACCGCTTTTTGAGGCGGCGCGGGCGCGAGCGAAAACCGTCGACCACAAGCTGCCGCTTGCCGGAGTGCCCTTTGCGCTGAAGGACCTCGGCATCGCCATGAAAGGCGTGCCGACGCATGGCGGCAGCCGCATCCCGGCCTTCACCCCCGATTTCAGCTCGGTGATGACGGAACGCTATCTGGCCGCCGGCCTGATTCCGATCGCCACCAGCACCGCACCCGAACACGGGCTGAGGCTGGTGACCGAATCGGCGGCTTTCGGCATCACCCGCAACCCATGGGACACCGCGCATACGACCGGCGGTTCCTCAGGCGGTGCGGCTGCGCTGGTCGCGGCCGGCGTCGTGCCGGTGGCGCATGCCTCGGATGGCGGCGGCTCAATCAGGGTGCCTGCGGCCTGTACCGGGCTGGTCGGGCTGAAGACGTCGCGCGGCCGGGTGCCCTTGACGCCACTCGTCACCGAAAGCTGGTACGGCTTCGTCGTCGACCATGCGCTGGCTCGCTCGGTGCGCGACACGGCCCTGCTGCTCGACCTGACCCACGGGCCCGACCCGCTGTCGCCCTACGCGGCACCCTCGCCGAACGGCAGTTTCACTGCGGCCGCCGGGCGCGATCCGGGCAAGCTCAAGCTCGCCTTCTATCGAAAATCGCCGCTCGGCCTGCCGATATCGGAAGAGACGTTGAAAGCTCTGGATGCGGCGATCGGGCTGGGGCGCGAAGGCGGACACAGCGTCGAGGAGATCGACCTGCCCTATATCGATCGCGATTTCATCGCCGATTTCGCCAGAACCGTCGCTGCGGCGGTGGCCGGCACGATGCGTGGCGAGGCCTTGCGCGTCGGCCGCTCCATCTCAGGCGACATCGAACGCGCCACGCGCGTGATGAGCCGGTTCGGTGAAATTCTCTCGGCCGGCGAAATCTATGCCGGCCTGCAGCGGCTGCACGCAACCTCGCGCCGGCTTATCACCGAAACCGCGCATTATGATGCAGTGCTGATGCCTGTCATCGCGCACCCGCCGCTCGCCTGCGGCACCATGGACCCGAAAGGCGCCGACGAATTCATCGAGAATGTCCTGGACAGACTGCGCCTCGCCGGCCTGCTGAAGTTCAAGCCGCTATTCGGCCAGCTGATGGACAAGAGCCTGTGGTTCACGCACTGGCCGGCGATCCAGAACGTCAGCGGGCAACCGTCGATCACGCTTCCGGTTTACATCACCGATGCCGGCCTGCCGC
This sequence comes from Mesorhizobium sp. M1182, assembly GCF_040318335.1. Taxonomy (NCBI): domain Bacteria; kingdom Pseudomonadati; phylum Pseudomonadota; class Alphaproteobacteria; order Hyphomicrobiales; family Phyllobacteriaceae; genus Mesorhizobium; species Mesorhizobium sp. M1182. Next base: position 100,170 of record NZ_JAMYMD010000009.1, read on the forward strand.
TCGGCGTCCAGGCCGCCGGCCGCCCCGGCGACGAGGAAACGCTTTTGTCGTTCGCCGCGCAGATGGAAAGGATCTCGGGCTGGCTGGGCCGACGGGCGCCGCTGCAGCGGCCGGCATAGGCGGTGATTTGATCGATCGTGACAGCAAAGCCGTTTGCCCCCTCGTCCAATTCCCGCTAAGACGCCGCCGTTCATGCCAAGCTGGGAACCACGCCGATGACGGATGTCGCCGCCACCGCCGAAATGCAGGCCGCGCTGCTTTCAAGGGCGCTGCCCTATATGCAGCGCTACGAGAACAAGACGGTCGTGGTGAAATATGGCGGCCACGCGATGGGCGACATCGCGCTCGGCAAGGCTTTCGCCCGCGACATCGCACTTTTGAAACAATCCGGCGTCAACCCGATCGTCGTGCATGGCGGCGGGCCGCAGATCGGCGCCATGCTCAGCAAGATGGGCATCGAATCCAAATTCGAGGGCGGCTTGCGCGTCACCGACCAGAAGACCGTCGAGATTGTCGAGATGGTGCTGGCCGGGTCGATCAACAAGGAGATCGTCGCGCTGATCAATGCCGAGGGCGAGTGGGCGATCGGCCTGTGCGGCAAGGACGGCAACATGGTGTTTGCCGAAAAGGCGCGCAAGACCATGATCGATCCGGATTCCAACATCGAACGGGTGCTCGACCTGGGCTTCGTTGGTGAGCCTGTCGAGGTCGACCGCACATTGCTCGACCTCCTGGCGCGGTCCGAAATGATCCCGGTGCTGGCGCCGGTGGCGCCCGGCCGCGACGGCCATACCTACAACATCAATGCCGACACTTTTGCCGGCGCCATCGCCGGCGCCTGCCAGGCGACGCGCCTGCTGTTCCTTACCGACGTGCCCGGCGTGCTCGACAAGGACAAGAAGCTGATCGACGAGCTGACCGTGGCCGAGGCCAAGGCCCTGATCAAGGACGGCACGGTCTCGGGCGGCATGATCCCCAAAGTCGAGACCTGCATCGAGGCAATCGAGCGCGGCGTCGCAGGCGTCGTCATCCTCAACGGCAAGACGCCGCATGCGGTGCTGCTCGAGCTGTTCACCGAACACGGCGCCGGCACGCTGATCGTGCCGTGAGGCCGGGTGTCTCAGGGGCTCAAGCGTTTGGCGAAATAGCGGTCACGGACTGACGCGGCAGGCGTTCGACAACCATCGATTCCTCGTCCTCGTCTTGCGGCGCGCCCCAGAATTCGGCGAGCGTCGGGCCATTTTTGAGGCGGCGGTCGCGGACCAGAAAGCCCCAGACTTCGCGAAACCAGACGCGGCGGCCCATTCTGGTGTACCAGCGCATCGAATGTCGTTGCTCCGGATCCTTGTGGAACAGGATGCGCGCCAAGGCCTTGGGCCGCGACTGCACCGCCAGTTCGATCAGCTTGACGGCGAAGAACAGCATCCACGGCTTGAGGCGGGTCATCCGCAGGACCTGGTGCTTGTAGTCCCACAGGCGGGCGTCCAGCTGGATCACCTTGCGGTCCCTGGCAATCCTGAAGAACGGCGTCCAGCGATGCGGCGTCACATAGAGCGCCTGGATCTGATCGGGGTCATAAGCGATCAGCTGGCGGAAGCCGCGCCAGAGGTCGCGCAAACTTTCGTCCTCGAAACCGGCCACCCAGGTCGCCATCGACAAGATGCCGTTGAGGCGCAGCAGCCGTATCGCCTGGCGGTCGGATGAGGTGCTGCCGCCCTTGCGGATCAACTGGAGCGTCTGCTCGTCGGTGTTTTCCATGCCAAGCAGCCAGCGGATGACGCCGGCCTGGCGATAAAGATGCAGGCTGTCGGCGTCGCGGACGATGTCGTCGGCGCGGGTGGAGCCGACGATCAGCACCGGCACATTCTCGGCGATCATCGCATCGAGAAAGGCGCGCCAGGCTTTTTTGGACGACGTCGGGTTCTCGTCGGCAAGGTTGATCAGCTCGACGCCATGCTCGCGGTATAGCCAGGCAATCTCCCGCGCGAACTTCACGGGGTCGCGGTGCCGCCAGCGCGTCCAGAAGCCGCGCTGGCCGCAATAGTTGCACAGATGCGGACAGCCTCGCGAGAACTGCATGACCACCGCACGCTTGCCTCCCCAATAGCTGTAGCGGCTGACATCGATCAGTTCCCAGCCGACGCGGTAGTCGTCGAGGTTGGCGATCGTCCTTGCCGGCTTGGTGGCGAAGGGCCGCCGCAAATCGTCAGGAAAGGCGATGCCCGCCACGTCCGAGAGCGGCTTGCGTTTCTCCAGCGCTTCGATCAGCGCGACGATGGTCGCCTCGCCCTCGCCGCGCACGATGAAGTCGAAGGCATGCGTTTCAGCCAGTATGTCGCGCCAATGGTAGGTCGGAAAGACGCCGCCATAAATCAGGATTGTCGCTGGCTCGATGTCCTTGACCATGTCGGCGATCAGCAGGGCTGTCGGATGTGCAGAGGTCGAGCCGGAATGGCCGATCAGAATGCAGTCGGGATGGTCGCTCAACGCGTCCCCGACCAGCGTGGCAAGCGCCATCGGCCCGAATTCGGCATCCACAAGCCGCACTTGATGTCCCGCGTCGATCAGCGGACCGCCCAGTGCCAGCAAACCGAGCGGCGGCAGATGGTCGTCCGGCACACGGCTGCCGATGGCGGTATGCGGCGGGTTGATCAAGACGATTTTCATGGCGGGCCTTATGCAATGGCGGTCCGCATGTCGTAGTCGGCGATCTAGTTCCGGAGATTGGCTTGCTTCAGCAGTTTGTGTGCAGCTTTTCCGCAGAAATGCCTATCGTCTGAGATGTGCAAGCGGCACATGGCCAGGCCCCTTGATGTTCTGCAGCACAAGCTGCGTGTGTACGTCGCGCACGCCTTCGAGCCGCATCAGCCGGTGCATGACGAAGGCATTGAGCTCGTCGACCGACGGCACCATGACATGCAGCAGGAAATCGTAGTCTCCAGTCATCGTCCAGCACGACGACACCTCGTCCATGCGCTGCACGGCGGCGATAAAGGTTTCGGGCGAGCCGTCGCTGTGGGTTACGAGGCGCACCTGGATGAACACTTCGACCATCAGCCCGACGGCGCGGCGGCTGAGCACCGCAGCAAAGCCCTTTATGATGCCCGCCTGCTGAAGGGCCTCGAAGCGCCGCGCGCAAGGTGTCGTCGACAGCCCAATCTCCTGCGCCAATTCGGAGACCGGCTTGCGCCCGTCGCGCTGCAGGATGTCGAGCATCTTGATCTCGAATTCATCAAACTGAGGCATTTTCACTCTCCCAAAGCTCGATCGTGGAGTCTTTTACCTCCAACCCCGCATTTGAGCCACCATCAAAGCTGATTTGCCTCGCGCCATCCCGCTAGAATTTCCGGCAATCCGCTGATCATGATTTCCAGGGAGAGCAAGCCATGACAATGAACGTTGCCGACTATGCCCGCGAATGCGCTGCGCGAGGCCTTCGCGGCGATTATTCGGTCTGCCGTACCGATTTCACCGTGGCGCAGGGCTACAATTATAGCGACGAAGAACAGGCGGTGTGGCGCACGCTGTGCGACCGCCAGACGAAGCTGACCAGGAAGCTCGCCCACCATTCCTACCTCGACGGCGTCGCGGCACTCGGTCTTCTCGATAAGATCCCGGATTTCGGTGCGGTCAGCGAGAAGCTGCGCAAGTTCACCGGCTGGGAGATCGTCGCCGTGCCGGGGCTCATTCCCGCCCAACCGTTCTTCGACCACCTCGCCAACCGCCGGTTCCCGGTCACCAACTGGCTGCGAACCCAAAAGGAGCTCGACTACATCGTCGAGCCCGACATGTTCCACGATTTCTTCGGTCACGTGCCGATCCTGACGCAGCCGGTCTTTGCCGACTTCATGCAGATGTATGGCAAAAGGGCCGACAGCGTGATTGCGCTCGGCGGCGACGAGATGATCACCAGGCTTTACTGGTACACCGTCGAATACGGGCTGATACGCGAGCCGGGCCAGCCGCTGAAGGCTTTCGGCGCCGGGCTTATGTCATCCTTCACGGAGCTTCAGTTCGCGGTCGAAGGCGGTGAGGCGCACCATGTCCCCTTCGACCTGGAAACCGTGATGCGCACCGGCTACGAGATCGACAAGTTCCAGCGTGCCTATTTCGTGCTGCCGTCGTTCGCCGCCCTGCGTGATGCTTTCGAGACCGCCGATCTTGCGGCGATCGTGGCGCGCCGCAAAGGCGAGCCAGCGCTCGACCCGGCGAGCCTATAGGCTGTCGGCTGTTTCCAAAGCCTCGGCCTTCAGCCGGGCCAGCTGGTCGCGCTGAAGGTCGAGCGACGCCGTAACGAAGCGCAGGATCGTGGCGAGCTCAGTGTCGCTAAATGTGGCGATCACCTTTTCCCCCTCCTGCGCGATCGCGCCATAATAGCGCGTCGATAGTTCTCGCGTGAGTTCCGTCGCCTCTATGACCACCTTGCGCCTGTCCTCAAGGCTGCGCGTTCGTGTCAGCAGGCCGCGCGCCTCCAGCCGGTCGATCAGCGCGGTGACCGCGGCCGGCGTCAACCCTGTTGCGGCCGCGACCTCGCCAGCCGATCGCGGGCCGCCATAGAGCAGCGCCAGGCAATGGCGTTCCGCCATACTCAGCCCAAGCCTATCGCCCACTGCCTCGTCATAAGTCTGCGTCGCGTCCTGCCAGCCCATAATGGCAAGGCTGATGGCGGTCTTCATGTCGGCCCGATTCATGCTTGACGAATTTATTTCGATCATCTAACTATCAAACTGCCTAACATTATGGCTATTATAGTAATATGCTGCATCAGGCGCAAGGCAAGGCCTGTCGCAGCCTGCAAGGAGTGAAACATGAATCAGACCCCGACGCGCGGCCCACTCACACCGGCCGAGGAGTTCAAATATGCCAAGCTGGCGATGGACTGGTATGGCTGGGGCTCTCCCATCGGCCTTGGCATCGCTCTGGTGGCGCTGGCGGCGGCCGCCCTGCTGTTCCGCATCGCCATCTTCGGATTTTGACAGTCTGGCAGCGGCGCGGTTGAATGCAGCAGAAGGCTTAGGGCCGAGCTCAGGCGGCTTCGGAAATATCGCGGTCGATGATCGACAGATTGCGGCCGCGATGCTTGGCCTCGTAGAGCCGCTGGTCGGCAGCGCGCATTAGCTCCGACACTGCAGCGTCTCTGCCGCAGGTGATGCCGCCAATACTGACTGTAAGCGGAACCGTTCGTTCGTCGACGGGCCGGAAACGGATACGCTCGACTTCACGCCGGATGCGCTCGGCGACGCGCCTGGCCTCGTGTTCGGTGGCACCAATCAGAAGGGCGCAGAATTCCTCGCCGCCGATGCGGCCAAGCACGTCGCCGCTGCGCACGCCACGCTCTATCGCGTTTGCGATCAGGAGCAGCGCATCGTCGCCGATCAGATGGCCGTAGCTGTCGTTGATGGTCTTGAAATGGTCGGCATCGACGATCAGCAATGCCCCGCGATCGGATTTGCGCCGGGAGCCGTCGAGAGCGGCAAAAAAACTTTCGCGGTTGAGCATGCCGGTCATGTCGTCGCGGCTCGCCTTTTCCGCCAAGCGCCTGTGCGCGGCGGCGAGTTGGGCATGGGCGCGGGCGAGCTCGCGATGCGCGGTCTGCAACCTTTCGCCCTGCCAGAACGTATAGGCGCCGACGCTCCAGGCCAGCGCGAGCGGGCACACGGTGGATGTCAGCCAGATGGTGCGATTGATCGGAAACCCCATTGCCGGCACGACGATCAGCGTCAGCAAAAGCGAGACCGCGACGGAGGCGAAAGCGATGGCGGCAGACTTTAGAAATATGCGATTCATCGCTTGCTCCCACTGGTCCGTCTTGGTTCCAGCAAAGCGCTGAATGTCACCTTTCGGCGATGCTTAAGATTTTAATCATGGCGCCATTTTTACCACCCAGGGCGCGCATAGGTTGTGGATAAACCTCCTGTTAGAAAGATCGTTTCGTGCCATAAGGACGTATGACGACACTTCCCGACCCCGCCCGCTTTGCCCATGTCACCGACTGGGTGTTCGATCTCGACAACACGCTTTATCCGCATCATTCGAATCTGTTCTCGCAGATCGATGTGAAGATGACCGCCTACGTCGGAGAATTGCTGACGCTGCCGCGCGAGGAAGCACGCAAGCTGCAAAAGGAGCTCTACCGCGAATATGGCACGACGCTGAACGGATTGATGACGCGCCACGGCATCGACCCCGACGATTTTCTCGAGAAAGTGCACGACATCGATTATTCCTGGCTGGTTCCAGATCCCGTCCTAGGCACCGCCATTCGCCAGCTTCCCGGCCGTAAATTCATCTTCACCAACGGGGATCGCCGGCATGCCGAACGCACCGCGCGGCAGTTGGGCATTCTCGAGCATTTCGATGATATTTTCGATATCGTCGCAGCCGGACTGAACCCGAAGCCGGCGCGGCAATCCTATGAGAAATTTGCCGAACTCCACGCCGTTACCGGACAAAATGCGGTGATGTTCGAAGATCTTGCCCGCAACCTGTCGGTGCCGAAATCGCTGGGCATGACTACGGTGCTGGTGGTGCCGCGCAATTTCGAGCCGACCTTCTCGGAAATCTGGGAACGCGACCCGGCCAACGAGGACGATGTGGACTTCGTCACCGACGACCTCGCCAGCTTTCTCACGGCGATCGTGGAAGTCCCTGCTTGAGGCAGCCGGCGCGCTTCAAGTCCTTGCTTGCATGTCAAAGTTTATAGAAGCGGCTGACGATCCCCCAGGCCTCGTCAGCGGTGTCGACGAAATCGATGATATCCTGATCGCCGGGTGTGATCGTGCCTTGCTCGGCGAGGAAATCGAGGTCGATCGCCTTTGCCCAGAAAGCCTTGCCGAACAGAATGACCGGCACGCGTTCCATGCGGCCGGTCTGGATCAGGGTCAGCGTCTCGAAGAACTCGTCCATCGTGCCGAAGCCGCCTGGAAACACCGCAACGGCCTTGGCACGCATGACGAAATGCATCTTGCGGACCGCGAAATAGTGGAAGTTGAAGCAGAGTTCCGGCGTCACGTAGGCGTTTGGCGCCTGCTCGTGTGGCAGCACGATATTGAGACCGATCGACGGCGCGCCAACATCGTCGGCGCCACGATTGCCGGCCTCCATGACACCCGGCCCGCCGCCGGTCACCACGACGAATTCGCGATAGTACGAGGTGGCCGACTGCTGTGAGCAGAGGCGGGCGAATTTGCGCGCCTCCTCGTAATATTTGCTGTTTTGCTCGAGGTTCTTCTTCTGCGTCTCGTTCTTGGCCGCCCAGGCTTCGCCGCCGGGCTCGGGAATGCGGGCGCCGCCGAACAGGATGACGGTCGATTGGATGCCGCGCTCGGCCAGGATCATCTCCGGTTTAAGCAGTTCGAGCTGCAGTCTGACCGCACGCAACTCGCGCCGCGTCATGAAATCGGGATCGTTCCAGGCCAGCCGATATGTCTCCGCGCGCGTTTGCGGCGTGTCCGGCACGCTTCTCGACCGCTCCAGATCCTCGTCCGAATGCGGCAGCGGCGTCCATCCCGCCTTTTCCATGGGAGTCATACTTGCTTTACCCGTCCAATCATTCACCTGCGCCGTCCCGTGACGCTGCCGCGATTGACCCTCCCCAAGCCTTCACATAGGGTCCGCGCGACTTTCAAACAGGTTAAGGCGCCGGCCCTTAACAGCTTGGTAATGGAGCGAATTCATGTCGAAGCCCGATCTCGCGAGCCTCGAGGAGATTATCGAGAACGCCTTCGAGGAACGCGACACGATTTCGACCGCAACCCGCGGCGAGACGCGCGAGGCCATCCAATCGGCGCTCGACCTGCTCGACCGGGGCGTCGCACGCGTCGCCGAGCGGCAGGCCGACGGCAAATGGCACGTCAACCAGTGGCTGAAAAAAGCGGTGCTGCTGTCGTTCCGGCTCACCCCGATGGAGATCATAGAGGGCGGTCCCGGTCAGGCGGTATGGTGGGACAAGGTGCCCTCAAAATTCGACGGCTGGAGCGCCGTCGATTTCGAGAAGGCGGGCTTCCGCGCCGTGCCGTCGTCGATCGTGCGCCGCTCCGCCTACGTCGCGCCCGGCGCCGTGCTGATGCCGTCCTTCGTCAATGTCGGCGCCTATGTCGACAGCGGCACCATGGTCGACACCTGGGCTTCGGTCGGCTCCTGTGCCCAGATCGGCAAGAATGTGCATCTGTCAGGCGGCGTCGGCATCGGCGGTGTGCTGGAGCCGATGCAGGCCGGCCCAACCATCATCGAGGACAATTGCTTCATCGGCGCCCGTTCCGAAGTGGTCGAAGGCTGCATCGTTCGCGAAGGCTCGGTGCTCGGCATGGGCGTCTTCATCGGCCAGTCGACCAAGATCGTCGACCGGGCCACCGGCGAGATCTTCTACGGCGAGGTGCCGCCTAATTCCGTCGTCGTCGCCGGCTCGCTGCCGGGCAAGCCTTTTCCAAACAACGAGCCCGGCCCCAGCCTCTACTGCGCCGTCATCGTCAAGCGGGTCGATGCCAGAACCCGGTCCAAGACATCGATCAACGAATTGCTGCGCGATTGATCTTTCTCAACGAATACGGACGGAATTCGCTTGCCTGAAAGATCCGACCTCATCTGGCTTTTCTTCAAAGCTTCGGGCCGCGTCAGCCGCGCGGCCTATTTTCTTGGAGGACTGCTGGTGGCCATCATACAGGCCTTCCCGCTCTACCGTTTCACGCTGGTGCCGGAGGGCACCACCGAGAGCAACATGTGGTCGTTCATTTTCTTCATCGCCTTCATTGCCTCGCTTTGGTCGAACGTGGTGCTGGCGGTCAAGCGGTTGCACGACCTCGACAAGCCGGGCGTTGCGGCGCTGGTGCTGTTCGTGCCGGTTGTCTCGATCATCGCTTTCCTCGTGCTTTGCCTGTTTCCAGGGCAACCCGGCCCCAACCGCTACGGCAAGCGCACCAACGCCCCGGCCGAACCCTGAGCACCGATCGGACATTTCGTCATGCGCTACCGCTCGCTTGATCCGAAACTGATCCTCGAAACCGCCGAACGGCTGGAAGGGCGCGTCGCCGAGCGCTTTCCCGATGCAGGCTTGCGCGGCGTCGCCGCCGAGCTCGTGTCGCTGTCGCGCGATCTGGCAAAGGCAGCCAAGGCGCTGGAGGCGCCGATCTGGTGGCTGCGCGGCCTCATCATCGCCGCCTTCGTCGTCGGAGCGCTGATGTTCCTGTTCGTCGGCACAATCCTGCCGCTCGGCCGCATCTCGGGAAACCACGATGCCTTCCAGTCGGTGCAAGGCATCGAAGCCTCCCTCAACATGATCATCCTCGCGGTGCTGGGCTTCCTGGCCCTGATTCGCTCCGAGGAGCGGATCAAGCGCAAGCGGGTGTTTCGCCAGCTCCACGGGCTGCGGTCGCTGATCCACGTCATCGACATGCACCAGCTGACCAAGGATCCGGCAACGCTTTCAGCCAGTTTCAAGCCGACTGCGCATTCGCCAGCCCGCATCACCAACGCCGCCGACCTTGCCCGCTATCTCGACTACTGCTCCGAAATGCTGTCGATCACCGGCAAGATCGCCGCGCTGTTCGCGCAATCGGTGAATGACGCCGTGGTCATCGACGGCGTCAATGACATCGAGAACCTGGCTTCGAACCTCTCGCGAAAGATCTGGCAGAAGATCACGCTGATCGAAACCCCTCATGGGCAGCCGGCACGTGCGGCGAAGACCGATCCCGAGCCGGGCCCGCCGCGCCGGCCTGCAGTCCGCAGACGACCGGGGCCGGCAAGCTAAAACCGGCAACCCGGCGGCAGATCCGCTAGAGCGGTTCATCGTTTCGCAGAAACGCCGAACCGCTCTATCTTTTTTGTTTTGACGCAATTCCGGACGAAAAACCGCTTCACACTTTTCCTGGAATTGCTCCAGAGCGGCGGAGCGGGGAGTTCCGAAAGCCCGGTTTGCGCCGGATGCTCTAAGCGAATGTTAATCACCCTGGCCCAGCATGCCGGCGAAGACTGTGTCGACCGGCACGGAGCGCTCGACTGGCAAGCGACCTATCCCTGATCACCAAGGAGCCGCGCAAAACGTGGAGCGCCGCCGCTCGCCTCTTTGCCTGGTTCTCTTCGCCGATGAAATTGGAACCGGAAGCTGTCCGCGCCCGGCTTCTCGACACCACCTTCGACCGCAAATTCGCAGTCCTGTTCGGCACCATCAGCGTTCTGTTGGTTGCAGTCAGCGCCGCTCTTGCCACCGGGGATTGGTGGCCCTACGCCTGGATTGCCGCCGACCTGATGCTTTTCACCGTCCGCGTTCTGCTGATGCGGGAATGCGAGCAGGCCCGCAGGCGCGGCTCGAAAGGGCCGCTGGCGGGCCTGATGGCAGCCAGCGGCGTCTGGTCGGTCGTTTTCGGCCTCGGCTGCTATGGCTGTGTTGCCAGCGGGAATATGGCGCTTTCCGTACTTGCCGCCTTGAATGTCGCAGGCGTCGTCGGCGTGGTGTCGTCACGCAATGCGGCGACCCCGCGCTTCGCCATATTCGTCATGTTGGCCGTAAGCCTGCCTTACGTGGTCGGCGCATTGTTTTCTGCGGCGCCCGGAATGCCGATCGTCGGAATTCAAACGCCGTTCTATGTGGCCGGCGTCATCATCGTGCTGCTTCAGAACCACGCAATCAATGCCCGCATGATCCGCGCCGAACTGGACAATCGCGACCTGGCCATCAAGGACGCGCTGACCGGCCTGCCAAACCGCATCTTCCTGCAGGAGATATTGCGCGACATGTGCCGCGACCTTGCGGCGCCGGCCGCTAATGGCGGCAAGCCGTTTGCAGTGCTCAGTATGGATCTCGACGGTTTCAAACAGGTCAATGACCGTTTTGGCCACGCTGTCGGCGACGTGCTGCTGCGCAAGGTGGCCGAACGATTGAAGCGCGGCTTCCGTCCGGGGGACGTGGTCTTCCGTATTGGCGGCGATGAATTTGTCATCCTTTTGCCCGCAACCTCGGAGATCGAGGCCACCTACCTGGCAAAGCGGGCCATCGAAAAGGTCTCGGTGCCTTTCGACCTCGGGGTCGGTTCCGCCATCCATGTCGGCTTGAGCGTCGGCAGCGCCTTCGCACCTGCCGACGGCGGCGATCCGGAAATCCTGCTCACCTGTTCCGACCATGCGCTGTACGAAGCCAAGCGCACCGGCAAGGGCCGTTACTGGGCGCCTGTGCGGGCTACGATCTGACGGTCGCGACAACGGCTTCCGGCGACAGGCAGGGCGATCCGCTTCTCTCCTGCTCGGCCGCGCGCACCAGTGCCGTCACGCGCTTCAGCAAAGGTGCCGGCGTGCCGGCCTTTTCGGCCAAACGCAGGACCGCGCCTTGCAGTTCGCCGATCTCCGTCGGCCGGCGGCGCTGAAGGTCATCCCACATCGACGAACGCGCGGCCGGATCGATGGCAAGCATCCGCCGCGCCAAGAACTTGAACAGCCAGTCGGGCAGGCGAAGCACTTTCGGCAGCAGCGCGGGACGCAGGCCGGCGATGCGAGCGGGTTCGATGCCTGTCGCCGTCATTGCCGCCAATGCTTCGTCGATCTGGCCGGCCAGGATCAGCCGCCAGCGGCGATCGGCAAGCTCTGCCGCCAGCGGCAGGCCGGAAAGCGCCACCAGCGCGTTGTTGAGGTTGAGCAGCAGCTTGCCCCATAGCACCGCTTCGATGTCGCCATGCGTGGCGACGGCAAAGCCCTCGACGTCGAGCAGTTCGTCAAGGCCTGTCGGACCCTGTTCGATCATCACCTTGCCGCCGCTGGCGCGGTGCAGACGAAGCGGCAATTCGCCCTCCGCCGATTGGACCACGTTGAACGGCACCATGCCCGCGAGCACCCGCCGGGCGGTGAGATGGGCTCGCAATTTATCGGCATTGTCGACGCCGTTCTGCAGACTGAGTACCACCGCATCCGGTCGGGCATAGGCCGCAATAAGCCCGGCCATGTCCTGCGTCGCGCCGCTCTTGACCGTTGCCAGGATGACATCGGCACCGGGGAATGCCGCGGCCGGATCGGCGGTGACCGACAATGCCTCCGGCTTGACGGATCGGTCGCGGCCATCACGGTCGGTGATGCGCAATCCACCTTTTTGCAGCGCCTTCTCGATGCGAGGCCGCGCCAGCAGAACCACCTTTCGCCCGGCAAGTGTCAGGCAGCCGCCGGCGTAGCACCCGATACTGCCGGCACCGGCGATTACGATCGTCCTGCCATGCGTGATCATGCGATGGCCCTGTCCTGGTTGAGAGGCCTTGCCGCAACTTATACGGCATGAAAACCATAATGTCGGCGGCATGGCTGGCCCTTATGTCTGGCCGTGACAGGCCTTGCGCTTTCGACTATCGCTTTTGCCCATGACGCTGCCTACCGATCCGACCAGAAATCTGGCTGCTCTCATCCGCTGCGCTTCCGTGACGCCCGCCGAAGGCGGTGCGCTGAGCGCGCTGGAAGAAATGTTGAAGCCGCTCGGCTTTGCCGTCGAGCGCCCGGTGTTTTCCGAAACCGGCACACCTGACATAGAGAACCTTTACGCGCGGCGTTCCGGCAACGGCCCGCATCTGATGTTTGCCGGCCATACCGATGTGGTGCCGGTGGGCGATGAAACAGCCTGGACGCACCCACCCTTTGGCGCCGAGATCGCCAATGGCGAGATGTTCGGCCGCGGCGCCGTCGACATGAAGGGCGGCATTGCTTGTTTCGTCGCGGCGGTAGCGCGACATATCGCGCAGAAGGGCGGCCCGAAGGGGTCGGTCTCGCTGCTGATCACCGGCGACGAGGAAGGGCCGGCGATCAACGGCACGACGAAACTGCTCGAATGGGCGGCTGCCAAGGGCGAGAAATGGCATGCTGCGATCGTCGGCGAGCCGACCAATCCCGATGCGCTCGGCGATATGATCAAGATCGGCCGGCGCGGCTCGCTCTCCGGCACGGTCGTCGTCAACGGCCGCCAGGGCCACGCCGCCTATCCGCAGCTAGCCGACAACCCGGTGCGCGGCCTTGTGACGCTGGTCGACGCCTTGCTTCACCCCGTCTTCGACAACGGAACAAGGGATTTCCAGCCGACCAATCTTGAGGTGACCTCCATCGATGTCGGCAATCCTGCCACCAACGTCATCCCGGCGAAGGCGGCGGCTACCTTTAATATTCGCTTCAACGACACATGGACCGCCGAGACGATCCAGGCCGAGATCCACAACCGCCTCGACCGGGCGGCGAAACGCAAGAAATACCGCGCCGGCAAGAAGACGCCGGTCGACTACGAGATCGTCTGGCGCGACGGACCGAGCCACGTTTTCCTGACACGCGACGACAAGTTGATCGAGACGCTTGGCGGCTCGATCAAGGCGGTGACCGGCAGGAAGCCGGCGCTCTCCACCTCCGGCGGCACCTCCGATGCCCGCTTCATCAAGGATTATTGTCCGGTGGTCGAATTCGGACTGGTCGGCAAGACCATGCACATGGTCGACGAACGCGTGGCGATTGCCGACCTCGAGACGCTGACGCAGATTTATCTGCGCTTCGTTGAAGACTGGTTTGCGCAGGACATATCCTAGTGATGCTTTCAGCGGATGAAACCTACGCTTCGCTTGCCGGTGCCTGGCGGCTGATGCTCGGCAAAGCCGACGGATTTCGCCTGCTCGACCTTTCGGCGGACGGTTTCTGGAACTCCTTTTTTGCCATCGTCGTCGCGGCGCCGGCACTGATCGTCGGCTGGGTCGGTATTGCCAACGAAATCGGCGATCCCAACGCATTCGTCGGCCGTTTCAGCATGTTGATCCGCCTGGCAACCGTCGATATCGGCGCCTGGGTGCTGCCGCTCATAGGCCTCGCCCTGGTGGCGCCGCGGGTCGGCGTCGGCGGCCGTTTCGTCCATTATGTCGTGGCCAGCAATTGGGCCTCGGCGATCATCGCCTGGATGATGCTGCCATCGGCGTTGATCCGGCTTTTCCTGACATCGGCCAACGAAGTCTCCGGACTGGTGTCGCTGCTGTTGTTCGCGCTGTCGATGGTCTTGACCTGGCGGATGACCAACGTTGCGATCGGCAGGGGTGCGGCCACCGGCAGCGCCGTTTTTGCCGGCATGTTCGTGGCGTCGCTGATCGTCCTGTTCGGCCTGCAGGCGCTGCTCGGGATCAGCGTTCCGGATCAGCCAGGCGTCGGATAATCGACGCCGACGAGAAACAGCCCGTCGGGCGGCGCCACCTGACCGCAGGCCGCACGGTCGCGCGCCTCAAGCGCCGCCTTGAGGTCGGCAACAGTCCAGCCGCCTTCGCCGACACGTTTGAGCGAGCCGACCATCGAGCGCACCTGGTTGTGCAGGAATGACCGCGCCGAAGCGCGGACCTCAATGAAATCGCCCGCCCGGCTGACATCCAGCCGGTCGAGCGTGCGGATGGGGCTGGTGGCTTGGCACTGGGTCGAGCGGAAGGTGGTGAAATCATGCCGGCCAACCAGCACCTTTGCCGCCTCGTGCATGGCACCGGCATCGAGCTGCTTCGGTACCCACCAGATCTTGCCCTTGTCGAGCGCCGCCGGCGCGCGGCGATTGACGATGCGGTAGAGGTAATGGCGGCCGATCGCCGAGAAACGCGCATCGAAGCCATCCGGCACGACTGCGGCCTTCAGGATGGCGATGCGCACCTTGGCCGCTTGCAGATGCGCGTTGACTGCGTCGCGCACCTTGTCGCCGGGCCATGCCTTGATCAGATCGACATGCGCCACCTGAGCGGTCGCATGGACGCCAGCATCGGTGCGGCCGGCGGCGCGCAGCGAAACCTGCTCGCCACAGAACTTCTCGATCGCCCGCTCGATCGCCTGCTGCACCGAAGGCTGGTTGGCCTGGCGCTGCCAGCCGGCGAAGAGACTGCCGTCATATTCGATGTCGAGGCGAAAACGCGGCATTCCCGGATCGAGGCGAAATCAGGCGGCGAGGGCTGAGCCGAAGGCCGAGGCGTAGACCAGCCTGCCGGTCTCCGGCGCCTCGTCCCAGGCAAGCGCCTGCAGGGCTTCGCTTTGGTACTCGCTCTCGAACTTCGCTGCACGGGCGCGGCTGTAACCGAAACGTCCATAGTAAGCGGGATCGCCGAGCACCACGGCGAGCGTCTCGCCAGCAGCCTTCAGGCGGATATGCGCCTCGCGGACCAGCGCACCGCCGATGCCGGTGCCGTGGAACGACGGCTCGACCGCCAAAGGAGCCAAAGCCACCGCCGGGAAGCTCTTGCCGCCATTCTGCACGAAAAGCCGTGAAAACAGGATATGGCCGACCACTTGCCCGTCTTCGTCCGCCACCAGTTCGACGACGGCATCACCGCCGGTGACCAGCGCGTCGACCAGTCCGGCCTCCGTCTGCTGGCCGAATGCGTGTTCTTCGACAAGGCGGATCGCCTCGCGGTCCCGCGGCGTCGCCGCGCGTATGGACATCATGCTCATAACAATTTCATTCCTTTTTCGAGCTTGGCGCCGCGCAGAAACTCCTGCGCGGCAATGGGCCTTGCGCCCGCACGTTGAACTTCGACCGGCCTGATCGCGCCTGACCCGCAGGCGACTGTCAGCCGGTCATCGAGAATTCCTCCCGGTTCGCCGGCGCCTTGCGAGAGCGTCGAGCGAAGCAGTTTCAGCCGTTCCACGCGGCCGCCGATTTCGGCCTCGCACCATGCACCGGGAAAGGGCGACAGGCCGCGAATCTGGTTGTGCACGTCGCCGGCAGGTCGCAGCCAGTCTATGCGAGTCTCCGATTTATCGATTTTCTTGGCGTAGGTCACCCCCACCTCCGCCTGTGTGGTAAATGTCAGCGTATTCCGCTCCAGCCGTTCGAGCGCTTGCACTATGAGCGAAGCACCCAAGACCATCAGCCGATCGTGCAGATCGCCGGCCGTCATGTCGGGTCCAATGGGACATTTTTCAACCATTGCCACAGGGCCGGTGTCGAGGCCTTCCTCCATCCGCATCACCATCATGCCCGTTTCGGTATCGCCGGCCATGATGGCGCGCTGGATAGGGGCAGCGCCGCGCCAGCGCGGCAGCAGCGATGCGTGGCCGTTGAGGCAACCGAGCCGCGGCGCCTCGAGAATGGGTTTGGGGAGGAGCAGCCCGTAGGCGACGACCACGGCGACGTCGGCACCTAAGGCGCGGAACGCTTCCTGCTCCGCCTCGCCCTTCAGCGACACCGGCGACCGCACCTCGATGCCAAGCCGCTCCGCCTCGCGCTGCACCGGCGACGGCGTCAGTTCGAGCCCGCGCCGGCCGCCGGCGCGCGGCGGCTGCGTGTAGACGGCTGCCAACTCGTGCCCGGCCCCGGCAATCGCCCGCAGCGTCGGCACGGAGAATTCGGGCGTACCCATGAAGATGACACGCAGGGGCATTCGTCGACGCCTACCCCACCATCTTGCCCGGCGCCTTGTCCCTGGCGAGCTTCTTGAATTTCTTGACCACCATGTCGCGCTTCAGCTTGGAGATGTAATCGATGAACAGCACGCCATTGAGGTGGTCGATTTCATGCTGCAGGCAGGTCGCCATCAGCCCCTCGGCCTCGATCTCCTGCAGCTTGCCGTCGCGGTCGAGAAACTTCACCCGCACCGCCGCCGGACGCTCGACCTCGGCATAGTAATCCGGGATCGACAGGCAGCCTTCCTCGTAGACCGAACGCTGGTCGGAGCTTTCAAGGATTTCGGGATTGATGAAGACGTGCGGCGCCGGCGTCTCGTCCTCCTTGGCCAGGTCGATCACCAGCATGCGCAAGGGTTCGCCGACCTGGATCGCTGCGAGGCCGATGCCGGGCGCGTCATACATGGTGTCCAGCATGTCGCCGGCCAGTTTGCGCAAATCGCCATCGACACGCTCGACCGGTTTTGAAACCTGGCGCAGGACGGGATCGGGGAGGATGATAAGCGGCTTGATCGACATGGCGTCTCACCTAAGACCTCGCAGGAAAAGCGTCAACCGGGACGCCTTCGGGTCGTTCACGTTTTGATCTGTGCCGGCAGACCGAATCATCTATGCTGTCGGCATGAACGATCTGGCCACCATCCTGTCCGAACCTGTCGCCCGCCTCGGCGCCACCACGCTCACGCTCGGCCATGCCCTGGGTTTCGGCGCAATGCTGTTCCTTGGACTGTTCGTCGCGCTCGTCGTTGCGCTGTGGCGATCGGCCAAGGCGCGTGCAGTGGCGGCCGCCGAAGCCGCCGACCACGCCCGCGACGCCGAGGCGCGGATGGCCGGCATTCTGCAATCCCAAGCGGAAATGCAGGGCCGCATGGGCGCCATCGCCGAAGTGTTCGGGGCGCGCCAGGCGGAACTGACACAGTCGATCGGCCAGCGTCTCGATGCCATGACCGGCCGCCTGGGCCAGACCATGACCGAGCAGACGAGATCGACGCATGAGAGCCTCGCCAAGCTGCAGGAACGGCTGGCGGTCATCGATATTGCGCAAGGCAACATCCAGTCGCTGGCCGGCCAGGTCGTGCAATTGCAGGCGATCCTTTCCAACAAGCAGACGCGCGGCGCCTTCGGCCAGTCGCGTATGGAAGCCATCGTCGCCGACGGATTGCCGCACGGCGCTTATGAATTCCAGGCGACCTTGTCGAATGGCAGCCGGCCCGACTGCCTGGTAAAGATGCCGAACGGCGCGCCGTCGCTTGCCATCGACGCAAAGTTTCCGCTCGAGGCGTGGAATGCCATCCGTGCCGCCGAAGGCGCCGACCTGCAGAAGTCCGCCGCACAGACTTTCCGCCGCGACATCGAGGTGCATGTCCGCGATATTTCCGAAAAATACCTGATCCAGGGCGAGACGCAGGACACCGCCTTCATGTTCGTGCCCTCAGAATCGGTGTTCGCCGAAATCCATGAGAATTTCGAGGCCGTTGTCCAAAAGGCGCATCGATCGCGGATCGTCATCGTCTCGCCATCGCTTTTGATGCTGTCGATCCAGGTCATCCAGGCAATCCTCAAGGATGCCCGCATGCGCGAGCAGGCACACCTGATCCAGGGCGAGGTTATCCGGCTGATGGAAGACGTCTCCCGGCTCGACGAGCGGGTGCGCAAATTGCAGACGCATTTCGGCCAATCGGCCAAGGATATCGACGACATTCTGGTCTCGACATCGAAGGTGACCAGGCGCGGACAAAAGATCGAGGCGCTGGAGTTTGGCGTGCAGCCGGCGGAGGACACCGCTGGTTCGAATGGAGCAAAAGCGGAAAGCAGCCCGCGCGTCGCCGATTCGAAAACCGGGCAGTTGAGACTAAGGGTCGTCGAAGGCGACGATTGAGAGCTACGCCGGAACCGGAGGCTTCGCCCGGGTCTGGCGCTACTGCTCCTCGATGATGGTTGTGCCTTCGAATTCCGGCAGCCAATGCAGCGCCGAGCGGTGCCAGATCTGCTTTCTCGGCACCAGTTGCTCGCGCTGCCGTGCCGTGCCGACCCTGATACCGTAAACCTTCGGTCCCTCGCCCGCCGACGTGGCGTAGAGATGCGAGCCGCACTCACCGCAAAATGCCTGGGCGCGCTTGGCGCCACTCGAACCGGTCTTGATATAGATCTTCGGCGTGCCCTTGGTGATCCTGTAATTGTCCTCGGACGCCGGCACGGTGACGCGAAAAGCCGTTCCGGTTAGCTTCTGACAATCGATGCAGTGACAAATGGTGGTCTTTTCCGGATCGACTTCGGCCTCGTAAGTGATAGCGCCACAATGACACGCGCCGTCGATTTTCATCTTCGTTCCTCCTGGAGCTTTTGCCTGCGATCATAGCCGGGACTGCCCGATGGCGCATCGATTTCCTCAAGCCATTTTCCTTAGGCCGGTTCTTGTCCGGATGCCCCCGCCAAGGCCTTGCTCCGGCGTTCCCAGGTGCCGGTGGTCTGCGGCTTGACGAACAGCCGCGTCACCTCCGGCATCTCCGCCTTCAGCCGCGTCTCGAGGCGCTCGACACAGGTCTCTATCTCCGGCGCCGACAAATGATCCTCGAACTCGATGCTCAAAGCGGCGACGATCTCCTGCGGACCCATATGCAGCGTCAGCACGCCATTTGCCCGTTGCACCGCCGGGTCCTGCTGGATGATGGCCAGCACCTCTGTTTGCACCTCGGGCGAGGCCGGTTCGCCGAGCAGCAGGCTCTTGCTTTCTCGCGCCAGGAAGATCGCGGTCGCGCCCAGGATCAGCGCGATGCCGATCGACGCGGCGCCGTCGAGCTTCGGCATGTCCAGCAATTCCGCCGCCAATATCCCGGCGAAGGCGACAACGAGGCCGAGAAGTGCCGCGCTGTCCTCGAAGAGTACGGTGTAGACACTCGGATCCTTGCTGAGCTGCACCGCCTCAAGCCAGCCGTGGCTGCCTTTTTGGTGGCGGAATTCCTTCAGCGCCACCAGCCAAGAGGTGCCTTCGAAGAGGAAGGAAAGGCCAAGGACAGCGTAGTTCACCTTGGCGTTGGCGATCGGCTCCGGCGCCATGATGTGCGTCACGCCTTCGTAGAACGATATGCCGGCACCCAGTGCAAAGACGAGGAGCGCGACGATGAAGCTCCAGAAGTACAGCTCGCGGCCATGGCCGAGCGGATGCGTGCGGTCGGCCGGCCGGGCGGCACGGTGCATGCCGTAAAGCAGCAGGCTGCCATTGCCGGTATCGACGAGCGAGTGGACGCCTTCCGAGAGCATTGCCGAGCTGCCCGTGAACAAGGCAGCGGCAAATTTGGTCACTGCGATCGCAAGATTTCCGGCGAGCGCCGCATAGATCACTTTTTTCGACCCGCCATGCGCCGCCATGGTGTGCTGCCCTGGTTGATGCACCGAGATTGGCGGAGCGCCCGCCCACGCTCCACAGTCCCCCACAACGCCCGAAGTGCCCAGTTGTTCACAAGGTCGGTTGTTCAAAAGGGCGGCGCGGGGCTATTCGACGACCTCGTCCGTCCAGACCTTGAAGCCAGCCAGCGCGCCCGGCCCAAAAATGTGGGTCAGCGGCACATCGGCGGCATCGCGTCCGGAGGCAATCAGGATGCGGCCGATGCGCGGCGCGTTATTGCGCGGGTCGAACGCGTGCCAGCGGCCGCCGAGATAGACCTCCATCCAAGCGGCGAAATCCATGTCCGACCACGGCTTTGGCAGGCCGATATCACTGATATAGCCGGTGCAGTAGCGGGTCGGAATGTTCAGGGCGCGGCAGAAGGCAACAGCGAGGTGAGCAAAGTCGCGGCATACACCACTCTGCTCGCGATAGGCCTCGGCGGCGGTGCGCGTCGGCCGTGCATTGAAATAGTTGAAGACGATGTGGTTATGGACGAAGTCGCAGACCGCCTGGACGCGCGGAATGCCGAGCGGGGTGCTGCCGAACAGCCGCCACGCTTCATTCGACAGCACGTCGCTCTCGCAATAACGGCTGGGCAGCAGGAACAGCAGCGTCTCCGACGGCAGATCGCGCACCTCGTGCTGCCATGCCGTCAGCTCGCGCGTCTCGAAGGAGCCGGCGTCGCGGATGACCGCGTCGGTGCCGAACGCAAAGCGCCCGGCCGGCGCAACGAGACGGTTGCACCAATTGCCGAAACTGTCGCGGTAGCTCTCGATCGGCACCGGCGGGTTCGACGTCAGGAAGTCCGGCCGCTCAAGATCGGACGCGCGCGAATAATGGACGTTTAGCATCGCGATCAGCGGTGTTTCCTGCGGGAAGTCGAAGCTCATCTGGCAACCGATGTGGATCCGCATTGTCGTCCTGACCGGCCTGCCTGATCATCAGCCGGCGAAACGCGAGGGCTGATGCTGCAGTGCGAAGAAGACCATGGCACGGACCGCTGCGGTTTACGAGGGAATTAGAAACCGGTTGACAGCCCATCGGCCAGGCGACTGCACGGCAGCGGCCTCTTGCAGTCGAACGTTTTCTCTTGTTTCACTTCGCCAGATATCAACTGGAGGAACGAATCATGGCTAAGGGTGCGATGAAGGCAGGCAAGGAGGCCCGCAAGCCGAAGAAGGACGCGAAGAAACCGGCTCCGGCGCCGGCCCTGAAGGCACCGCCGGTGAAGGCGATGAAGCTGAAGGACAAGTAGGGCCGCAGCTACCGTTTCGGCTTATTTCGACCGGCCGCAAACGCGGCCGGTATGATTGTTCATTAAGCTCACGCGCATCCCCTTGGATGCGGCGAAGGTAATTTTTGCGCTTTTCAAGAAATCGGCCGAAAGCCATCGAAACGGAGCGTTCCGATGTCGTCGGTTTTCCTGTTCCTCGCCGGCCCTGTTCGAGATCGGCTGGGCGATCGGCCTCAAATACACCGACGGATTCTCGAAGCCGCTGCCAACCGTCCTGACGGTAGCCTCGATGATCGTCAGCCTGACCTTGCTCGGCCTGGTGCTGAAGGCGTTGCCGGTCGGCACCGCTTACGCGGTGTGGACCGGCGTCGGCACGGCGCTGTTGGGGATATGGCTGCTCGGCGACCCAGCGACGGCGATCAGGCTGGCCTGCATCGCGCTAATCGTCTGCGGCATCATGGGACTGAAGCTCGCGGCTTAGCCGATTCTGACAGACGAACGCGTTCGGGGCCGCTGCAAGGCGGCCCTGATTCTTGAATTCGGCTGATCAGTGCCGGAAGGCGCTATCGCGCGGAGAAGCCGGGCGGCGTCCTGCCGGTGCGCTGCTTGCGCGCGGCATAGCGTGCGTCACGCTTGGCCTTGCGTTCGGCCTCGTCGGCAAGAAAACGGGCGATGCGCTCGTTCTCTTCAGCTTCCCGGATCTTCGCTTCGGCCTGTGCGGCTTCTTCCGCGGCGATGCGTGCCGCTTCGGCAGCTGCCTCGCGCTCGGCCTCTTCGGCCGCTTCGCGCGCCAGCTTTTCCTGCTTCAGCCTGGCCTTTTCGGCCTCACGTATAGCGCGGGCCTCGAGGATTGCCTTGCGCTCGGCCTGTCGTGCCAGCACCGCTGGATCATCTGGCGCCGGCTTTGCCTTGAAGCGCTCCAGAAGCGCCTTCTTTGCCTCGTTTGCGGCATTGCGCCGCTCGAAAACGTCTTTTTCCCTATAGATAGCCAAGTCCACTTCCCTGAAGTCAATTTGCGACGCTTACATACGCGCGAAAACCGAGAGTTCAAGCGCCAAAACGGTATGCCAGCCATGAAATTCTGATCTGTTGCAGCCGGGAGACGCCATTTCGATTGAATTCGGCTGAAAGGCACCCGCACTGTTCACCATCCAGGCATCTGGCGGGGCGGCGGACTGATCGCTACGTGTAGCGCCAAGACAAAACGCTGAGATGACAGTATGGAACTCGGTCTCTACACCTTCGCCGACGTCAGCCCGGAACCGGGTCCCGGTGCGATCGGTGCGCATGAGCGGTTGCGCAATTTGATCGAGGAGATCGAGCTCGCCGACCAGGTCGGGCTGGACGTCTTTGGTCTCGGCGAGCACCACCGTCCCGACTATGCTGCCTCGGCTCCGGCGGTGGCGCTGGCGGCGGCGGCCGAACGGACCAAGCGCATAAGGCTGACCAGCGCTGTCACCGTGCTGTCCTCCGACGATCCGGTGCGCGTCTTCCAGCAGTTTGCCACCCTCGATCTTCTGTCCGGCGGCCGTGCCGAGATCATGGCCGGGCGCGGCTCGTTCATCGAGTCCTTTCCGCTGTTCGGCTACAATCTCGAAGATTATGACGAGCTCTTCGCCGAGAAGCTCGACCTGCTGCTCGCCATCCGCGATCATGTCAAGGTGACCTGGTCGGGCAGTCTGCGCGCGCCGATCAACGACCGCGGCGTCTACCCGCGGCCCTTGCAGGACAAATTGCCGATCTGGATCGCCGTCGGTGGAACACCGCAATCCGTCGCCCGCGCGGGCGTGCTCGGGTTGCCGCTGGCACTGGCGATCATCGGTGGCGAGCCGGCGCGGTTCGCACCGCTGTTCGACATCTACAGGGATGCAGCCAGGCGCGCCGGCAACGATCCGGCAAGCCTTGCCACCAGTCTCAACGTGCACGGCTTCATTGCCGACAGCACGGACCAGGCAGCCGAGGATTTTTACGGGCCGCAGGCCGAGGTGATGAACCGCATCGGCCGCGAGCGCGGCTGGGGGCCGACATCGCGGGCACATTTCGACCAATCGCGCGGCCCAAACGGCGCGCTGTTCGTCGGCAATCCAGAACAGGTGGCCGAGAAGATCCTTGCCCAGCACAGGATATTCGGCAACGACCGCTTCCTGCTGCAAATGGCGATCGGCACCATGCCGCACGCCAAGGTGATGAAGGCCATCGAACTCTACGGAACCAAAGTGGCGCCGATCGTGCGCCGGGAAACTGCGAAGGCCGTTCCCGCCGTGGCGGCGCCGGTTGCCTGATTCCCAGTCACCTGATTCACCGGCAAGGCCGCGAGGCGGCCTGGCCGGTGACGCCGGCTAACGGAACCTTGAAGCGACAGAGGCGTTTTCGCCAACGGTCTGCACCAATCGCGGTGTGCCGCCGAGGGTCAGAATGAAAGCCGAACCCGACGCTTCGGGCGCAAGCGCTGCCGAAAGCCCGGATCCGCGCGTCGAGGCGCGGGCGGATGCGCATCTGATGCGTTCGCTGCTCGTCGGCATCTTCATCCTCATGGCGATCTACGCGCTTTACTTCGCCCGCGCCTTCTTCATGCCGGTCATTCTGGCTTTCCTGCTGGCGCTGACGCTGACGCCGATCGTTCGCTTCCTGCGCAAGCATGGCATGCCCGATGTCATTTCGGCGACACTGCTGGTGCTGCTTTCGTTCTGCCTCGTCGCCGTCGCGGGATATCTGCTCAGCGGCCCGGTCATCGATCTCATCAACAACACCTCGACGATCGGCCAGCAGCTTACCGAACGTCTGGCACAACTGCGCCGTCCGTTCGAAAGGATCGTGGAGGTTTCGCGTCAGATAGAGGGACTGACGCAGACATCCCAGGAGCCGGGCGTTCAGAGGGTGGCCATGGCGCCATCCGGTATTCTCTCGCAGGCCGCCGGCAATGTACTGTCGGCCGGCACCAGCGTCACCATCGTCTTCGTCCTGTCGCTGTTCCTGCTCGCCTCCGGCACGATGTTCTATGAAAAGATCGTCCAATCCTTCCCCAGTCTCAGCGAAAAGAAGCGGGCACTGCGTGTCGTCTATGACGTCGAACGTGAAATCTCGCACTATCTGCTTACCGTCACGATCATCAATACATGTCTCGGCGTGGTCATCGGGCTCGGCCTGTGGGCACTCGGCGTGCCAAACGCGCAGGTCTGGGGCGCGGCAGCGGCTCTGCTCAATTTCCTGCCCTATATCGGAGCGTTAATCACCATCACGCTGGTCACGATCATTGCGCTGATAAGCTTCGACACGATTTCCTACGCGCTGCTGGCGCCGGCCTTCGTCGTTCTATGCTACATCGTCGAAGGCCAGTTCGTGACGCCGACGGTGGTCGGCCGCCGTCTCGAAATCAACGCAGTGGCGATCCTCATCGCCATCGCCTTCTGGTCGTGGCTATGGGGTTTTGTCGGCGCGCTGCTGGCGGTGCCGCTGCTGGTCGTCATCAAGGTGTTCTGCGATCATTTCGACGGTCTCAGCCATGTCGGCAATTTCCTGGCGGCGCAACACACGGCAGCGATCGAGGACGAAGAGATTTCCGAGGTGAACAAGTAGCGGCTTAAAGGGTCAAAAGCGTCCCCCCGATGGTGCAGATCACGACCTTGCATCGGTCGCACGTCCGTTGTGCCCTCAGCGCTCCATCAACATTTTGAATTTGCCGCCTCGGCAACGGCTTCCTACATCCCTTCGGCCCACAGGAAACCCGCGCCGATGACCGTTCTTTCCGTTCTCGACCTGTCGCCGATCGTCGAAGGCAGCAACGCTTCACAGTCACTCGCCAATTCGCTCGATCTCGCCCGTCATGCCGAGCGGCTGGGTTACCGGCGCTATTGGCTGGCAGAGCACCACAATATGCCGGGCATCGCCAGCGCCGCCACCTCGGTGGTCATTGCCCATGTGGCCGGCGGTACCAATACGATACGCGTCGGCGCCGGCGGCATCATGCTGCCCAATCATTCGCCGCTGGTCATCGCCGAACAGTTCGGTACGCTTAACGCTCTGCATCCTGGCCGCATCGATCTCGGCCTCGGGCGGGCGCCCGGCACCGACATGGCCACAGCACGGGCGCTGCGCCGTAACCTCGACGCTGGCGCCGACAATTTCCCGCAGGACGTCGTCGAGCTGATGGGTTACTTGCAGCCGGCCGAAGACGGCCAACGCATCCGCGCGGTGCCCGGCGAAGGCGAAAAGGTGCCGATCTGGATTCTCGGTTCCAGCCTCTACGGCGCGCAGCTTGCCGCCATGCTCGGCCTGCCCTACGCCTTCGCTTCGCATTTTGCGCCGGCCGAGCTCGACCATGCACTGGAGATCTACCGCTCGCGTTTCCAGCCTTCGGAGCAGCTCGACGAGCCTTATGTGATGCTCGGCCTCAACGTCTTCGCCGCTCCTTCCGATGCCCAGGCGCGGTTGTTGTTCACCTCGCTGCAGCAGGCCTTCGTCAATCTGCGCACCGGCCGGCCCGGCCGATTGCCGCCGCCGGTCGAAGGATATGAGCGCGACCTCGATCCAATGGCCAAGACCATGCTCGGCCAAGCGCTTTCCTGCGCCGTCGTCGGCTCCCCGGAAACGGTCAGGCAAGGCATCGAGGCGTTTGTGCGCCGCACAGGGGCCGACGAGTTGATGGTCACGGCGCAGATTTTCGACCATGCGGCGCGGGTGCGCTCGTTCGAGATCCTGGCCGACGCTCACAAATCGCTGTCGGAAGCTGCCTGAGAGTTGGTTCGCCACTTGCCACTGTTGCGGGCAAGGCCGGCCTTAGGCAGGGAACATCGCGAACAGGTGTGCGAAGACATAGCGAACATTTCGCGCGTTTTACGCGGAGCTTTTCGATCCGTCATGCTCGTCCGTTAGCGGGAAACGCGGCGTCCACTAAATGACGATCACCTTGGTGCCGATTGTGGCGCGGTCATAGAGATCGATGATGTCCTGGTTCATGAGGCGAATGCAGCCCGCCGACACAGCTTTGCCGATGGACCACCATTCAGGGCTACCGTGCAGGCGATATCCAGTGTCACCTTTCTCGTTAAAAAGATAGAGCGCCCGCGCCCCGAGCGGGTTCATGAGTCCGCCCTCCATATGGGCCGGTATGATGCGGCCTCGCTTCTGCTCGCGCACGATCATCGCAGACGGCGCGCTCCAATCCGGCCATTCGCGCTTCCTCGCAACGTGAGCAGTGCCATGCCACTCGAAGCCCGCCTTGCCGACGCCGATGCCGTAGCGCAGTGCCTGACCGTCTCCCAGCACGTAGTAGAGGAACTTCGCTCCTGTATCGACAATGATGGTGCCCGGCGCCTCATCAGTCGCATAAGGCACTGTCTGCCGATGGAACTTTTGGTCAACCTTGTAGATCGGAACCGGCGGAACGCGAAAACCGGCGTCGGTGAGGCCGCCATAGGCCTGGGGAAAGGTCTGTAATGCTCCGCCGGTGGTGCAGCCGGAGAATGCGACCATCCCAGCAAGTCCCAGCCCGATTAGGATCGATTTCACGCGCATGACTCAAGCCGGCGCCCGTGTGAACGATCAGTCGCATCTCGTCATATTCCTAAACCGACATGCTTCGATTGCCAAGATTTTCCTGACTGTCGGCTGGCTGATTGTTGGCCACTTGGCTCGATCGGCGCCGCGTCTTTCAATTGCTCGGTTTTCGAAAGACGAACGCCCGTAGTGGCTGCGAAGGCGCGGGATCGGCAGGACAGAGGGAGCGCTGTCCGTCCGGCATTGCAAAGTTTCTGAACAGAGCCCAAGCGCTACGCGCTGACGCTCTGCGCAGTTGCACCTAGCGGACGGCATGAATTGCGGATCATCAAGCGTCCCTTGAGCGTCAGCTTGCGCGGCGGCGCATCCCTGTTTCCGGCGAGCCGGTCGAGCAGCAGATTGGCCGCCTGTTCGCCAATCGCCTGCACCGGCTGTGCGACCGTGGTCAATTGCGGCCGGAACACATCCGACCACGGAAAGTCGTCGAAGCAGGCGACCGAAATATCCTCCGGACAGGACAGGCCGATATCGCGAATGGCCTTCATGGTGCCGATCACCATCGGGTTGTTGGCCGAAAAGATGGCGCTCGGCCGGTCGTGCAGCGAAAGCAGCTGCATGGTGGCGTTGTAGCCGTCGACTTCATGGAAGTTGCCGAAGCGGACGAGTTCGGCCTCGGCCGGCAGGCCGGCGGCCTGGAGGGCCTCGCGGTATCCCGCCATGCGGTCATGCATCGGCGAGATATCGAACGAGCCGGAGATGTAGCCGATGCGCCGATGGCCGAGATCGATCAGGTAAGTGATGGCGTCGAACACCGCGCGCTGATTGTCGAGAACGACGGCATCGGTGTCGACACCCTGGCAAACACGGTCGAGCAGCACGACCGGCACATTGGCGTCGTCGACAATCCGTTTGAGGATCGCGCCGTCACCGACACGCGCGACGATCAGTCCGTCGACCATCCGGTCGAGCAACAGCCTGATCTGGTCGTCCTGCGTGTTCAGGTGCTCGTCGGTGCAGCACAGCATGACGGCGTAGCCGGCCCTGTCGAAAGCCTGCTGGATGACCGAAACCACGTCGGTAAAGAACGGATTGGTGATGTGTGGGACGGTGAGCCCGATGGTGCGTGTGGTGCCCATCTTCAGGCTGCGGGCAATGGCGTTGCGCTTGTAGCCGATGTCGCGGATCGCCTGTTCGATGCGCTGGCTGAGCTCGGGGCTGACGGTCGCGGTGCCATTGATCAGCGCCGATACGGTGGCCACGGAAACACGCGCGGCCTCGGCCACATGAAGCATAGTCGGGGCAGTGAATTTGCGCTGCTTTTTTCGTCCTGACGCTGTCATTTTCGAAACGTTTCACCACTCCACGGTAGCAATACGTACGGAATCTTATGATTTTAAGCAAGAATTGAAATGGAACAATCTCAGGCTCCAGATATTGCCTTGACATGATCGAAACGTTTAGATTAGCGTTTGAGGTGTTCGGTGACGACGGAGGGAGGCCGTCCTTATCATGCAGCACGGCAATTCCATCCCTGCGCAAGGCGTTGTGGCGGACGGCTCGGCGATCGTGCTGAGCGCCGAGCACATCTCCAAGTCCTTCGGCGGTATCGCCGCGCTTGTCGATGTCGGCTTCGAACTGCGGCGCGGCGAGGTCCATGCGCTGATGGGCGAGAACGGCGCCGGCAAGTCGACGCTGATGAAGATCCTGTCCGGCGTCTATACGGACTATAACGGAACGGTCAGTATCGATGGCCATCCGGTGCGCTTTGCCGGCGTCCGCGAAGCCGAGCGCGCCGGCATCGCCATCATCCACCAGGAGCTGAACCTCGTTCCCGAACTTAGCGTCGCCGACAATATCTTTCTCGGCCGCGAGAAGCTGATCGCCGGGCTGATCGTCGACCGCAAGGCGAGCAGCCGCGCTGCCGGCGCGCTCTTGCAAAGGCTCGGCATCGAGCTCGACCCGGATGCGCGCGTCGGTGCCTTGCGCGTCGGCGAACAGCAGCTGGTCGAGATCGCCAAGGCGCTGTCGATGTCGGCGCGCATTCTGATCATGGACGAGCCGACCTCGGCGCTTTCGCCGGCCGAATGCCAGCGGCTGTTCCGCATCATCCGCCAGCTCGCCGACAGCGGCGTGGCGATCGTCTACATTTCGCACCGCATCGACGAGGTCATGCATCTGGCCAGCCGCGTCACCGTGTTTCGCGATGGACGCCACGTCCTGACGCGGGCGATGGACAAGCTCGACGAAGACGCCATAATTTCGGCGATGGTCGGGCGAAACCTGCTTGCTTCCTCCCAGGAGCACCGCATCCCCGGTGGCAACACGGTCCTGTCCGTAAGCGAGCTGTCGCTGTCGAAGCCCAATCGCAATGGTTGGCGCACCGTGCTCGATGGCGTCAGCTTCGATCTTGCCGCAGGAGAAATCCTCGGTATCGGCGGGCTGCTGGGCTCGGGCCGTACCGAAATCCTGGAAACCATCTTCGGGTCCAGCGGCGGACGTGCCGGCGGTGGGATCAGGCTCGATGGCGAGGCAGTAGAAATCCGTTCGCCGCGCGATGCGCGCCGGCTCGGCATCGCCCTGGTCACGGAAGACCGCAAGACGCAGGGCCTCCATCTCGAGGCCTCGATCACCGACAATGTCGCGCTGCCGCTGGTCGGCGCCCTGGCGCGGTTCGGCGTGCGCTCGTTGGCCGGTGAGCAAGGGCTGGCACGGGACGCCGTCAAGGCGCTCGGCATTCGCTGCGAGACCGTCGAGCAGCCGGCCGGCACGCTGTCCGGCGGCAACCAGCAGAAGGTCGTCATCGGCAAATGGCTAGCGACGAGGCCGCGGGTGCTGCTGCTTGACGAGCCGACACGCGGCATCGATGTCGGTGCCAAGCGGGAAATCTACGATCTCATCTTCAAGCTGGCGCGAGACGGGCTGGCAATCGCCGTCATCAGCTCGGAATTGCCGGAGCTGCTGCATCTTTCCGACCGTATCCTGGTCATGGCCGACGGCCGCCAGACGGGAATCCTATCCCGCGCGCAAGCCAGCGAGGAGGCCATCATGCGGCTTGCGGCGCCGCGACGGACGATGACGAGGCCTGCCGCATGAGCATTTTGCATATCCTGTCCCGGACGAAGCTCTATTGGGGCCTGATCGCCATCTTCCTGATCGGCGTGCTCGGCTCGCCGATCAGCTCCAAGGGCAACAACATCTTCCTGTCCTACGGCAACCTGCTCGATGTGCTGCGCCAGGTGTCGACCACCGGGCTGATTGCCACCGGCATGACTGCGGTGATCATCACCGGCGGTATCGACCTTTCCGTCGGCTCGCTGATGGCTATCTGCACGGTCGTCTGTGCCATGCTGCTGACGGTCCCCGGCGTGACGCCGGCGGTGGTGCTGGGGGTGCCGACAGTTGCCCTGGCAGCCCTTTGCTTCGGCATTCTCGTCACTCGTTTCATCCTGCTGAACATCGAAAAATCCCGCGCCGGCGCGCAGGCCATGCACGAAATCAGGTTGGACAGCGTTCGCGGGCTGGTGACGCCCGGCATTGTCGGGGTGATCCTGTGCAGTCTGGTGCTGTGGTTCCTGCTACCGCAGGTGGGCTCAAAATTCGGCGTGCTCGGCGTGTTGCTGGTGGCGCCTTGCGTCGGCCTGCTGTTCGGTGCGCTCAACGGCTTCATCATCGTCGCCGGGCGGCTGCAGCCCTTCATCGTCACGCTGGCGATGATGGTCACGGCGCTCGGCATCGCCCGGTTGACCGCCGGCCAGAACAATGCGGTGCTGCCGGTCTATACCGGCTCGAACGCCACGGCCGATTTCGAAATGCTGCGCTCGCTGGTGTTCGGCGTGATCCCGATGCCGGGTCTGTTCTTCCTCGGCGCTATCCTGATCTACGGCGCCGTGCTGCGCTTCACGCCGTTTGGCCGCTATGTCTATGCGATCGGCGGCAATGAGGAGGCGGCGCGGCTGTCGGGCATCGCCGCCGGCCGCGTCAAGATTGCCACCTATGCCGTGTCAGGGCTGCTGGCCGGCATCGCGGCGGTGCTCTATGTCGCGCAATACCGGCAAGGCAAGCCTGATGCCGGCGCCGGGCTGGAGCTCGACGCGATCGCCGCCGTGGTCATCGGCGGCACCAGCCTGATGGGCGGACGCGGCAGCCTCACCGGGACGTTCTGCGGCGTGCTGATCTTCGGGCTGCTCTCCAACATCCTGCAGCTGCACAACATCAATTCGAACCTTCAGCTGGTGCTGAAGGGGATGATCATCATCGGTACCGTGCTCGTACAGGAGCGCAATGCCGGTGATCTTCTCTTCTATTTGCGACTGCCCGGCGGGCAAGCGCACAAGGAAACGGCCGCGGCAAAGCGGCCGTCGCAAGAGACCGCGTCTCTGAATATTGGAGGAAACAAGAAATGAAACGACGTGAATTGTTGAAGCTCGCCGGGCTGACAGCGGCACTCCTGACCACGACCGCCATGCTTGCCGGCGGCGCCCATGCGCAGGACAAGAAGTGGAAGATCGGCTTCTCGCAGGTGACGACCATCGAACCCTGGCGCGCCCAGTTCAACAAGGACATCCTGGCCGAAGCGGCCAAGCATCCGGAAGTCGAGCTGATCATCACCGACGGCGAGGACAAGACCGAGAAGCAGGTCGCCGATGTCGAAAACCTTATCCGTCAGGAGGTCGATGCGCTCTTGGTATCACCGAAAGAATCCGCTGGCCTGACCGGTGTCGTGCAGCAGGCGATCGATGCCAAGATCCCGGTCTTCGTGCTCGACCGCAACGTCGAAACCAACGACTACACGCAGTTCGTCGGCGGCGACAACAAGCTGATCGGCCGAGCTGCCGGTGAATATGCCGTCGAGCTGCTTGGCGGCAAGGGCAAGGCCGTCGGCAACGTCGTCGAGATCTGGGGCGGCATGGGCACCCAGCCGGCACACGACCGCCATGACGGCTTCCATGAATTCACCGACAAGGAGCCGGGCATAAAATACCTGCTCGACCAGCAGTCGGGCGACTGGAAGCAGGACCAGGCCTACAACATCATGGCGACGGCGTTGCGCAACAACGAGAAAATCGATCTTGTCTACGGCCACAATGATCCGATGGCCTATGGCGCCTATCTTGCCGCCAAGGACGTGGGACGTGAGAAGGACATCAAGTTCATCGGCATCGACGGCCTGCCCAATGAAGGCGTGCAGCTGGTCGCCAATGGCGAGCTGACGGCGACGTTCACTTATGTGACGCCGGGCGCCGAAGGGCTGCGGCAGGCGATCAAGTTCCTGAACGGGGAGAAAGTGGAAAAGACCATCACCCTGCCGACGGAGAAGATCACCAAGGAAAATGCCGCCCAGATCCTGAAGGACAACGGCCTCTGAGACGAGGCTTTCCTGCCGGGCGTTCAGCGCCCGGCAGGAACAACAACCAAGCGCCGGCAGGCAGCAGATTAAGCCAGCTTGGCCAGCAGCTTCATGAAAATGGCCGCTTCCTTGGCAGAAAGCGGCGCCAGCGTTTCCTGCGTAATCTCACGGGCAAGCGGGATCAGCCGCTCGATCGCGTCGCGCCCCTCAGCGGTCAGATTGACCAGCAGGCGCCGTTTGTCGACTTCGTGTTTGCTAAGTTCGACAAAGCCACGCGCTCTCAGCCGGTCGATGACGCCCTTCACGGTCGCCGCATCCATGGCGATCAGGCTGCCAAGCTGGTTCTGCGAGGTCTCGCCGACGTCGCGCAATTTGGCCAAAGCGGCAAATTGCGGCGGCGTCAGATCGGCGATGTGTGCGGCGAAGATCGAGACATGGCGCTGATGCGCCTTGCGCAGGATGAAGCCGACCTGCTCCTGCAAGCGATAGTCGTTTTCGTCAGGCTCCTCGGCCTCGACCAGCTTGAGCCGATTGTCCTCGGCGCTCACCGCAGCCCATCCCATGCCTTAATTTCCTTGGCCGCCAGCCCACCCATGCGGTCGTGCACGCGCGGGCCGCAGGTCATGGCGAGGCAAAACAGGATCTCGTCGGGACGGGGGCCATCGCTGATGCCGATTTCCATGGCATCGAAATGGCTGCGCACATAGGCGGCGTTGATGTGGCCGAGCGGCACATCGAGCCGCGCGCCGAAGCCGCCGACCTTCTTTGCCGAGGGCACGATCGCCTTGGCGTCGCCGAGCCGTTCGCGCATGGCATAGCCGCCCGGCACATGCCACAGCGCGCCATGCTCCAGCTCGCCCGCCATGCCGACGATGGCGCCCTTGCCGTAACCGTCGATCTGTTTGACGTCGCCGCCCAATGCGGCAACAAGCCTGTCGGAGAGCAGCAGCCCGAGCGGCTTCAAATCCTCCATGGCGCTCTGCAGTTCCTCGACGTAATGGCCGGCGAACGGGTTCTTGACCACAGCCATGGCCGCCGCGCGGCGCCGCGGCACCTTCGCCACCGGCCCGCCTTCGTGAAAAATCTCTTCGGTCAGCACGGCGATCTTGCGGATCGGAAACTCAGGCATGAGCAATTTCCCTCTCTAAAACTTTATTGGCGAGCGCCATCGGACCTGCGATGCGCGCCTGACCGCCGAGGAAAAGTGCCGCGGCGGCAATCAGGCCGCGCCGCCGAAACTCCTCGGCAACGGCAAATCCGCCTTCCAGCGCGATAGCGATTTCAGCGGCGGAAAGCAGCCCCACGCCCTGCGTCACCAAACGGTCGCCGAGGTCGCTGTCAGGTGCGAGATCGCGCGCCCGTACGCGCCTAACGGCCGGATGACCGGGCAGGTCGACGGCGTTGGCGATCAACGTCGCGGCGGCATCGGCTTCAGCACCCGTTCGCGCCAGCACCGTGACCGCGTCGGCGATGCCCAGCGAAAAGGAGCGGCCGCGCCAGCCGCTTGTCGCGACACCGCGGATCCCGTCTTCGGGGCGGATCGTGAGACGATCTGCCAACCCATGACCTGTCCCGGCAATGGCAAGCATCATCGACTGCCCGTGGCCGAGATAGATCGCGCTGTCGCCGCCATTATTGACATAGGCGCGCTCGAGCCGGCGGCCGGCAAGCAGCGCGCCAAGCACTTCGTCGGCTACCGAGCCGGCGACGGCCGCCATCGGCGTGATGAATTGTTTCGCTAGCGGAACGACCGCCGCTTCCATGCGGCGCGCCGTCGGGCCAGCGAAAGCACGTGGCCGCGAGGCGGCCGGGCGCCGCAGTTCGGGCAACTCTTCGACCAGTTCAACCAGGATTGTCTGGAAGCGCGCCACTGCCTGGCGATATGCGGCGCTGCATTCACTCGCCTCGCCGAATGCCTCGACGATCAGATCGATCGGCCCATGATTGAGGTGAAGCCTCCGGCCGTCCTCGAGCCAATGCGCCTGCGGGCCGTTCATCGCCCGGCCCCGTTTGCGGCCGCGCGACGCAACTGCGCCAGCGGCGGCCAGGGATTGTCCCGGGGTGCGGCCGTGCCGCGGCGCGGATTGAGATATTCGCCGCCCTTGGCCAGGATATCGTCGACGCTGCGGATTTCGGCTTCGTAGCCGCCAAGTCTGACATAATCGTCGCGGCGCATGGTGAACTCGATCGGCGCCACCAGCGCCGGCGTCGGCACATAGCCGAAGGCGCCTTCCGGGACGCGGGTGACGTCGACCATCAGCGTGATGCCGCCGCCCGGCCAGACATAGACCGGCGCGCCGCCGACCGTCACGTAGGTCGTCAAGCCCTGCACCGAGCGGGTCAGATTGACCGGGTTCTCGGTGACGCCGGCGCGCAGCGAGCCGCCGGCGCCGCCGACGAAAAGCACGGTGCAGAGCGCCGGCTCGCAATTGTCCTCGATCAGTTCGACCGACTTCCGCAGCCGCTCCGGGAACGGTTTCTGGACCGGCTTCAATTCGTCGTCGAGCTCATAATAGGCGAATTGCTCACCGGTGGTCGAGACCATCAGCAGCGACATGCCGGGGCGCGCACCCTTTTTGGCGTTCCATTCACCAAGGATCGACAGCGGGTCGGAAATGCTGGTGCCGCCCCAGCCGAGGCCGGGCTCCGACACCTTGAAATAACGGCCCGGCGTCGAACGGCGGCCGATGATCTTGATGCCGGTATCCCGCCAGCCAAGCACCTTGCCGGCCTGATGCTCGGAGACGACGCCGGTGATGTGGTCATCGACCACCACCACCTCGTCGACAAGGCCGCGCCATTGGGTCGCGAACATGCCTATGGTAGCCGAACCGCAGCCGACGCGCATGCGCTGCTCGAGCTTGCCGTCGATGACCGGCGGCTTGCCGGCTTCGACGATGACGGTGGCGCCGCCGTCGATGACGAGTTCAACCGGTTTGCGGTTGCACAGGGCGAGCATGGCGTCGCAGGTGGCGCGCCCTTCAGCCTTCGAGCCGCCGGTCAGATGATGTACGCCGCCCAGCGACAGCATCTGCGAGCCGTATTCGCCGGTCGTGACATGGCCGATCGCCTCGCCTTGGGCACGGACCGTAGCCGTTTCGGGGCCGATATGACGGTCGGTGTCGATCTTCACCTTGACGCCGCAATAGGAGAAGATGCCCTCGGTGACGACGGTGACCAGATCGACGCCCTCGACCTCCTGGCTGACGATGAAGGGCGCCGGCTTGTAATCGGGATAGGTGGTGCCGGCGCCGATGGCGGTGACGAAGCGGCGGCCGGTGTTGACCAGTTCGCCGTCCCATGCCTCGCCTTCTTCGGCAAAGGGTACGATTGCGGCGCCGGTCTCGGCCGCGTGGTCGAGGATGGTCAGTGGATCCATCCGCACGATCCTGCCGCCAACATTGCCGTAGCGATCGCAGGCGCCGGTGCGGCCATCGGCGATGTAGCACATGACTGGACAGGCATCGCAGCGGATCTTCTCGGCCACCAGCTTCTCGCCGGGATCGTGGGTCTCGAAGCGTTCGGCAAGCTCGCTCATCGGCGCGCCTCCTTGTCGAGGATGGCGGCGCGGATGCGGGTCGGCGTCGCCGGAATTTTGGTGACCAGCACACCGGTGGCGTGGCGGATGGCGTTGAGGATCGCCGGCGCCGTCGGGATCAGCACATGCTCGCCCAAACCCTTGGCGCCGAAGGGTCCTTCCGGATCCGGAACTTCTATCAGGATGGTCTCGATCGGTGGCACGTCGCCGATCGTCGGGATCAGATAGTCGTGCAGGTTTTCGGTGCGCCCGGGGATGAATTCCTCCATCAGCGCCATGCCGATGCCCTGGGCGATGCCACCCTCGATCTGGCCCTCTGCCAGTAAAGGGTTGATGGCCTTGCCGACATCGTGAGCGGCGGTGATTTTTATAAGCTTCACGGTGCCGAGCCTGAGGTCGACCTCCAGTTCGGCGATCTGCGCGCCATAGCCATAGACGGCATAAGGCTTGCCCTGGCCCTTGGCATCGAGCGGCAGCGTCGGCGGGTCGTAGCTTTCCTCG
Source organism: Mesorhizobium sp. M1182 (assembly GCF_040318335.1). Taxonomy (NCBI): domain Bacteria; kingdom Pseudomonadati; phylum Pseudomonadota; class Alphaproteobacteria; order Hyphomicrobiales; family Phyllobacteriaceae; genus Mesorhizobium; species Mesorhizobium sp. M1182. The sequence continues at coordinate 136,039 of NZ_JAMYMD010000009.1, forward strand.
GCGCGAAAGACAAAGCCTTCGGGGTCTGCCTTCAGCGAGGAAAGATCGACGCGGCGGGTCGCTTCGCCTTCCCTGATGCTCAGGCTTGTGCCGTCCAGCGCAATCGCCGCCTTTTCCGAGACATTGGCGAAACGCAAGATCTCCTCGCGCAAGGCGCGGCCGGCCTTTTCGGCGGCCTTGCCGGTGACGAAGGTCTGGCGCGAGGCCGAGGTCTTGCCGGCGTCGGGGGTGATCGCCGTGTCGGCGCCTTTCAGCATGAATTTTTCGAGCGGAAGACCCAACGCATCGGCGCAGATCTGCGCGATGACAGTGTTCGAGCCTTGCCCGATATCGACCGCACCCTGATGCAGGACGACTGCGCCCGATGCCGAGATGCCGACCTTGATGGTCGACGGATTGGGCAGCGAGGTGTTGCCGCAGCCGTACCAGCAAGAAGCGATGCCGACGCCGCGTTTTTTGATGCTGCTACCGGCATTGAACGCTTCGGCATCGCGAACGGCACGCTGCCAATGTGAACGGAGGGCCTCGAGGCAGTCGGCGATGCCGACGCCCGACTCGAGCCGCTGGCCGGTGACTGTTTCGGATCCGTTCCGAAGGCAGTTCTTCAGGCGAAAGGCGAGCCGATCCATGCCGAGCTTGTCGGCTAGGTCGTCATAGAGGGTCTCCTGCATGATCGTCGCCTGCGGCACGCCGAAACCGCGAAAGGCGCCGGCAATCGGGCCGTTGGTGTGGATGGCGCGGCCTTCGGCGCGATAGTTCGGCGTCGCATAGGGGCCGGAGGCGTGCACCGGCACGCGGTTGGCGACCGTCGGCCCCCAGCTGGCATAGGCGCCGGTGTTGAAATCGCCGGCGAAGACCATGCCGGTGACACGGCCGTCGGCATCGGCGCCGATGCTCGCTCTCATCAGAGCCGGATGGCGCTTGGTGGTCGAGATCATCGATTCGGTGCGGCTGTAGGCGAGCGCCGCCGGCCGGCCGGTTTTCATGGCGACGAGGCCGATGAGCGGTTGCAGCGAGACGTCGAGCTTGGAGCCGAAGCCGCCGCCGGTGGCGGTCGGCACGATGCGCACCTGTTCCGGGGCAAGGCCGAGCACTTTTGCCGTGTCGTCGCGGTCCATATAGGGCGCCTGCGTGCAGGCGACGACGACCAGCGTGTCGCCGTCCATGAAGGCATAGCCGGCTTCCGGTTCAATATAGGCGTGCTCGACATAGGAAGTGTCGATGGCGCCGGAAACGACGAAAGCCGCACCGGCGAGCGCGGCTTCGGGGTCGCCACGCTCGACGAAGCCGGAGGTGAGCAGGTTCGAGGGCCGGTTTTCATGGACCAGTTGCGCACCGCCGGCCTGCGCTTCGCCAGTTTCCAGAAAATGCGGCAACTCGGTCCAACTGACAGGAAAATCGGCAAGGTCGAGATCGAGGATAGCCTCGCGTTCGCCGGCAACCAGCGCCACCGCCTCACCGCGAAAGCGCGAAACCCCTTCGGCCAGCGCCGGCTGGTCGGCGAAGGGCGCGATGACGCCGAAACAATTCTTTCCCGGAATGTCGGCGGCGGTGAAGACGCCGGCAATGCCGGGACGGGATTTCACCCAACTGCCGAGGTCGCCAAAAGTGAAAGCGGCACGATAATGCGGCGAGCGGACCACCAGCACCGACAACGCGTCGGCCGGGAATGAATCACCGCCGAATTTTTCGTCGCCGGTGACTTTCGGCAGGCCATCTACGCGGATCGGGGAGGAGCCGACGGCATGGCCAGAGGATGGCATGCGCGGATCGAGGCCGTCGGCGTGGCGCCAAGCGTCCATCACCGCGGTGACGATCTTGCGGTAGCCGGTACAGCGGCAGAGCACGCCGCCCAGTGCATCCTGCGTTTCGGCCTCGCTCGGGCAAGGCGTCCTGTCCAGGAGTGCCGTTGCCGCGACCAGCAGGCCGGGCGTGCAGGCGCCGCATTGCGCTGCGCCATGGCTGAGGAACGAAGCCTGCAGCGCCGACAACCGGCCATTGGCGAGGCCTTCGACTGTCGTCACCACGGTGCCGGAGGCGGAAGCCGCGGGCATCAAGCAGGCGCAGACCGGCTCGCCGTCGACCAGCACCGTGCAGGCGCCGCAATCGCCGGCATCACAGCCGATCTTGGTGCCGGTCAGCCGCAACTCGTCGCGCAGCACCGCGGACAGCCGCCGCACCGGCGGCACACAAACGCTGACGGCGGCGCCGTTGACTTCGAAGGCGATGTCGGCGCGCTCCATGCCCATCAGGCCGCCGCCCTTTCGTCGGGAACAGCGCCCATCGCACCAAGCACGGCGCGGGCGACGATCTCGCGCGCAGCGTCCAGCCGATATTCGGCGCTGCCGCGCACGTCGCCGATCGGCGACAGCTCGTCCATCGGTGCGGATTGGATCGCAGTGGCCAGCGCGTGGCCGACGGGCCGGCCGCGTAGCGCCGCCTCGACACCCGCCAGGCGCCTGGCGACAACCGAGCAGGAACCGACGGCGACGGCCGCGTTCCTGACCATACCATCTTCGACGGCCAGGCGTGCGGCGGCCATGGCGATGGAGATGACGAGATAACGCCGCGCGCCGAGTTTCACGAAGGCGGAGCTGCCGGCGGTCGCGGGTTTGGGAATGCGGATTCCCGTGACCATTTCGCCGGGCTGCAGTGCGGTGCGACGGTTGCCGAGGATGAATTCTGCAAGGGGCAGATGCCGGGTCGCCACAGCGGAACGCAGTTCGACTTCGGCATCGAGCACCAGCAGCGCCGGCACGCCGTCGGCGGCCGGCGAGGCGTTGCAGAGATTGCCGGCAATCGAGGCAACGTTCTGGATCTGCACCGAGCCGACTTCCCGCGCCGCCTGCTTCAGCGCGTCGAAAGCCGCCGGCAGAGGATGGCGGACGAGATCGGTCCAGGTGGTGCGCGCGCCGACGAGCCAATGGTTTTCGGCTTCGGCAATGCCGCGCAATGCCACCAGGCCATTGATATCGAGGACATTGTCGCGGAAAGGCTTGCTGCCCTGTGCCGGATAGAAGTCGGTGCCGCCGGCGAGGATGCGCCATTGCCCTTCGCCCAGCAAAGCGAGGGCGTCGTCGACCGTGGTGGGTTTTGCGTAACGGATCACGCTTTGCCTTCCCAGAATGGGCTTCCCGAGAGGGGATCCTGCCGAAAGATTTTCCCGAGCATTCAAGGCAGGAAATTCATTCGTATGCAAATGATATCAAGCCGGCAGGAATTGTCAAAGCCAGAGTTTGCACGGCTGTTGGCCCCGGTGCACCCGGAACGCATTTGTTATGCCATGAGAGGTTGACGCAGCCGGCCATCTGGTCAAGTTTCTGCGTCCGGTCGCGTTTTCATTGGAGCCTAAGCTCAAGACCAAGAAAATAAGGAGGCTCCATGGCCGACGAAGCGCTTGTCGTTATCGACCTGCAGAACGATTTCTGCCCGGGTGGCGCCCTTGAAGTGGCCGGTGGCGACGAAATCGTGCCGTTGGTCAATGACCTGATCCGGCGGACCGAGCACGTCCTGCTGACGCAGGACTGGCACCCTGCCGGCCATTCGAGCTTTGCCTCCAGCCACCCCGGCAAGCACCCGTTCGAAACGATCGACGTGCCTTATGGCCACCAGACGCTGTGGCCGGATCACTGCATCCAGGGCAGCCTGGGATCGGATTTCCATTCGGGCCTCGCCTGGAGCAAGGCCGAGTTGGTGATCCGCAAGGGGTTCCGTCCTGCGATCGACAGCTATTCCGCATTCTTCGAGAACGACCGGACGACGCCGACCGGCCTTGCCGGCTATCTCCGGGATCGGAACATCGAGACGCTGACCCTGGTCGGCCTGGCGACGGATTTCTGCGTCGCCTTTTCGGCGCTCGACGCGGTCAAGCTCGGTTTTGAGACGTCCGTGCGGCTCGACGCCTGCCGCGGCATCGATCTCAACGGCTCCGTGGAGAGGATGCTGGGCCGGATGCGCGATGCCGGCGTGACACTGATTTGAACGTCATCCAGCCGAACCTGACAGACTTTTGAGGGGCTTCATGCGGTTTGCGGCGTTGACGGCAAGTGCTGCACTTATTGCAGCAATCTTTTCTCCGAATGCGGTTCTCGCGGCCGAAGCGCACGAATTGCCGGGCGCCGCCATGTCGCTTTGGTGGGTGCTGCCGTTTGCCGGGCTATTGCTTTGCATCGCGACCGGCCCGCTGCTGTTCCATCATGCTTGGGAGCACCATTACGGCAAGATCGCTGCCTTCTGGGCAGCGTTGGTGATCGGGCCGCTGGCCATCGCCTTCGGCATCCCGTCCGCCACGCAGGCAGTGCTGCATGCGCTGCTCACCGAATACATGTCGTTCATCATCCTGCTGTTTGCGCTGTTCACCATTTCGGGCGGTATCTTCGTTGCCGGCAACATACACGGCACGCCGCTGGTCAATGCCGGGCTGTTGCTGGGAGGGGCGCTGCTTGCCTCGATCATTGGCACAACCGGCGCCTCGATGATCCTGATCCGGCCGCTCATCCGCGCCAACGACAACCGGCGCTTCAACGCCCATGTCGTCATCTTTTTCATCTTCCTGGTGTCCAACATCGGCGGGTCGCTAACGCCGCTGGGCGATCCGCCGCTGTTCGTCGGCTTTCTGCGCGGCGTCGATTTCTTCTGGACGACAGTTCACCTGCTGCCCGAGACGCTGTTCGTCGCCGGCGTGGTGCTGGCTGTTTTCCTGGCGATCGACATCATCATGCATCGCCGGGAGGAAGGCGCGCCGAAGATCAAGGATCCGACGCCCGACAGCAAGGTGCGCATTCGCGGCCTGGCCAACATCCCGCTGCTGGCCGGCGTAATCGCCGCGATCCTGATTTCCGCTGCCTGGAAGCCGGGAGTGAGTTTCTCTTTTCAGGGCGTCAGCCTCGAGCTGCAGAATCTGGTGCGCGACGCCGCCATCCTGATACTGGCCTTCACTTCGCTTGTCGTCTCGCCGAAGGAGTTTCGCGGCGCAAACGCCTTCAACTGGGGGCCGATTGCCGAGGTGGCGAAGCTGTTCGCCAGCATCTTCATCTGCATCGTGCCGGTCGTCGCCATCTTGCGGGCCGGGCTCGATGGCGCGCTGGCGCCGTTGGTGCTGCTGGTCAGTTCGCCGACCGGCGCGCCGGACAACCTTGCCTATTTCTGGCTGACCGGAGCGCTGTCGTCCTTCCTCGACAATGCGCCGACCTATCTGGTGTTCTTCGAGCTGGCTGGCGGCGATGCGCAGCATCTGATGACCGAGCTCGCCTCGACGCTGGCGGCGATCTCGGCAGGCGCGGTGTTCATGGGCGCCAACACCTATGTCGGCAATGCGCCGAATTTCATGGTCTATGCCATTGCCAGGCATCGCGGCATCAAGATGCCGAGCTTCTTTGGCTATATGGCATGGTCGGGCGCGGTGCTGATCCCGACATTCCTGCTTGCCGGCTTGCTGTTCTTTGCCTGATCATCCTACGCCGACATAGCGACGGACCGCGGAGGGATCGGAGCGCAGTTCCTCGACATCGACCGTCTCGCGGTTGCGGCCGTTTTCGATGAAACAAACGCGGTCTGCGACCGACAGCACGGCATCGACGCGCTGCTCGACAAGAATTGTCGACACGCCAAGCGCACGCAGCTTCGACACGGTTTCGCGGATCTTGGCGATCATCGACGGCATCAGCCCTTCGGTCGGTTCGTCGAGCAGGAGCACCTGCGGTTCCAGACACAGGGCGCGGGCCATGGCCAGCATCTGCTGCTCGCCGCCGGACAGCGTGCCCGAACGCTGCCTGAGGCGCTGGCGCAACAGCGGGAAGAGATCGAGCACGTTCTCGCGCGTCGCCTTGCCCTTGTTGCGGGCCATCAGGCCGATCTCGATGTTTTCCGCCACCGTCATCTCGGCGAACAGCCGCCGGCCCTGCGGCACGTAGGCGACGCCGGCCTTGGGCACCTCGTGCGCCGGCAAGCCGCTCAATTCCCGCCCTTCGAGCCGAATCGACCCGGAGCTTACCGGCACCAGACCCATGATTGCCTTCAGCGTCGTCGTCTTGCCGGCGCCGTTGCGGCCGAACAGGCAGAGCACTTCGCCCTCGTTCAAGACAAGATCGAGGCCATAGAGCACCTGGACCTCGCCATAGAAGCAGTCGACCCCGGAGATCGTCAGTGCCTTGGACTGGGCCTCAGCCATGGGTCGTCCCCAGATAGGCGTCCTGCACCGCGGCATTGGCGCGGATCTGCTCGGGCGTGCCTTCAGCCAAAATCCTGCCGGCGTTGAAGACGGTGATGCGGTCGGCGAGCCGCATGACCACCGGCATGTTGTGCTCGATCAAAAGCACGGTGGCGCTATCGGCGATCGCGCGCACCAGCTCGATGAAATTGTCGATCTCGCTGTCGGCAAGCCCTTGCGTCGGTTCGTCGAGGATCAGCAGCCGCGGCTTCAGTGCCAGTCCCATTGCCACTTCCAGCAACCGCTGGTGACCGTAGGACAATTGCCCGGCAGGCATTTGCGCCCGGTCGGCAAGGCCGGTGCGCTCGAGCGCCGCCATGACGCCGGTGTGAACCGCGCCCTTCGAGCGGCCGTCGGTCAGCGTGCGCTGCACCGGCAGGGCAACATTGTCGTAGGCGCTGAGATTGGCAAAGACGCTGGTGATCTGGAACGTATAGGCGATGCCGAGGCGAACCCGGGCGTAGGCAGGCAGGCTGGTGATGTCCGCGCCGTCGAAGACGATCATGCCCGACGAGGGCTGGATGCGGCCGCTGACCAGGCTGACGAAGGTGGTCTTGCCGGCACCGTTGGGGCCGATGATGGCGCGAATCTCGCCCGGTATCAGCGCGAAGTCGACGCCGTCGACGGCACGCAAGCCGCCGAAACTGCGCGACAGGCCTTTGGTGGTGAGCAGCGGCATCATGGCAACCACCCGAGCCAGCGCTGGCGGATGCTGCCGAGAATGCCTCTCGGGAAGAACAGCACCAGCAGGATGAGCGCTATGCCGACGATCAGCAGATAGGCCGAGGTGTAGCCGCTGGCGACGTCGATGACATAATACATGAACAGCGTGCCGATCAGCGGACCGAGCGTGGTGGCGGCGCCGCCCAGCAGCACCCAGAGCAGCGGCAGGATGGAATATTGCACCGAAGCGAAGCTCGAGCCGACATAGCCGAACAGCAGCGCATAGGCCGCGCCGGAGGCCGCGCAGATGCTGCCGGAGATGACGACGGCGGCAAGCTTGCTGGAGAACGTGTCGTAGCCGAGCATCTTGGTCCGCTCCTCGTTCTCGCGGATGGCGACCAGCACGCGACCGTAGCCGGAGCGGACTATCGCCAGGCTTATGAGCAGCACAATCGAGAACAGTGCCAGCGCGGTCATATAGCGCACGGTCGGGTTGGTGAGGTCGAGCGACGTGCTGCCCAGGACAAGGACACGCATCGGCTGCGGCACGACCATGCCCTGGTCGCCACCGGTCCAGGCAGCGAAATAAAGAATGACGAGATAGAATACCTGAGCGAACATCATGGTGACGATCATGAAGGCGACGCCGGAGGTGCGCAGCGCCAGCAGCCCGATCACCAGCGCGAGAAGCGCGCCGCAGGCAAGCCCGGCTGCGAAGGCGGCCGGCACGCTCCAGCCGAGATGGATGACGGCAAGGCCGGCGCCATAGAGCCCGGCTGAAAAGAACATGGCATGGCCGAGGCTGAGCAGCCCGACATAGCCGAACAGCAGATTGTAGCCCATGGCGAAGACCGCCAGCACCATGATGCGGGCGAGCAGGCCGTGATGGTATTCCGGCAGGACGAAGCTAAGCCCGAAAAGCAGGGCGATGACGCCGAGGTGCAGCGCATATGGCTTTGCCGGCGAAGCATCCTTCATCGCGATGTCGTCCCGAACAGGCCCTGCGGCCGGAACACCAGCACCATGGCGACGAGCAAGGTGGCGATGATCTTGGCCAGCGTCGGTGAGAAGAACACCGAGATGATGCCGTCGGAAAGGCCGATCAGCACCGCGGCGACGACCGTGCCGCGCAGCGAGCCGAGGCCGCCGATGATGACGACGATGAACGACAGCAACAGCGGGTCCTGTCCCATCAGATAGTGGGCCTGGCTGATCGGCACGATCAGCACCGCGGCGACAGCAGCCAGCATGGCGCCGAGCGCGAAAACACCGGCATAGACTCTGGTCACCGGGATGCCGAAGGCCTGCGCCGTCTCGCTGTCATATTGCGTGGCGCGCATGACGAGGCCGATTTTCGTGCGCGTCAGCACCAGCCAGGTCGCGACCAGCAGCAGCGCCGACGCGGCGATGATCGACAGCTTGTAGCCGGAATAGCCGAACCACGGCAGGAGGATGCGGTAGCTGAACGGCGGCTGAACCGGCCGCGCCTCCGGGCCGTAGAAGGTCAGTGCCAGTTGCTGGATGATGTAGAGCATGCCGATGGTGGCGACGATGGTGGCTTCCGGATTGTAGTTGAGCCGGCGCAGCACCAGCCGTTCGGCGAGCAGCGCGATCAGGCCGACGATCAGCGGCGCCAGCACCAGGGCGGCCAGGAAGCCGAGCGCCGGATGGCCGGATATCGCCGTTGAGATCGCCCAGGCAAGCACCGCGCCCAGCATGAAGAACTCGCCATGCGCGACATTGACGACGCGCATGACGCCGAACACCAGCGACAGCCCAAGCGCCGTCAGCGCCAGCACGGCGGAGGTGACGAGGCCTTCGAGAGCGGCGAGGAGCAGGTGAGGTCCGAAGTGCATCGGCTAAGCACCGGCGGATGCGCGAAGCACCCCCCTCTGGCCAGAGGGGGGTATCTTGGCGCTCACGCTTGCTGCAGCAGCCAAGCTCACAGCGTCTGCGTCGTGTAATCCCCCTCAGGCTCGTAGAGGCCGTCCTCGATCTTGGTCTTGTGGACGACATTCAGCCGGCCGCCTTCAACCTTGGAGATGTTCTGGATGCCAAAGCACTGGTGGATCTTGCCGTTGAAGGTTTTCGGCCCTTGCGGGTGCTCCGGCCCCTCGGCGAACTCGGCCAACGCCTCGGTCGCCTCGACCAGCTTGGCGCGGTCTTCCGGGCCCTTGTAGCCGGCATCCTCCATCGCCTTCTTGACGACGTAGAGCGTTTCCCAGCAGCCGAACATGTGCGCGGCGGTGGAGACGTCCTTGGGGTCGCCGACGGCGGCACCATTGTCGTCGATGCCGACGGCGGCGCGGTAGGCTTTCTGCGCAGGGGAGTCATCGGGCTGCGCATAACGCGGCGAGCCTTCCCAGAAATGGCTGCCGTCGAGGAATTCGAGGCCGGGGCTGTTGATGTCGGTGGCTTCGAGCGAATCGATGAAGCCGAACAATTGCGGCCGATTGGAGCCGTAGAACTCGCCGAGCTCCTTGACGAAGGTGAGCACCGCCGGGCCGACCATGACGTGGTAGATCACCTCGGTCTCTGCGGGGATCTGCGGGAAATATTTGGTGAAGGAGGATTCCGTCGGCGGAATCGCGATCTGCGCAATGACCTCGGCGCCTTGCGCCTTCAGGGCCGGCGGCAGGTAGTCGCGATGGTCGTAGCCGAAAGCGAAATCGGGGAATATCTGCGTCACCTTCTTGCCGGCATTGGCGGTAATCCACGGCGCCATCGACTGGATCTGGCTCTTCACATCGGTGATGCCGGGCTGGAAGACGTAGCGGTTCAACTTGGTCGAGGCGACGTGGTGGCCTTCGCTGACAACGAAATAGGGCATCTTGGCCTCGCCGGCGGCCGGCGCCGAGCCGATGACGACATGCGAAAACAGCGTGCCGTAGACGATATCGGTCTTGTGCTGAGAGGCGAACTTGCCGACGACTTCGGCTCCCCGGCCGGGATCGGTGCCGTCATCCTCAATGATCACCTCGACGGGTCGGCCGTTGATGCCGCCGGCATCGTTGATCGCCTTGACGGCAGCCGCTGTGGTCTTCTCGTACCAGCGGCCATAGGCGGCGCCGATGCCGGTGCGGTGCGACTGGAAGCCGATCTTGATCGGCGCCGAGTTCTGCGCCTGGCTGTAACGCACGAAACCCGGCGCGACGGCAAGACCGGCGCCGGCGGCAAGGCCCTTCAGCGCCGTGCGGCGGGTGAGAGCGGATCTGGAGAGATCGAAAAACCCATTCTTGTCAGTCACGGCAGTTCCCCTTGTTTTTGAGCTTTGACCAATGGCTGTAGCAGGCAGGCCACTCTTGTTAAGAGGGGCGAAAATTGCATGTGTACAAACTAAATCACCAAAGCTCTGACGTGGCAAGCGAGCTTTCCCCAAGGTTCGATTGACGGCCATCGCACACCTCGTTCATCCGGCGCTCGGCGTCGCAAGCAGCCATAGGCCGAGGACGGTGTAGGCGATCATCAGCACGGTGAGCGGGAACTGGCTGAGCGCGGCGCGAGCCGGAATGGCGTGCAGCCGCCAGGCCAAGCCATGGGCGACAAGCACAGCAAGCATGTGGCCGCCAATGATGACGCCGGCCTGGAGGTTCCACAGCCACCACGCCGAGCCGGCGCCGGCGACAACGCCGGCTTGAATTGACATGTCTGCGGTACCGAACAGGTTCCAGCCAAGCGCAAACGGGTCTGAGAGAGCGGCAATCGCATATTGGTCGTCGACCAGCAGCGCCGTCAGATAATGCGCGAAGTGGTAGGCGAGCGCGATCGGTACGATCGACCAGGCCAAAAGCCCGGCGGCGTGACCGAGCGAATGGTTGCTGCCGGCAAGGTGCTGGCCAAGAAAGACGGCTAGCGCGAACACGGCCGCAAGCACGGCAAAGCTCAGCACAAGACCGAAACTGCCGATGCCGATCAAAGCGGTGCGTCCAGGAAACTCCAGCGGATTGATGCCGAACCAGCCTAGCCAGAAGAAGGTTTTCGACAGGCCGTCGAAGGACACAGACGACAGCGCAAGCAGCAGGAAAGCGACGCCGCTGAGCGGTAGCGGCGCGCCACCGAGCAGCTTGGCACCCGGCCAGCAGAGTTTGAGCCGGCCGCCTTCGTTGCGCTCGATGATGGCGAAGTGCGCTACCATGGAAAAGAACACCGTCAGGAACTCACCGCGCAGGCTCCAGTCGCGGTATCCGACGACCTGCATAGCGGCAAAGGTCAGCAGCCAATAGGCGCCGGCGGCCCAGGCCAGCCGCGCCGGATCGTCGGGCGCAGGGTCGATCAGCTCGAACCAGGCGAAGGCGAAGAACAGCAGGAAAGCCGGCCAATAGCCGAGCCGTTGGGGGAGCAGATTCGGCTGCGTTCTGCCGGACAGGCGCGAGGCGACGCGGCATGGCCCGTACCAGGGGTTGAGCCACGACCAGAGATCGCCGGCGAGCCCCTGCAACAGAGCCAGGCCAACCCAGAGCAGCGTCCACACGGTCAGCGGCAGCGGATTGGAAAGCGGATCGCGGCTGCCGAACAGGCCGGCGGCAATCAGAATTGCAAAGCCGGCAAAGGATACCAGGCTGACGGCAGTCCGCGCGCCGTCGCCGAAGGTAAAAAGCGGCAGGCGTTTGCGCCAGAAGCGGTCGAGGGAGTCCGGCGGCAGTAGAGCCAGGACAAGGAAGCTGGCGGCAACCGCGAGCGCGCCACCGACGACGTAGTAGCCGGTGGGAAGCAGCAGGACATGGCCGCGGTCGGAGGCGTGGGCGAAGGCGGGCGTGGATGGGAATGCCAAGGAAGCGACGAGGCCGGGAAAGGGCCTGATTGCCGAAATGCAGCGCTCTACAGCGCCCCCCTCTGTCCTGCCGGACATCTCAAGCGGGGAGATCGGCGGTTGCGCCGTCGGCTCTCCTTCTGCAACTTCAGCAATTGGCGAAAGCAGCAATGAGGGCGCGATCTCCCCCCTCGCGGGGGAGATGTCCGGCAGGACAGAGGGGGGCGCGAAGGAACTCATACTACGCAAGAGTTCCCCTACTTCACACCTTCACCAACTGCTCCACGCGGTCCTTCTGGCCGAAGATGCGCAAATAGCGCTCGATCTCTTTCTCGTCGCCTGTCGACTTGGCCGGATTGTCGGAAAGCTTGACCGCCGGCCTGCCGTTGGCTTCGGTGACCTTGCAGACCAGCGAGATGGCGTCTAGCCGGTTGGTCTCGGTCGGCGCGCAGCCCTCGAAATCGTTGGTCAGGTTGGTGCCCCAGCCGAAGGACATGCGCACCTTGCCGCGGAAATGGCGATAGGTTTCCTCGATGGTCTCGACCTCCAGCCCATCCGAGAAGATGAGCAGCTTCTGCTTGGGGTCCTTGCCCTTTTCGCGCCACCAGGAAATGATTTTCTCGCCGCCTTCGATCGGCGGCGCGCTGTCGGGGCGGAAGCCGGTCCAGTCGGCGACCCAGTCCGGTGCATCGCGCAGGAACGCCGCGGTGCCGAAGGTGTCCGGCAGTACGATCAGCAGGTTGCCGCCGTAGTAGCGCTGCCAGTCCTGCAGCACGTTGTAGGGCGACCGTTTCAATTCCTTTTCCGAATTGGTGAGCGCGGCGAACACCATCGGCAGCTCATGCGCGTTGGTGCCGAGCGCCTCGAGATCGTTGTCCATGGCGAGCAGCACGTTGGAGGTGCCAGTGAAGGCCTCGCCGATGCCCTCCTTCAACGCTTCGACGCACCAGCGCTGCCACAGGAAAGAATGACGGCGGCGGGTGCCGAAATCCGAGATGCGGATGCCGGGCAGCGCCTTCAGCCGCTCGGTCTTGGCCCACATCTTGGCCTTGGCGCGGGCATAGAGCACGTCGAGCGCGAACGGCCCGAACGCCCGCATGGCCGCGCGAGATCGAAGTTCATTGATAATTGCCAGCGCCGGGATCTCCCACAGCGTCGTGTACATCCACGGACCGCTGAAGGCGAGTTCGTATTGGCCGTCGCGCTTGGAAAGCTCGTATTCGGGCAGCCGGAAATTTTCCAGCCAGGCGAGGAATTCCGGTTCGAATATCTGCTTGCGGCCATAGAAGGTGTTGCCGCCGAGCCAGATCATCTCTTTCTTAGAGAAGCGCAAGGTGCGGGCATGGTCGAGCTGCTCGCGCAGCTCCGTCTCATCGATCTCCTCGGCAAGGCGGACCGAGGTGGTGCGGTTGATCAGCGAGAAGGTGGCGTCGACCTTGGGATACATGCCCCAGATCATCTGCAGCATCAGAAGCTTGTAGAAATCGGTGTCGAGCAAGCTGCGGACGATCGGGTCGAGCTTCCAGGTGTGATTGTAGACGCGCCGCGCTATATCGGTCTTTGCCATCGCTTAATGCGCCTTCGTTGCTCGCTCTAGCTTTTGTCTAGCGCAATTCCGGACGGAAAACCGCTGCGCACTTTTCCTGGAATTGCTCCAAATGCCTCTTAGCATCGAATTTTTGAACGCGCCTCCCGCTTTGCGGGCTGGCCCGACAAAAAGAAGCCCCTGCTGCAAGCGGCGCCTACGGCAGTTTCGGCCTCAGGATGCGGTCTTGGCGCCGACCACCTTGAGCGCCGGACGCTTGCGGCGAATGCCGATGCGGCCTGCCACCGGTGCGTCAGCGCGGCGGTCGGCCTGTTCTTTCTCGGCAAACAGCCAGTCGATGAACAATTGCACGATCGGCGCCGACCGCATCTCGTTGCGGCAGACGACGTAGAAATCGTCGACGGCCGGCACGGAAAGACTGAACGGGGCGACAAGCAGGCCCCTGGCGAGCAGTCCGCTTGCCGTCACCGTATCGCCGAGCGCCACGCCATGGCCGTGAACCGCGGCCTCGGTCGCCATCCGCGCATCGCCGAGATGATGGCGACGGCCGCGCTCGAGGTCCAGCGCGTCGGCGGCGGCCAGCCAGGTATGCCATTCGCGGCCGTCGTCGCCATGCAGGAAGACGTGATCGGCGAGGTCGCGGACGGTGCGGATCGGGCGGTTGTTGATCAGCGTCGGGCTGACCACCGGGAACAGTTCGAGGCCCGACCATTTGCGCATCCAGCAGTCGGTCCAGCTGCCGTCACCATAGTGCACGCAGACATCGATGTGCGGTGCGCGGACGTCCTTGGCATCATTGGATGGGATCAGCGTCAGCCTGATATCCGGATATTGCGAGGTGAAGCTGCCCAGCCGCGGGATCATCCACAGCAACAGTAGCGCCGGCACGCAGGATACAGAGAGAACGCCGGTGCTGGCCGGTCTCGTCATGCGCTGCGTGGCGGCGGCAATGCCGTCGAAGGCGGTCGACACCGCCGGCAGCAACTCGGCGCCGTGCGGCGTCAGCTTCACCCGCTGACCGGCACGCTCGAACAGCTTGACACCCAACGATTGCTCGAGCGCCTTGATCTGATGGCTGATGGCGCCGTGGGTGACGTTGAGCTCAGCCGCCGCCTTGCTCAGCGAGGCGTGGCGCGCCGTCGCCTCAAAGGCGCGCAGCGGGTTGAGCGGTGGCAAACGCTTGGCCATTTGGACCCTAGGCTCTGTGAGATTTTCTCACAGATAACACCCTAACAATATCAATTGATTTTTCAATGCAGCTACGGGACACTTTGCCCAGGCATTGCATCAAGACGTGAAATCTGCAGGCAGCCGGCGGCTGCGGCTATCGAGGCCGCCGCCCGCGCGCCGCACCAGCCATGGAGGACCGACATGGGTTACGACCGCGGCAAGCTCGAAGTGTTGCGCCGCAAATACGGCGAGAGCCATGGCGGCGAAATGTTCGACCCGAAATTCCAGCGTGTCGCCGACAAGATCTTCTCCAAGACCGGCACGCGACTGGCGCCCTATTCCGGCATCCCGACCTTCCTCGCGGCGCCCTATCGTGAAATCGCCGCCGACAATCCGGATTTCGGCGATCTGCAGGTGGCGATGATCGGTGTGCCGATGGATCTGGGCGTCACCAACCGGCCGGGCGCCCGTTTCGGGCCAAGGGCACTGCGCGCCATCGAGCGCATCGGCCCCTACAATCATGTGCTGGAATGCGCACCGACGCATGAGCTGAAGGTCGCCGACATCGGCGACGTGCCGTTCCAGAGCCGCTACCGGCTGGAGACCAGCCATGACGACATCGAACGCCGCGCCAACCAGATCGTCGATGCCGGCGTCCTGCCCTTGTCTGTCGGCGGCGACCATTCGATCAGCCACCCGATCCTGAAGGCTGTCGGCAAGAGGGCGCCGGTGGGCATGATCCATATCGACGCGCACTGCGATACCAGCGGCCTGTTCGACATGACCAAGTTCCACCATGGCGGGCCGTTCCGCAACGCGGTGCTGGACGGCGTGCTTGACCCGAGCCGCACCATCCAGATCGGCATTCGCGGCTCGGCCGAGTATCTGTGGGAGTTCACCTATGAGTCCGGCATGACCGTCGTGCATGCCGAAGAGGTGACCGGCCTCGGCATTCCCGCCATTATCGAGAAAGCGCGCAGGATAGTCGGCGACGGCCCGACCTATGTCTCCTTCGACATTGACAGCATCGATCCGGCCTTCGCACCGGGCACCGGCACGCCGGAGGTCGGCGGGCTGACGACGCGCGAAGTGCTCGAGCTGCTGCGCGGCCTGAAGGGACTCAACATCGTCGGCGGCGACGTCGTCGAGGTGGCACCGCAGTACGACGCGACCACCAACACGGCGCACGCCGGCGCGCAGGTGCTGTTCGAGATCCTCAGCCTGATGGTCTTCAGCCCGGCAATCACCGGCAAGGCGGCCTGACACGCTCGACCATGATCCCGAAAGTGGGAACCGGTTTTCGGAGAAGATCATGGTCCACCAGAGAATTCAAAGGCGACCGCCGCGCTGGAGCCGGCGGTTGCACTCAAACAAACAAGCTTCCAGAAGGGGAATGACAATGACACTTCACATGAAACTCAAATCGTCCATCGCCGCCGTGCTGATGCTCGGCGCGACCGGTCTTGCTTTCACCACCCAGGCCGCCAATGCCGACGCGATCGACGACATCGCCAAGGCCGGCGCCATCAATGTCGGCATCTTTTCCGACTTCCCGCCCTTCTCCTCTGCCAGCGCCGACATGAGCATCAAGGGCTACGACATCGACGTGGCGCAATCCATCGCCGACCAGCTCAAGGTCAAGCTCAATCTGGTCAGCGTGACCGGCCAGAACCGCATTCCGTACCTGACCGACAAGCGCGTCGACCTGCTGATGAGCGTCGGCTACTCCAAGGAGCGAGAGCAGGTAATCGATTTCGCCGCCGCCTACGCACCCTACTACATCGCCGTCATCGGCCCGGCAGCACTCTCGGTCAAAGGCAAGGAAGACCTTGCCGACAAGTCGATCGCCGTCAATCGCGGCACGCTGGAGGACACCTCGCTGACCGAGGCGGCACCCGCCTCGGCCGACATCCGCCGTTTCGACAACTATAATTCCGTCATCCAGGCGTTCATCTCGGGCCAGACCCAACTGATGGTGGTCGGCAACGATGTCGGCGCCCAGGTGCTCGCCCGGCAGGAGGAACTGAAGCCAGAGCAGAAATTCCAGCTTCTCACCTCGCCCTCGCATATCGGCCTCAACAAGAAGGAAGACCGCCTCAAGCAAGCGGTCAACGATGCGGTCGCCAAGATGCTGGCCGACGGCAAACTGGACGACAGCTCGAAGGCCTGGCTGAAGACACCGCTCGATCCCGCCAATCTCAAGGATTGACGGCCAGTGCCCTATAGCCTCGACTTCGGCTGGCTTGCCGGGGCAACAGGGGCGATCGCGCGCGGCGCGGCCACGACGATCCTGCTGATCACTGTCACCACGCTGGCGGGAACGTTG
This sequence comes from Mesorhizobium sp. M1182, assembly GCF_040318335.1. Classification (NCBI taxonomy): domain Bacteria; kingdom Pseudomonadati; phylum Pseudomonadota; class Alphaproteobacteria; order Hyphomicrobiales; family Phyllobacteriaceae; genus Mesorhizobium; species Mesorhizobium sp. M1182. The sequence goes on from NZ_JAMYMD010000009.1 coordinate 152,702, forward strand.
CTCAGCATCCTCGGCGCGGCAGGGCGGCGGAACGGTCCGCTGCTGCTCAAGCGGGCGATCGGCGTCTATGTCGTGATGATCCGCAACACGCCGTTCCTGGTGCAACTGTTCTTCATCTTCTTCGGGCTGCCCAGCATCGGCGTCAGGCTCGATCCGGTGCTGGCAGCCATGTTGGCGATGACGCTCAACATGGCCGCCTACACGATCGAGATCGTTGGCGCCGGGCTCGACGCGGTGCCGCCCGGGCAGACGGAAGCGGCACTGGCGCTTGGGCTCAGGCCGCGCCAGGTCTTCATCAAGATCGTGCTGCCGCAGGCGCTCAAGGTGATCTATCCGGCGCTGACCAGCCAGATCGTCATCATGATGCTGGAATCCGCCGTGGTATCGCAGATCGCCGTTCGCGAGCTGACCTATGAAGCCGACATGCTGCAGGCGCGCACCTTCCGGGCTTTCGAGACCTATTTCGTGGTGACGATGGTCTACCTCGCCCTGTCGATTGGGCTGCGCCGGCTGCTGGTCGGCGGCGGCCGCCGGCTTCTCGGAGCCGGCGTGTCATGATCGAATTCACCTTCTGGGACATTCTGCGCAACCTGCTGCTGGCGGCGCGCTGGACGGTGCTCTTGTCGCTGGCCGCGTTTGTCGGCGGGGCCGTGGTCGGCATGATCGTGCTGTTCTTCCGGATCGCCAAGAATAAATGGGCGCGCCGGTTTGCCTCCGGCTACATCGCGCTTTTCCAGGGCACGCCGCTGCTGATGCAGCTCTTCCTGATGTTCTTCGGCTTGCCGATGCTGGGCCTGCGCATCGAGCCGTGGACCGCGGCGGTGCTTGGCCTGACCTTCTTCGCCAGCGCCTATCTCGCCGAGATCTGGCGCGGCGGCGTCGATGCGCTGCCGCGCGGCCAGTGGGACGCCGGCGCCAGCCTCGGCCTGCACTATCTGCATGAACTCCGGCTGATCATCCTGCCGCAGGCGTTTTCGATCACCCGCGCACCGACCGTCGGCTTCCTGGTGCAGCTGATCAAGTCGACCGCGCTGACCTCGATCATCGGTTTCGAGGAGCTGGTGAGGACATCCAACGCGATCAACAATGCGACCTTCGAACCGTTCAAAGTCTATGGGCTGGTAGCGCTGATCTTCTTCGTCATGTGCTTTCCGCTGACGCAATACGCACGTTCGCTCGAGCAACGGGCGGCGGCCCGCTGAGCGGGCGACCAGCAATTCAACGCCCGAATACCAGCGGCGGCGCGATCCTGTCACGCCGCAGCCAGCGCACCAGCAGGAGTGCCGCAACCACCGCCAGTCCCGACGACAGGCCGATCCAGATGCCGACGCCGTTGAAGCCAAAACGAAAGGCCAGCAGCACGCCGAGCGGCAGCCCGATGCCCCAATAGCCGATCGCGGCATAGATCATCGGCACCTTGGTGTCGTGCAGGCCGCGCAGCATGCCGCTGGCGACCGCCTGCGCACCGTCAAAAACCTGGAACAGCGCAGCAAAGGCGAGGAACGAGACGGCAAGCGCCACCACCTCGGCATTAGCCGGATTGCCCAGATCGATGAAGGCGCCGATCAAGAGATGCGGCCACAGGATCATCACCAGCCCCATCAGCGCCATGAAGGAGACACCGACGACATAGGCGGTCCAGCCAGCCCGGCTGACACCTTCCGGATTGCCGGCGCCGTGGGCAAGTCCGACGCGCACCGTCACCGCCTGGTTGAGGCCGAGCGGCACCATAAAGGTGACCGAGGCGATCTGGATGGCGATCGCATGGGCGGCAAGCGAAGCCGCATCGATCAGGCCCATGAGAAAGGCGGCCGCGTTGAAGATCGTCACCTCGAACGCCAGCAGGCCGGCGATCGGCAGGCCGAGCCGCAGCAGGCCCTTGAAGCGCGGCCAGTCGGCGCGCCAGAAGCGTCCGAACAGACGATAGCGCCGGAACTTCTTCTCAAGCATCACCACCATCGCCATGCCGGCGAACATCAGCGTGCTGGACAGAGTGGTGGCAAGGCCGGAGCCGGCGATGCCCATCGAAGGGATGCCGAGATTGCCGAACATGAACAGCCAGTTGAAGAAGGCATTGCAGGCGACGGCAACGAAGACGATGATCAGCGCCCAGCCCGGCCGCTCCAGCGCCGAAATGAACGAGCGCAGGACGATGTAGCCGAAAAAGGGCAGCACCGCCCATTCGAGCCAGCGCAGATAGATGCCGGCCTGGTGCGCCAGCGCCGGTTCCTGACCCATGGCCAGCAACACGCTCTCGCCGTGCCAGAGAAGGGCCCATATCGGAATGCAAATGAGGATCGCCAGCCACAGACCCTGGCGCACGGTGCGGCGCAGGTCGCGCACCGAGTGCCGGCGACGGCCGAGCTCGGTCGCCATCATCGGCGAGGTCGCAAGCATCAGGCCGAGCCCGAAGATGAGCGGCATGAAGTAGAGGTTGGCACCAAGCGCACCGCTGGCCAGCGTGTCCGCCCCCAGCCGCCCCATCATCATGACGTCGGTAGCGGTCATCGCGGTCTGGCCGAGATTGGTCAGCACCATCGGCCAGGCGAGCGCCAGCATCGCCCTGATTTCCCGACGCCAAAGGTTTTCCGGCGCGCGAGCGTCGGCTTCGATCGCAGACATTCTAGTTTTCCGCCTATCCGATTGCGGCACGTCAGCAAGAGCCGGAAGCCGCGTCTCAGCGCGGAAAATGGCCAAGATCGGCCGGATTCCGCATTACGACGGGTTTGTCTATCAAATGGGCACCGGTGGCAAGAGGCTGACTTGCGGAAGGGTTAAGCCAGTCGGTTCAATGCAGGCTATTGGAGAGGCTATTGGAGAGGCTATGGAAGCCACTATGGTCGCGGCAGATCCATTTGAAAGGCAGCCTGATGAGCGCGTTTCCCGAAATCTATCTGGTTCGGCATGGCGAGACGGAATGGAGTGCGTCCGGAAAACATACCGGCCGAACCGACATACCGCTGACGCCGGCCGGCGAGGAAGCGGCAAGGCGGATCGCTGAGCGGCTCAAGGGCCTGTCCGTCTCGGCGGTGTGGTCGAGCCCGTCGCAGCGCGCCTTCAACACCTGTGCGCTGGCCGGCTTCGGCTCGTCAGGCGTGAAGAAAGACGATCTGGCGGAGTGGGATTATGGTGCCTATGAGGGATTGACCACCAAGCAAATCCTCGCCGAGCGCCCCGGCTGGCGTCTCTTTCGCGACGGCTGCCCGAGCGGCGAGTCCGCCACGGATGTCGGCTCGAGGGCGGACCGGATCGTCAGCCAGTTGCGCGAGGTCGGCAGCAATGTCCTGGTCTTCTCAAGCTCGCATTTCCTTAGGGTGCTGGCCGCACGCTGGCTCGGCCTGCCGCCGCAAGCCGGCGCGTTTTTCGTGCTGGATACCGCCAGCATAAGCGTGCTCGGTTATGAGCACGACCTTGACGAGCCGGTCATCCGGCGCTGGAACCAGAGATAGCAACCGATCCCGATTTATCGGATCGCGTCCAGCGCCTGCCTTTGCCTGTGCATTTCGAGAAACACGCGGTAGTCGCGATCGAACCGGCCGGCGGCAGCCGGATTGGGCCCTCGCGTCCTGCCGCCCTGTTGCATGGCGACGCAGGCAGCGTTCAAATCGGGAAAAAGCCTGGCCGCGGTGGCGGCAATCATGCCGGTGCCGAGCAGCACCGCCTCGTCCGCCAGCGGCTCGACCACCGTGCAGCCGGTGGCATCGGCATAGAGCTCCATCAACAGCGGGTTCTTGGTGTGGCCGCCGGTGACGTGCAGCGTGTCGATCAGATAGCCGTTCTCGTTCAGCGCTTCCAGCACATGACGGACGCCAAGCGCGACGCTGACGGCGGTGCGCCAGTAGAGCTTGCACAGACTGTCGAAGGAGGCATCCAGCGTCAGCCCGCTGATGACGCCGACGGCATGCGGGTCGGCGAGCGGGGAGCGGTTGCCGTGAAAATCGGGCAGTACGTGCAGCCTTGCGGCGAGGTTGTCGCCCTCGGCGGCGCGCAGCTCGGCGACGCGGCGGGCAATTCTGGCATGCATGGCGGCATCCGGCTCGCCGCCGGCGCCATGCCAGCGGATGATGTGGTCGAGCAGCGCGCCGGTGGCCGACTGGCCACCTTCCGACAGCCACAGGCCGGGAAGGGCTGCGCCATAATATGGGCCCCAGACACCGGCGAAAGGCTGCGGATCGGGCGACATCGCCATGACGCAACTCGACGTACCGGCAATCAGGGCCAGATGGCGGCCGATGTTCGTCGCGTCACCGGCGAAACCGCCGAGCACGCCAAGCGCGCCGGCATAGGCATCGATGACGCCGGCGCCGACCCGGCATTTTTCGGTGAGGCCAAGCTCCGTCGCGGCTTGCGCGCCGAGCGGGCCGATATCGGCACCGACCGGGCTTGCCTTTTCCGGCAGGTTGCCGTGCTCAAAGATATCGCCGAGCCCGACGGCTTCGAAGAAGTCGCGCCGCCAGCCAGTCGCTTCATGGGCTAGATAGGTCCATTTGGCGGTCAGCGTGCATTGTGAACGGGAGAGCGAGCCGCTTGCCTTCCAGGTGAGGAAGTCGGTGAGGTCGAATAGATAGCCGGCTTCGTTCCATGTTCCGGGCAGGTTGCGCTTCAGCCACATCAGCTTCGGCGTCTCCATTTCCGGCGACATGACGCCGCCGATATAGTCGAGCACAGCGTGGCCGCTTTCAGTGCATTCGTCGGCCTCGGCAATTGCGCGATGGTCGAGCCAGACAATGGTGTCCCAGCGCCTTTCACCAGTGACGGACACGCTGAGCTGGCCGCCATGCCGGTCTCGCACCACCAGCGAGCAGGTGGCATCAAAGGAGATGCCGACGATATCCTCGGCCCGCACGCCCGCCTTTTCGCGGGCAGCGCGGACGGCCATGCACACCGCCGACCATATATCCTGCGAATCGTGCTCGGCATGGTCGGGCTTCGGCTGTTGCATGGCGATCGGGTGCTCGGCGCGGCCGAGCAAGGCGCCACCGGTGTCGAGAATGCCGGCACGAGCGCTTCCGGTGCCGACATCGACCGCGCAAACGAAACTGTTCGTCAAGGTGTTCTTGCTCTCGCTCCCAGGCCTGCAATCAGATCGGGCAATTGCAGCATGTCAGCGAATATAAAGTCCGGCTCACTCGACGCAAGCCGCGCTTTCAATGCCGGGTTGCCGGTGTGCGAGCCGCCGGTGAAGGCAAGGACGCGCATGCCGGCCGCCCGCGCCGCTTCGATGCCGGCCGGGCTGTCCTCGACGACGAGGCAGTTTCGCGGGGCCGCTCTCATTTTATCTGCTGCATGGAGAAAGAGATCGGGCGCCGGTTTGCCCCGCGCCACCATGGCGGCGCTGAATAAATGCGGCTCCAGCAGCCCAAGCAACCCGGTGACGTCGAGCGCATAGCGGATGCGTTCCAGGGTGCCGGAGGAGGCGACGCAGCACGGTACGCCGAGCCTTGGCAGGACCTGTGCGATACCTGGCATCGGTTTCAGCTCCTCGCGGAATCTGCGCATCAGTTCGGAGCGCATCTCGGTCAGATGCTGGTCGGTGAGATCGAGCCCGAAGTCGCTTGCGAGGATTTCGCGGACGCTCTTCATGCTCTTGCCGAGGAAGTGCTCGTAGGCAATGTCCTCGCTGACGTTGCCGCCGGCAAGCGCGATCATCTCCAGCAATGCCGAGACGGACAGCATCTCACTGTCCACCAGCACGCCGTCACAGTCGAAAATGACCAGTTCAGGCGTCATCGCGCTGGATCGACTTCAGAAGTCGCCGGCGAGATAGCGCGTCAGTGTCGCGCGCGCGCCGTCCGCCCACAGCAGTCTCAGCGCTTGGCCGAAGGCTTCAGCGAACGGCGGCGAGCGGCCGACATCGCCATAGATGTCCTCCATGGCAAGCCAGGCGGCAGGCATGTCCCTGGCCGCCTTGGCCGTCGCCTGCAACCGGCCCCAGTTCGGGTCGTTGGGCTCGGTGACGGCACCGGAATCCGTCGTGCCGAAGCAGTAGCGACACCAGAGCGCCGATTCCAGCGCAAGGCCGGTGACACTTTTGCCAGCCTTCAGCCGGTCGGTGATGGTCGGGATGATGAATTTCGGCTGGCGGTTGGAGCCGTCGAGGCAAAGCCGGCGTATGGTGTCGCCGATCTTCGGATTGGAGAAGCGGTGCTCGATGAGCTGGTAGTAATCTTCGAGGTCGGTGTCCGGAACCGGCGGCACGGTCGGGATGATTTCGTCATGCTCGAGCTTGTCGAGGAAGCCGCGTACCAGCGGCTCCTGCATCGCCTCATGGACGAAATGGATGTCCATCAGCCCGGCCGGATAGGCGATGGTCGCATGGCCGCCATTGAGGATGCGGATCTTCATCAGCTCATAGGGCGCGACGTCGCTGACGAACTGCACGCCGACCTTTTCCAGCGGCGGGCGGCCGTCGGTGAAACGGTCCTCCAGCACCCATTGCTTGAACGGTTCGCAAAACACCGGCCAATTGTCGTCGAGGCCGAACTCACTGGAGAGAATGCCGCGCTCGCGGTCGGTGGTGGCCGGCGTGATGCGGTCGACCATGCCATTGGGAAACGCAACGTTCTCGTTCACCCAGTTTGCCAAACCTTCGTCGATCAGCCGCGCAAGGCCGATGACGCCATCTGAGGTGACGTGGCCGTTATGGGGGATGTTGTCGCAGGACATAATTGTGAAGGGCACGATACCGTCGGCGCGGCGGCGCAGCAGCCCGGCGAGGACGAGGCCGAAGACGGTCTTCGGCGTCGCCCCCGGCTCAGCGTCGGCAACGATGTCGGGATGTGTCGGATTGAAGACGCCGGATGCCGGATCGATGAAATAGCCGCCCTCGGTAATGGTCAGGGAGACGATCTTGATCGCCGGATCGGCAAGGCGCTCGACGATTGCGGCCGCATCGCCCGGCACCAGGAAGTCGACCATGACGCCGGTGACGCGCGCGCTCATATGGCCGCTGTCCTGCTCGACCACGGTGGTCAGCCAGTCCTGCTCCTGCAACTTGCCGCGGCCGACGTTCTCGCCCTCGAAGACGCCGGCGCCAACAATGGCCCAGTCGTGGCCGACACCCGAATTGAACAGGTCGTCGAGATAGACGGCCTGGTGCGAGCGATGGAAATTGCCGACGCCGAAATGCACGATGCCGGCCTTGAGCGCGGCGCGATCATATTTCGGGCCGGCGACCTTGGGCGGCAGCTTGGCGAGGATGGAAGAAGAGAGTTTCACGGTCATCTGCTTTTACCCTTTAGCGGGACGGCTCTTCCCCCCGCGGAGGAGACGGGGGGAAGAGCGCCTTCGCCCCCTCAACTCATCCACTGGCCGCCATCGACATTATAGGTCTGGGCGACGATGTACTCGGCCTCATCGCTGGCCAGGAACACCGCCATGCCGGTGAGGTCTTGCGCCGTGCCCATGCGGCCATAAGGCACGGCTTCGCCGACCAGCCTCTTCTTCTCGCCCCTCGGCCGGTTCTCGAACTTGGCGAACAAGGCATCGACATCGTCCCAATGCTCGCCGTCGACGACGCCCGGTGCTATCGCGTTGACATTGATGCGGTGTTTGATCAGGTCGAGCCCTGCCGACTGGGTGAGCGAGATGACCGCGGCCTTGGTGGCGCAGTAGACGGCAACCACCGCCTCGCCGCGGCGCCCGGCCTGGCTTGCCATATTGATGATCTTGCCGCCCTTGCCGCGGGCAATCATAGAACGGGCGGCGGCCTGCAACGCAAACAGCGTGCCGGCGACGTTGACCGAAAACAATTTGTCGTAGCTTGTCTTGGTGATCTCGACGATCGGCGCCAGATCGAACAAAGCAGCGTTGTTGATCAAGATATCGAGGCCGCCGGCCCTGGCTTCGACCGCCTTGATGGCCTCATCGATAGACGCGAGATCGGTGACGTCCAGCTTTACCGCGTAGGCGTTGCGGCCGATTTCCGAAGCCGTCTTCTCGGCGGCTTCGAGATTGATGTCGCCAATCGCGACCGTCGCCCCTTCGCGCATGTAGGCTTCGGCAAACGCCCTGCCGATGCCGCGCGCCGATCCGGTAATCAGCGCCGATTTACCCCGGAGCTTCATTGCAGCATCGCCTTCCCGTCGGCGCCGAAACGATGCAGCTTGGCCTTTTCCGGCGTCAGGTAGATCGTGTCGCCGTGATGGGCGGCCAACTCGCCGTCGGCACGCACCGTCAGCTGCCCGACACCATCCGCCTGGACGTGCAAAAACGTGTCGGAGCCGAGATGCTCGGCAACCCCGACCGTCGCCTTCCAGTCGCCTGACGTCTTCGAAATGTTCATATGCTCCGGGCGGATGCCGACTGTCTTGGCGCTATATTTGGCGGCCGGCGCGCCTTCGATCAGGTTCATCTTCGGCGAACCTATGAAGCCGGCGACGAACAGGTTCTTCGGCGTCTTATAGAGCTCCATCGGCGAGCCGACCTGCTCGATATTGCCGGCATTGAGCACGACGATCTTGTCGGCCATGGTCATCGCCTCGATCTGGTCGTGGGTGACGTAGACCATGGTTGTCTTGAGCTGGTGATGCAGCTCGCTGATCTCCAGCCGCATGGTGCCGCGCAGCGCCGCGTCGAGATTAGACAAAGGCTCGTCGAACAGGAAGGCCGACGGCTGGCGCACGATGGCGCGGCCGATGGCGACGCGCTGCCGCTGGCCGCCGGAGAGCTGGCCGGGGCGGCGGTCGAGGTAGTTGGTGAGATTCAGGATCCGCGCGGCGTCCTTCACCTTCTTGTCGATGGTCGCCTGGTCCTCGCCCGCCATCTTCAGCGGGAAGGCGATGTTCTTGGCCACCGTCATGTGCGGGTAGAGCGCATAGGACTGGAACACCATAGCCAGCTTGCGCTTGGCCGGCGCCTCGCCGGTGACGTCGCGGCCATCGATGATGATGGTGCCGCCGCTGGTATCCTCGAGGCCGGCGATCAGACGCAACAGGGTGGATTTGCCGCAGCCCGACGGGCCGACGAAGACGACGAACTCTCCGTCCTCGATGACCAGATCGAGGCCGGGGATGATGGACGTCGCCCCGAAGGATTTGGAGACGTTCTTGAGCGTGATGTTTCCCATGGTTTCCTCCCCCGAAGGGCTATCTTTTCGTTTTGCGTCAGGCAATGCCCGCTACTTTACCGCGCCGAATGTCAGGCCTCGAACCAACTGCTTCTGGCTGAACCAGCCCATGATCAGGATCGGCGCGATCGCCAGCGTCGAGGCGGCCGAAAGCTTGGCCCAGAACAGCCCCTGCGGACTGGAGAAGGAGCTGATGAAAGCGGTGAGCGGCGCGGCCTCGGTGGTGGTCAGCCGGATCGTCCAGAACGCCTCGTTCCAGGCGAGAATGATGTTGAGCAGCATGGTCGAGGCGATGCCGGGGACCGCCATCGGCGTCAGCACGTAGATTATCTCGTTCCAGAGCGATGCGCCGTCCATGCGCGCCGCTTCCAGGATCTCGCCCGGTATCTCGCGAAAATAGGTGTAAAGCATCCAGACCACGATCGGCAGGTTGATCAGCATCAGCATGACCATCAGGCCGATGCGGCTGTCGAGCAGACCGGTATCGCGGAAGATCAGATAGATCGGAAACAGAACGGCGACGGCCGGCATCATCTTGGTGGAAAGCATCCACATCAGGATGTCCTTGGTGCGTTTGCCCGGCGAAAACGCCATCGACCATGCCGCCGGTATGGCGACGAGCAGAGCCAGGATGGTCGAGCCGACCGACAGGAACACCGAGTTCAGGAAGAATTTGAAATAGCCGTTCTGCGCCTGGACCTCGGAATAGCTCTCCGTGGTTCCCGACGGGAACAGGTTGAAGCCCTGGATAGCCTCCTGCTCCGACTTGAACGAGGTGATGATCGTATAGAGGATCGGGAAGAAGATCAGCAGCGCGACGATCCAGGCGGCCGCGGTAGCAATCGTCTTGTGCTGGGTGGTGACTGCACGTGCCATGGTCAGGTCCTCCCTATCGGCGATGTTGGCGGCAGGGTCGACCCCCACTCCGGTTTGCTGCGCAAACCACCTCTCTCCCGATCGACGGGGTAGAGGAAGAGCGCGGTTTCGATGTAGGCCTTTCCTCTACCCCGGGCAGGGGGAGAGCTGTCCCGCGCAGCGGGACGGAGCGGGGGTGGTTCAGCGCACGTGCCATCTTATCCTCCCTTATTTATCCAGGTTCTTGCCGACGGCGCGCATGGCGAAGAAGGCAACGATGTTGGCGAGAATGACGGCAATGATACCGCCGGCGGACGCCTGGCCGATTTTGAACTCCAGCAATGCCTTCTGATAGACGAGGAAGGGCAGGTTGGTGGAGGCGTAACCCGGGCCGCCATTGGTGGTAACGAGGATCTCGGCATAGACCGACAGCAGGAAGATCGTCTGGATCAGGATGACGACGGTTATGGCGCGCGACATATGAGGCAGCGTCAAATAGATGAAGCGGCTGATGAAGCCGGCGCCGTCCATTTCGGCGGCTTCCTTCTGCTCGCCGTCGAGCGACTGAAGCGCGGTCAACAGGATCAGCGTAGCAAACGGCAGCCATTGCCAGGCGACGATGATGATGATCGCCAGGAGCGGGTGCTGCCCGAACCAATCGATCGGCTGCCCGCCGAAGAAGCGCGCAATATCGGCGAAAACCCCGTACTGCGGATGCATGATCATGTTCTTCCAGACCAGTGCTGCCACCGGTGGCATGACGAAGAACGGCGAGATGACAAGGATGCGGACGATGCCCTGTCCCCACATCGGCTGATCGAGCAGAAGGGCGAGCAGAATACCGCCAATCACCGTGATCAAAAGCACGCTGACGACGATGGTGAGCGTGTTGAGGATCGACTGCAGGAATGCCGGGTTGGAATAGAACAGCGCGTAGTTCGAAAACCCGACGAAGCCGTCGCGCATCGGATTGAGCGGGTTGTATTGCTGGAAGGAAAACCACAGCGTGAATGCCAGCGGCACAATCATCCAGACCAGCAGCAGCACCACGGATGGCGCCATCATGAAACGGGCAAGCGAACGGGTCTGCTGAGTAGCCATGACGGTCACCCTTCGAGGTCGGCCAAGTTTTTCAGCGGTGTGAAAGCTGGCCGCCCGAACTGGGATTCGGGCGGCCGTTGCCGGTCGCCATTGGCAACCGGCACCGGGAGGAGCTTACTTGATGTAACCGCCTTCGGTCATCGTCGCGGTGGCGGCGTCCTGCGCCTGCTTCAAGGCATCGTCGACGCTCGACTGGCCGGCAAGTGCCGCCGAGAAGAGCTGGCCGACGGTGGTGCCGAGACCCTGGAACTCAGGAATGGCGACGAACTGGACGCCGACATAAGGCACCGGCTTGACGGTCGGGTGCGTCGGATCGGCGGAGTTGATCGAGTCCAGCGTCATCTTGGCGAAAGGTGCTGCCTTCTGGTATTCGGGATTGGCATAGAGCGACGAGCGCGTTCCCGGCGGAACGTTGGCCCAGCCTTCCTTCGAGGCGACGAGCTCGGCATAGTGCTTGCTGGTTGCCCAGGATACGAACTTTTGAGCGGCGTCGGCCTTCTGCGTGCCGGCGGGGATGGCTAGCGACCATGCCCACAGCCAATTGCCGCGCTTGCCGAGGCCATTGTCCGGCGCCAGCGCATAGCCGACCTTGTCGGCGACGGTGGAGTTCTTCGGGTCGGAAACGAAGGAGGCAGCGACGGTAGCGTCGATCCACATGCCGCATTTGCCCTGCTGGAACAACGCAAGGTTTTCGTTGAAGCCGTTGGACGACGCGCCCTCGGGGCCGTCGGCCTTCATCAGGTCGACATAGAACTGCAGCGTGTTCTTCCATTCGGGCTGGTCGAATTGCGGCTTCCAGTTCTCGTCGAACCAGCGCGCGCCGAATGAGTTCGACATGGCGGTCAGGAAGGCCATGTTCTCGCCCCAGCCGGCCTTGCCGCGCAGGCAGACGCCGTTCACGCCGTTGGCGCGGTCGGTCATCTTGTCGGCGGCCTGCTTGATGAAGTCCCAGGTCGGTGCATCGGGCATCTTGAGCCCGGCCTTGTCCATCAGGTCCTTGCGGTACATGACGAAGGAGCTTTCGCCGTAGAACGGGGCTGCGTAGAGCTTGCCGTCGACCGACAGGCCGCCGGCTATGGCCGGGATGATGTCCTTGACGTCGTAATCGTCGCCGAGCTTGTCGAGCGGCAAGAGCCAGTTCTGCTTGGCCCAGATCGGCACTTCATAGGTGCCGATGGTCATCACGTCGTACTGGCCACCCTTGGTGGCGATGTCGGTGGTGACGCGCTCGCGCAGAACGTTTTCTTCGAGCGTAACCCACTGCAGCTGAATGTCGGGATTTTTGGCAGTGAAGTCGTCGGTCAGCTTCTGCATGCGGACCATATCGCCATTGTTGACCGTGGCGATGGTGATGGATTCGGCATGCGCGGCGAAAGCGAGGGCGCTGGCCGAGAACAGGCCTAGGGTGAACGTGCGAAGTTTCATCAAAATTCCTCCCATAAACCAAGATGAGCATTTGCCTTGGCTGTGAGCAATTACTCACTTGCGATGAATTATGTCAAGACAGATTCGTTGCTGCAGCGCAGCACGCCGGGGTCTCGTGCAGCGGCAAGCCTGGGACGTTTGCGGCATGTCTGACGAAGGATTCGGCCGGGCTGATTGGGCCCGGCGCTTGCTATCGGGCTTGCTGGGGTTCAGCCTACTGGCAAGCGATCTCGCTCAGGATCCAATCGCGGAAGGCGCGGATCTTCGGCACGTTGCGACGTGCCGTCGGATAGACCAGCCAATAGGCGTGGCCGTCGTCACCGACCAGATCAAAGGGCTGGATCAGGCGGCCGTCGGCAAGTTCGGTCTTGAACAGCGCCTTGGTAACGATCGCCACGCCGTGGCCGGCAATCGCGGCATTGGCCTCGTAGGCCTGCGCGCCCATGCTGGTGCCGGGACGCTTGGCCAGTTCCTCGACCGGCAGGCCGGCGGCGGCAAACCAGTCCCGCCACCAGATGTCACCCGGGTCGAGGATCGGCAGCCGCAGCAGGTCGGCCGGCTCCTTGACGCCGCCGATGCTTGCCGCGAGCTTTGGACTAAGGACCGGCGTGAAATCGGCCCTGAAAAGCATATGGGTCTCGACGCCCGGCCAATTGCCGCCGCCGGAGCGGATGGCGATGTCGATATCCTCTCTGGCAAAGTCGACAACCCTGTTCGAAGTATCGACGCGCACCGCCAGCGACGGATGCGCGACCTGGAATGAACCGAGATGCTGCGCCAGCCAGTTGGAGGCAAATGTCAGCAGCGTCGAAACGCAAAGCAAGCCGTCGGCGCCGGTGCGCGCGGCGGCATAGGCGCCGCTCAACAGCGCGAACGCCTCGCTGACCGCGGGCGCCAGGCGCTGGCCGGGTTCGGTCAGCACGATCTGTTTTGGCTGGCGCAAGAACAGGGGCGCGCCGATGCGCTCCTCCAGAAGCTTGATCTGATAGCTTGCCGCCGCCTGCGTCATGCCAAGCTCCTGGGCGGCCTTGGTGAACGAGAGATGCCGCGCCACCGCCTCGAACACCCGGATCGCCTGAAGCGGAGGAAGCTGCGAAACCAGCTGTCGTGAATTGAGCTCCGGCATAAGCCCTCCTTATGGGCAGTGATCGACGTTTGATTGGCGGCACCGGCCGGTCCTACCGATATTCCGTATTGAAGATCAATTACGCCTAGAGATAGCGAAGGCTGACGATCATGACCACAATACAGGAAAAGCTGCTTCTTGCTCCAGCCCATGGCTGGTTTTCACAGTTGGCGCGGGGATTGGCAAGGCACGCGGCGCGGAAACGGGCCTATCTCGACGTCCGGGAGCTGCCGCCGCATCTGCAGCGCGACATGGGCTTTCTCGACGGCAACGATCCTTGCGGCCGGCACCAGTAGTGCCGCTCGTTTTATCGGGGCTTCAGGGGCGTTTCGATTTCCCATGATCGTTTCCGACCGCCAGCGGCTCGGAGATCATGCGCCCGCCAGCAAGGCGGCGGCGGTCCGCTCATCGGTGATGAGGCCATTGACCAGCCGCCGGTTGACGGCGGCGAAGATGCCCGGCAGCTTGCGGTCGCCCATGGCAAGCGCGATCACCAGCGACTTTTCGCGCGACGGCAGCGGTGCCGACGACACCCGATCATTGGTGATGCCCTCGATCATGCGGCCGTCACGATCGAATACCCAGCCGACGATCTCGGCGACGCCGCCGGCCTTCTGCAGCGCCTTTAATTCACCCTCCGAAATGAAGCCGTCCTCGTAAAGCGGCGCCTTCGGGCCGAGATCGCCGATGCCGACAAAGGTGACGTCGGCCTCGGCCGCAAGCGCCAGCGTCGGCTGGATCATCGGCTGGCTGAGCAGCATCTCGCGCTCCTCGGGCGAGGAAGCGATGACCGGCAAAGGCATCGGAAACGAACGCGCCTTGACCCTGTCGGCCATGGTGAAGATGACGTTGTAGAAGGCCGCCGAGCCGTCCGGCGAGATGTTGCCGGTGAGCGATACCACCTTGTGCTGCGGGCATTCCATCGGCGGCAGTTGCTCGATCGCGGCCTTCAGCGTGCGGCCGGTGCCGATCGCCATTACGATCCGCACCGGCGACCCCAGCCGCCGTTCGATCTCGGCCGCCGCCGCCTCGGCGACGCCGATGACGGTGGAGGAAGAAGAAGGGTCGCTCGGCACCACCTCGACCAGATCGAGCGCAAAGCGCGATTTCAGCCGTGCCGCAAGGTCGAGGCAATTGGCGATCGGATGGTCGACGCGCACCTTGATCAGCCCTTCAGAGACTGCGAGCGACACCAGGCGCTGCGCCGTCTGCCGCGAGATGCCAAGCGTGGCGGCGATCTGGTCCTGGGTGTTGCCTGCGACATAATAGAGCCAGCCGGCACGCGCCGCGTCGTCCAGCCTGTTGCCGCCGCTGTCCTGCCGCGAATTCAAGTTCCTGCCTCCCAACCCCGCCGAGCATAAGAGGCGGAGCGCAGTAGTTTCGCAGGGAATGAACTTGCGCGCAATTGCCTATTGTAAGAGCAATTGCTTAGTGATGAAACTTGGTGTTTGGAGCGAAGTGACAAGTCGACCCAGTCTCGTTGCAACAGCAAGGCTGTCGAGGTTGCACCAATCCCGGTTCTAAAGCGCGTTGCGTTCGATCGGCCTCATGCGACACGTTTTAGGTTGCTTTTTATGCATGTCGTCATCGCAAAACCGCTGCACACTTTGCGCGACATGCATTAGCGGGGACGCGGCGGTTTATCTCGCGCGCTAAACGCTTTAAGGAATTTTTTGAGAATGGAGCCTTGCATGACGCCGAAAGCGGTTTTCTGGGATATGGACGGCACGCTGGTCGACAGCGAGCGGCTGCACGAGGCGGCGCTGATTGCGGCGCTGCACAGCGTCGGCATCGCGCCGCCGGCCGACCTGCATGAGCGCGTGCTCGGCATCGCCGCATGGCCGGTCTACGAAATGCTGCGCGACGAGTTCGGCCTCGACCTGCCTTTCGACGACTGGATCGTGCGCAAATACGATCACTATCTGCCGATGGCCGAAACGCTGACGCCACGCACCGGCGCGATCGAGATTTTCAATGAGCTGCGCGCGCTTGGCGTGCCGCAAGCGGTGGTGTCCAACTCGGACAGACTGATCGTCGATGCCAATCTGCGCGCCGTAGGCCTTTTCTATCCCGGCATGAAGACGGTCAGCCGCAACGACGTGCGTGAAGGCAAGCCGCATGCCGAACCTTTCCTGCGCGCCGCCTGGTTGGCCGACGTCGATCCCGCCGAGGCCGTGGCGGTCGACGACAGCGTGACCGGCGCCACGGCGGGGCTGGCAGCTGGGATGAAGACGATCTTCTGGCCAGAGGTGCCCATGGAGGGGCCGCCGGGGGCGATTGTCATCAACAGCGCCGCTGAATTGCGGGCCGAACTCGGGCTTTAAGCCAGCCCGGCGGGACCGCCCTCAACTCCGGTAGGCAGGCTCCTGCTCGTCGAGGATCGCCTTCAGTTCGGAAAGGTGGCGCTCGGCCTGGCCGGGATAGTCTTCCTGTTCCCTTGCCGCTTTCTCCGCGATCTCATCCGACAGTACCCGCAGCGGCCGACCTGTCCACAGCGCCTTGATATAGGTTTCGGCGGCGCGCTCGAAATAGAACATGCGGTTGAAGGTGTCGGCGACGCTGTCGCCGATGACCAGCACGCCATGGTTGCCCATCACCATCACCTTGACCTTCGGGTCGACAAGAAGGTGGGAGCAGCGCTCGCCCTCTTCCTCGAAGGCCAGCCCGCCATAATGAGCGTCGACGACATGGCGGTTGAAGAAGATCGCCGAGTTCTGGTCGACCGGCGGCAGCGTCGAGTCGGCGAGCGAGGCAAGCACGGTGGCGTGGATCGAGTGGACATGCATGACGCAGCGCGCATGACGCACGTTGCGATGGATGGCACCATGCAGGCCCCACGCCGTCGGGTCGGGCGCATTCGGGCCGATAAGCGTGTCGGGATCATTGGCGTCGATCAAAAGCAGATCGCTCGCCTTGATGCGCGAGAAATGCACCTGGTTGGGGTTCATCAGGAATTGCGAGCCATCGTCGTTGACCGCCAGCGAAAAATGATTGGCCACCGCCTCGTGCATGTTGAGCCGCGCCGTCCAGCGGAAGGCGCAAGCGAGATCGACGCGCTCCTCATAGAACGGCAGGTTGGTCAGCACTTCCTTCTGCAGGCGGGCGATGCTCATCGTAACCTCCGTGAAGAGGCGAGGATGCCGCGCGACTGGAACGCGCGCAACCGGTTTCGTTTGGTGCAGGCGAACGCGATTGCTATGCCGCCGTGCTGGTGGCAGTGCCAGCTCTCAGCCCGCCATGCTCGACGATGAAATCTATCACCTCCTGAAGCCCCTTGCCGCGCGACAGGTCGGTGAAGCCGAACGGCCGTTTGCCGCGCATGCGGGCAGCGTCGCGTTCCATGATGTCGAGATTGACGTTCACATAGGGCGCAAGGTCGCTCTTGTTGATGACCAGGAAATCGGACCGGGTGATCGCCGGTCCGCCCTTGCGCGGAATCTCCTCGCCTTGGCAAACCGAGATGACATAGAGCGTCAGGTCGGCAAGGTCCGGCGAGAAAGTGGCGGCGAGGTTGTCGCCGCCCGATTCGATGAAGACGACATCGAGATCCGGGAATTTTTTGGTCATCTCGGCGATCGCCTGCAGATTGATCGAGGCGTCCTCGCGAATGGCGGTGTGCGGGCAGCCGCCGGTCTCGACGCCGATGATGCGATCCTCAGGGAGCGCCTGCAGCCGGGCCAGCATCATGGCGTCTTCCTTGGTGTAGATGTCGTTGGTGACGACGGCGATCGAGAACTCGTCACGCAGCGCCTTGCAAAGCTTTTCGGTGAGCGTCGTCTTGCCCGAGCCGACCGGACCGCCGATGCCGACGCGAAGAGGACCGTTGGGTGATATCATGCGGGGAACTCCGTGAGGGCAAGAATGGCAAAGCCAAGCCCGATCAGCAGGCACAGCGGCGAATAATAACGCAGATCGAGCCGCACGAAAGGCTGCTCGGGCGTCAGCCGGCGCCACCAAGGCGTGAAGCCGGCAATGCCGCGCGCCAGGAAGACCAGTGCGATGAGCAGCGCTGTGGCGGCGAGCCCGGCCTTGGGAAAGGGCGTGGCAAACACGCCTTCGAGCGCCATCGGCCACAGCGTCGCCAGGCCCAGGCATGCGGCGACGGCGAAGCTGGCGAAGGGCGCCGGCATCTCGTCGACGCCACGGAAGCCGACCACCGCGCGGGCGCAGGAGGCAGCGTCCCTGCCCGGCCAGATGCCGCCAATGCCCCAATAAACATGCAGTGCTGTGATCAACAGCAGGACGAGCGAGAGGGCGAAAGCGAGAATGATCATGAGCGGAACAGCCGCGAATACTGGGCCTCGTGCTTCATCGCCGTGACGTCGGAGATGAAAGCGCACCCGCCGAGATCATCGAGGGTCGAGCCGGCAGCGCGGTCGGCCGTGGCCAGGGCAAGCGGTTCGAAGGCGGCCAGTAGCGTCATCGCGGCACTCTGGCCAACGATGCCAAGCCGGATCGCAGCCTGGACGAGATTGGAGAAGAAGGCCTGCAGAAAGGCCGCCAGGGCGTCCCGCAGCGCAATGCCGTGACCGCCGGCAACGGCGCCGACGGCAACGCAATAGGCACATTCGGCCGGCAGGCGATCCAGCACCTGGCACGGCCAGGCGAAGGCCGCCTTCAGGAAAGCAGCGCCCTGCAGCATGGTCTCGGCATGGCGCTCGCGCGAGCCTGCCAGAGCTTCGGCAAGGGCGACGATTTCATCGAGATCGCCGGTTTCGCGCGCCCTGCGCCAGCTTTCGGCAAACAGCACCGCATCATTCCAGCCCGAACCCATCTCGACCAGCGTTTCCAGCCACGCGGCGAGCTCTTTGCTGTCGGCAACCAGCCCGGCATGCACGGCTTGCTCGAGACCATGGCTGTAGGAAAAGCCGCCGACCGGGAAGGAAGGCGACAGCCACGCCATCAGCCGCAACAAAGCAATATTGGAAGGCTGGGCAACGTTGGAAGGCTGGTCAGTCATGGTCATGGTCGTGCGAATGGCTGTGGGAATGCGATTCGGTATGGGTATGGGAATGCGCTTCGGCATGGCTGTGCGCATGCGCCTCGGCGTGAGAATGGCCATGGCCGGAATAAGCGCCGCGCACCGGCTTGAACGGTTCGGAAACGTCGTTCACGGTGGCGCCCAGCCCTTCCAGCATCGCCTTGATGACATGGTCGCGCAGAATGAGGATTCGGTCAGCCTCGATGCTTGCCGCGAGATGACGGTTGCCGATATGCCAGGCAAGTTCGGCCAGATGGACAGGGCCGCCGGCACGGATATCGTAGAGCGGCTCCTCGGCCGCGATGATCTCGATGTGGCGGCCATCCTCCAGCACCAGCCGGTCGCCATGGTTCAAGGTCACCGGTTCGGGCAGGTCGACCAGCACCTTGTCGTCACGCACCGTTTCGATGGCGCGACGGCGCAGATGCCGCTCGTCATGGGCAAGCACCGCACTGTCGTATGGCGTGGTGGTTCCGGCTTCGCCTGCGGCCAGGACGGAGACGGCGCGCGGGAATTTGGTGAAGTCGGTGCGAATATCGAGCTTCATGTAAAAACTGCCTCTCCCAAAAAGCCTAGCCTATCGCGTCCGCCGCCCCAATGGGGCTCAAACAATCGTGTCGAAGAGCCGCAGGATGAACGATATCTGATAGACGAGCGCGCCGGCGACAAAGGCGATGTGAAAGCGGCGGTCGCGCATCAGGATCGCAATGACGCAAAGCGCAACGAAAACCGGCGTGCGGATCAGATATTCGACGCCAAAATGGGCGAAATGCTCCGGCCCTTTCAGCAGCGTATCGATCACGTCGAGCAGATAGGTCGCCGCCAGCAGGCCGAAGAACCAGGCCCGGCGCGAATAAAAGAAATCCTCATAGCTGGTGTAGTCCAGCATCGAATCCGGAAACAGCAGCGCGCAGAGCAGGAACAGCGTGACGGCGTAGAAGATGATGAACAGGTATTTGCCGAAAGTCCAATTCTCGATCTGGAACAGGCCGAACTCCCACCACCAGAAATGCACCAGCATTAAAAGCACCGACGCAACCCAGGCGAGGTGCACGGGATAGAGCCGGTATTGGCCGGGATGCTGGACGATGCGGGCGAGCCCCGACAGCAGGCGGGTGACGCCGAGGCCGATCACCATGCCCAGGACGATGCGGATATGCGGGAAGATGTCGTGGGCGTTGGGGAGTTGCGGGTCCATAAGCCTGGCGCGGCATGTTCTACATTTGGCGTTCTAGATTGTGATCTGAAAAGTGAAAACCGGTTTCTGCTGCGCTGACCTGCCGTTCGAATCTTGAGTCCGTTGAGACCTTGGCTATTGGTGCGCCGCAAGCAGATCGGATGAAATGGATGGCGTCTGCGCCAGATACTTCGTTGCCTTGCGAAAATAGGCCAACGGCCCGGAATCCAGATACTCGCGCGCGTCCTGTATTCCCTGACCGCGCGCCTGGATGAACAGCGCCAGCGCAAAGGCGCGTTCCGCTGGCGACAGATAGCCTTGTCACTCGAAGGACCAGCCTTGCGTGCCGGTGGCGGTGTCGCGGTACTGAGTGAAACTCGCCGCAGTGTTGGAATTGAAGATACCAAAGCCGAAGAAGGTGACCGCGAGATCGGTTGCGAACTCCTCCATCTCGGTGCCGCCCGGCGGTTCTTCAGGCACCGAGAACAGCAATGGATGACAAATCTCATGCGCGAACGTCGCAATGAGCTTCATGGGCTTGGGAACGATCGCCGGATTGTAGGTGATTGTCATGGCACCGCCCCGGGACACGGAGAAGGTCCCGGCAGGCTCCCGCGGCGCGTCCTGAAGGACCTGAAGCGGTCCCAAAACCGGGTCGATTGAATCTTGCTGTGGCACGAGATTGAAGCGGGCCGCATCGATGCCAAAATATGCCGCCACCTGCCCGAAATAGTGCGATGCAGCGGCGTGCCCCTGTTCTTCAGAGGGGGTGAAAAATGCTCGTGTTGGCAAGATCAGCGAACGTTTGCGCAGCGCGGCTGCCCCGCCGAAATGCCTGAGCAGCCAACCCCAGCAATCGAGCTGCCACTCCTCGTCGTCGGCGTCCAGCGGGGAGCTTGTGCGCCAGAACACGCATCACCTCAAAACAAAAAGTACCTTTGCGCCATCGGTAGCACGGTTGCTGGCTCGCAGGTCAAGAGTTCGCCGTCGGCGCGGACCTCATAGGTTTCCGGGTCGACCTCGACATGCGGCGTGGCGTCATTGAGCACCATCGAATGCTTGCCGATGCCGCCGCGGGTGTTCTCGACCGCGACCATCTGCTTGTCGATGCCGAGCCTGTCGCGCAGGCCGGTGTCGAGCGCGGCCTTGGAGACGAACGTCACCGACGAATTGGTCATCGCCTTGCCGTAGGCCCCGAACATCGGCCGATAGTGCATCGGCTGCGGCGTCGGGATCGAGGCGTTGGGATCGCCCATCGGGGCGGCGGCGATCATGCCGCCGATCAGCACCATGTCTGGCTTGACGCCGAAGAAGGCCGGGTTCCACAGCACAAGGTCGGCGCGTTTTCCCACCGCCACCGAGCCGATGTCCTTCGACAGGCCATGCGCGATGGCCGGATTGATGGTGTATTTGGCGATGTAGCGGCGGACGCGGAAATTGTCGTTGTTGCCGGTCTCCTGCGGCAGCGAACCGCGCTGGCGCTTCATCTTGTCGGCGGTCTGCCAGCAGCGGATCGCCACTTCGCCGACACGGCCCATGGCCTGGCTGTCCGACGAGATGATCGAGAAGGCGCCGATGTCGTGCAGAATGTCTTCGGCGGCGATGGTTTCCTTGCGGATGCGGCTTTCGGCAAAGGCGATATCTTCGGGGATCGACGGCGACAGATGGTGACAGACCATCAGCATGTCGAGGTGTTCGGCCAGCGTGTTGATCGTGTAGGGGCGTGTCGGGTTGGTCGAGGACGGAATGACGTTAGGCAGGCCGCAGACCTTGATGATATCAGGCGCGTGGCCGCCGCCGGCGCCTTCGGTGTGGAAGGCATGGATGGTGCGGCCCTTGATCGCCGCGACCGTGTTTTCGACGAAGCCGGACTCGTTCAGCGTGTCGGTGTGGATCATCACCTGCACGTCGTAATCGTCGGCGACCGACAGGCAGCAGTCGATTGCAGCCGGCGTCGTGCCCCAGTCCTCGTGCAACTTCAGCGAGCAGGCGCCGGCAAGCACCATCTCCTCGAGCGCGGCGGGCAGCGACGCGTTGCCCTTGCCCGACAGGCCGATATTCATCGGGAAGGCGTCGAAAGACTGGATCATGCGCGCCAGATGCCATGGCCCAGGTGTGCAGGTGGTGGCCAGCGTGCCGTGCGCCGGGCCGGTGCCGCCGCCGAGCATGGTGGTGATGCCCGACATCAGCGCTTCCTCGATCTGCTGCGGGCAGATGAAGTGGATATGCGCGTCGAAGCCGCCGGCGGTCAGGATCTTGCCCTCGCCGGCGATTATCTCGGTGCCGGGACCGATGACGATGGTGACGCCGCCTTGGGTATCCGGATTGCCGGCCTTGCCGATCGCGGCGATACGGCCGTCCCTGAGGCCGATATCTGCCTTGACAATACCGGCGGTGGCATCGACGACCAGCGCATTGGTGATGACGGTGTCGACCGCGCCTTGCGCGCGCGACACCTGGCTCTGGCCCATGCCGTCGCGGATGACCTTGCCGCCACCGAACTTCACCTCCTCGCCGTAAAGAGTGAGATCCCTTTCGACCTCGATGAACAGCTCGGTGTCGGCGAGCCGGACCTTGTCGCCGACGGTCGGGCCGTACATCTGCGCATAGGCGGCGCGGGTGATTTTAGCCATCAGCAATTGCTCCCGAAATACAGCCCGAAAATACCGCTTGTCGAAGCCGGGCCCCACATTGCCGCCATCCTATGGTCACGCAATGACCCGCTGAGCGACACTTTCCGATCCCATTTAGCGTTTGAGGTGGCCGGGCCACCCCAAAACCACAATTTGCCAATCGATGGAAAGGAACATCCATGCGCAAAACGACCCTTCTGGCAGCCGCCGCCACGCTGGTGCTCGCAACCGCCGCCAGCGCCCAGCAACAGCCCGCGCAGCAGCCCAGTCCGGCGCCGGCTGCGCCTGCTCCTGCCGCGCCCGGGGCGCAGCCGCAGGCGCCCACCATCCAGGCGATCAACGTCGTCGATATCAAGGATCTGCCCGCGGACACTCAAGCCAAGGTCAACGAGGTGATCGCCAAGCGCAGCGATGCCGACCTGCAGAAACTGCGCGGCTCGATCGACGCGACACCGCAGGTCAAATCCGCGCTCGAAGCCAAGGGGCTCACCTCCGCGCAGGTGATCGCCGCCAGCATGAGCACCAATGGCGCGCTGACGCTGATCACCAAGAAAGCGAGCTGACGAGACGAGGCGGCGGGCCGGCGGCCGGCCAGCCCGCCGCATCGCAAAGGGAACCTTCACGGGGGACGTTACGTTTCGGTCCTGTCGCCCTGACACGAGCCTCGAAAAGGACCCTGAGAACGAGCGATGGCGATCACCACCTTCTCCGACACCAGATGGCTGCATGGGATTGCCGCGACCGCGTTTCTGGCAGCCAGCATTCCGCACGCCGCGCTGAACGCGCAGAGCCTCGACAGCGCCGAGACCGTCAACCGGATCGTCGGCTCGGAGGTCGGCCAGGAAGAGACCCAGACAAATGCGGAAGCCGGCAAGGTCAATTCGGCGATCGACCGCACGCGTGAAAACATCGCCGCCGTGCGCAAGACATCCAAGCTCGACAAGGTCGATATCGTGTTTCTTACCGATGCCGCGCGCACCGAAGGCGGCCCGCCGCCGGCGATCGAAAACAAGGTCAGGCAACATCGGGACGACATCGCCGAGCTGCGCAAGGAGATCGAGGCGAACGCATTGCTGTTCAACGCCATCGATTCGCGGCGAGTGCAAACCGAGGACGTTCTGGCGGTGGAATTCGACGATCCGGGAAAGATCGTCATCTATGCGGCGGCCAAGCCGCCCGGCTGAGCCGAAACTGCTCGACGCCTTCGATCTCACAGGGCGCCCATGATCTTCTGCTGAAATCCGTAGACCTCGCGCTTGCCGCCGAACGGCACCAGGGTAACGTCGCGCTCTTGGCCGGGCTCGAAACGCATGGCGGTGCCGGCAGCGATGTCGAGGCGCATGCCGCGGGCCTTGTCGCGATCGAATCTCAGTCCCTCATTGGTCTCGAAGAAATGATAATGGCTGCCTACCTGGATCGGCCGGTCGCTGCTGTTGGCTACCTTCAAGGTGACCGTCGCCAGACCCTTGTTCAGTTCGATCTCGCCGCTTGCCGTGATGATTTCGCCGGGGATCATTGCGGCCTCACATGACGTCAAAAGCGAGGCCGGCGCCAAGCGCGGCACAAGCGGCGCCAGCGGCGCGGGCAAGCCCGCGGAAGCGCCAGCCGAGGCCGAGACCGGCCGCGATGCCGACGGCGTGGAGCAGTGCGGTGGCAACGGCAAAGCCCGCCATATAGCCGAGTCCGCCGACATTCTCAGGCACCTCGGTGCCATGGGCATAGCCGTGGAACAGCGCGAACAGGCCGATGACGGCGACGCCGGCCGAGACAGGAAGATCGACGGCGAGCGCAACCAGCAGCCCGAGTGCCACGACGGACGCCAGTATCGCCGGCTCGACGAAAGGCATCGGCACATGCAGCATGCCGAACACGCCGCCGGCCAGCATGACGCTTACGAAGGCCAGCGGCCATGCCCACATCGCTTTGTCGCCCTTGAGCGCGGCCCATAGCCCGACGGCAATCATCGCCATCATGTGATCGAGGCCGGAGAGCGGGTGGGAGAAGCCGGCGGTGAAGGACCAAACCGTGCCGACGCCGACATGGGCATAGGCTGGCATTGCTGCCGCCAGCAGCAGGACCGCCGACAGCGTTGAGCGTTTCATCGTAGCGGGGATCATCGGCGTAGCTTCCATCTTCGAGTACCTCTCACGCCGCCTTGCGGGCCGGAGCGCAGCCCTCTGCCTTGAGGACGCGCCTGGTGGAGGCCGGATATTTCTTCAGCAGCGCTGCCGGACGGATCGGGCGGGCCGAGAAGTTGCCGCCGCAATTCGGACAGGCGCCGCCGAGCACGTTTTGTGCGCAGTCGGCGCAAAAGGTGCATTCGAAGGTGCAGATCACCGCATCCGTCGCATCCGGCGGCAGATCCTTGTCGCAGCACTCGCAGTTGGGACGCAGCTCAAGCATTTTCCTCTCCTTGGCGGTGTTATCTGATCGGCTCGTGCACGGTCACCAGCTTGGTGCCGTCTGGAAACGTCGCCTCGACCTGCACATCGTGGATCATTTCTGCAATGCCTTCCATCACCTGGGCCCGGGTGACGACATGGGCGCCGGCCTCCATCAGCTCGGCGACCGCGCGGCCGTCGCGGGCGCCCTCGACGACGAAATCGGTGATCAGCGCGATCGCTTCCGGATGATTGAGCTTGACGCCGCGTTCGAGCCGCTTGCGGGCCACGATCGCCGCCATGGCGATCAGCAGCTTGTCTTTCTCCCTCGGCGTCAGATTCATGCTTTTTCCTGCGGTGGCACAATCGAAATCAGAGTGACCATAATTTGGGCAGGCCCGCCCGTCCGTTGAGCAATTCGACAAGCGGCACCAGCCGCTTGCGGAGCTGGTAGCCGTCGTCAGCGAACAGCCTCGCAAGAAGCTTGCCAGATTTCCGCACGCTCCAGAAACTGACGCCGCCCTGGCCGCCGACTATGCCCCGGGCCGGCTCGAGCAAAGCCTCTGCCCGTGGCGACACCATCAGCAGCGTCGCCACTGCGACGGCACCGCCGGCCGCTGCGGGACGGTTCAAGGTGGCCGCAATGTCCGGCCCGATGCGGAACTCCTCTGCATGGACCAGCGCCCCGTCCTGGCGGACGCGCCAGCGGTCGTGGAAATGGCCCTGCGAAGCCCGTTCACCCATGGCCAGGCGGCCGAAGACGGTAGCCTCCAGGATCAGCGCCTCGGCTCCGGTGGCAAGCTCCACGTCAAGGCTGCGGGCAAAGGCCGAGCGGTCGAAGACGATGGTTTCCTGTGGCAGCCAGGCAATGTGGCCGTTTTCCCCGACAGTCAGCTGCACCCGCACTTCGGCGCGGTCGGATGCGGCGCGATAGATTTTCTCGCAAGCCTGCGTTGTTATGGTTGCGGAAGCGCCGGCACCGACATCGACCTCCCAGGCGAGACGGTCGCCACCGGTCAGCCCACCGGCGGTGTTGATCAGGACGGCTTCGAGCGGATCGGCCGAGACCGCCGGCATGCGGATCTTGGCCGAACCGTCCTGGTACAGACGCCGAAGACGCGTGCGGCCTCCGTTCCAGTCGCAGCCAAGCCGCGCGACGCCGGCAACACGCTGGGCCGGCGGCACTGAAGTCAAGCTATATGCGATCGTATCCACGACACCAACGTTAAGCACTGCGGCGGCTTTGTCGATATATAGCTTGTTGCTTGACAGCGTTTCGGTTTCTATAGAGGGAGCCACCTTGGTACGGTCACCGGCGCCTGGCGGGGGTAAAAGGCGACGATGACGACGTAATCGAGGACAAAAGGGGCGCTGATCAGTTGGCGTCGGGAAACGACAGAGTTGGGGAAGAAACCGAATGGCTGACCAGCTGGCAAACGATATCATCGCCAAGATCAAGGCTCATGCCGAGCCGGGCGGCGAGGAAATCACCACCAGTACCGAACTGACCGCCCTTGGCATCCATTCGCTGGAACTGACGGAGATCATCTTCGATCTCGAGGAAGAGTATGGCATCGAAATCGAGATGAACACTGTCGATGCCTGGAGCAATCTGAAGAATGTCGGCGACATGGTCGAGGCGGTTCGCGCGCTGATCGCGAAAAAAGCCTGACTGAATGCACAAGCGCGTCGTCATCACGGGCATCGGCGGATTATGCGGGCTCGGCACCAATGCATCGGCAATCTGGAATGAAATGCGCGCCGGCCGTTCGGCAATCGGCGCGATCGACAATCCGCTGCTGCATGATCTGAAGGTCAAGGTCGGTTGCGAAATCAAGGCGCTTCCCGAGCACGGCATCGACCGCAAGCAGGTCGTGTCGATGGACCGCTTCAGCCTTCTGGCGACGATCGCCGCGCGGGAGGCGGCACAGCAGGCGGGATTGAACCCGCACGCGGCCAACACCTACCGGATGGGCACCATCGTCGGCGTCGGCGTCTGCGGCTGGGAGGCGATCGAAGAGAACTATCGCGCCATCCTGCTCGAAGGCAAGAACCGCGCCGGCATCTTCACCGTCCCGAAAGTAATGCCGGGCGCTGCAGCCGGCCATGTCAGCATGAATCTTGGTCTGCGCGGGCCGGTGTTCGGCATCACTTCTGCCTGCTCGTCATCCAACCACGCCATTGCCTCGGCGGTCGATCAGATCAGGCTCGGCCGGGCCGACGTCATGGTCGCCGGCGGCACCGATGCGCCGCTGGTCTGGGGCATCCTCAAGGGCTGGGAGGCCCTGCGGGTACTGTCGCCGGACACCTGCCGGCCGTTTTCGGCCGACCGCCAGGGGCTCGTGCTCGGCGAAGGCGCCGGCATGGTGGTGCTGGAAACATATGAGCATGCCATGGCGCGCGGCGCCGCCATCCTTGCCGAAATCGCCGGCGTCGGCCTTTCCGCCGACGCCTCCGATATCGTCGCGCCAACCATCGAAGGGCCTGAGGCGGCGATGCGCTTCTGCCTCGTCGATGCCGGGCTCAATCCCGAGGACGTCGACTATCTCAACGCGCATGGCACCGGCACCAAGGCCAACGATCAGATCGAGACGGCGGCGATCAAACGCGTGTTCGGCGGCCATGCCTACAAGCTTTCGGTGTCCTCGACCAAATCGATGCACGCCCACTGCCTCGGCGCCTCCGGCGCGCTGGAAATGATCGCCTGCGTGATGGCGATCCGCGAAGGCATCGTGCCGCCGACCGCCAATTATCGGGAAGCCGACGCCGACTGCGATCTCGACATCACGCCGAACGTGGCGCGCGAACGCACCGTGCGCACCGCGATCAGCAACAGCTTCGCCTTCGGCGGCACCAATGCGGTGCTGGCGGTAAAGGCCGTGTGACCGCACCCCTTGCGGGTCCTTCACCGGGCCGGCGAAACTTTCCATGCGCATATTGATCGCGCCAGGCGTCGCGCCTAACTCTCTGCGACCCGCCATGACCGTGCCGCTCGGCGCGGTCCCCTACCAGGAGTTTCGATGACCGATCTGTCCGCGTTTCCGATTGCCAGGCGCTGGCCGGCGAGCCACCTCGACCGCATCCAGCTTTATTCGTTTCCGACGCCGAACGGGGTGAAGATATCGATCGCGCTGGAGGAACTTGGCCTGCCTTACGAGCCGCATGCCGTCGATATCGGCAACAACGAGAGCTGGACCCCGGAATTCCTGTCTTTGAACCCGAACGGCAAGATACCGGCGATGATCGATCCGGACGGCCCGGGCGGCAAGCCGATCGGCTTGTTCGAATCCGGTGCCATCCTGCTTTACCTCAGCGACAAGACCGGCCAGCTGGTCCCGGCAGACGCGACGCTGCGTTATGAGACGATCCAGTGGGTGTTCTTCCAGATGGCTTCGATCGGGCCGATGTTCGGCCAAGTCGGATTCTTCCACAAATTCGCTGGGCGCGAAATCGCCGACAAGCGCCCGCTGGAACGTTATCGCGACGAGTCGCGACGGCTGATCGGCGTCCTCGAAACGAGGCTCAAGGGCCGTAGCTGGATCATGGGCGACGATTACACGATCGCCGATATTTCGATGCTTGGGTGGGTGCGCAATCTGATCGGCTTCTACGAGGCGCGGGAACTCGTCGGTTTCGACGATTTCCCCAGCGTGGGCGCATGGCTGGAGCGTGGCCTCGCCCGACCGGCGGTGCAGAGGGGCCTCACCATTCCGGCCAGAAGCTGATCTTACGTCGATTCCCCTCGGCTATTTTGCCTTGGTCCGGGGCTTTGAGCCGCCCTTGCCGACTACGGAAGCAGCAAGCGACGCCGCACCTTTGGCGGTGGCAAGCACGGCACCGGCGGCGACATTGGCCGTTGCTTTAACGGTGCGCATTGCGCTGCCTGCGATCGATCCTCTGCTGCTTGCCGATCTTTTGGGCTTGGGTGCAGCGGCTTTGGCCGCGGCAGGCATCACCTTTTTCGGCGCCGCCTTGCCAAAGCTGGGCTTTGCCGCATCCTTGGGGCGGGCCGCCGCTGCCGGGCCGGCGCTGGTTTTCACTCGAGTGGCTTTTGATCGTGTTGCCCTGCCCTTGGCGGGCGCAGGCTTTCTTGCCATGGTTTCCATCGAACGGTTCCCTCATGGGCACAATTGCCGTGTCCGGGATAACGGCCTGAAACTGTCAAGGTTCCGGCCGGGCGGTTCCTTGCAAGTCACGCCAGGTCGCCGACCACCAGGTCGGCGGGCCGCCGACGGGCAAGCACGCGGTCGATGTTCGGCATATCGTTAGAGGCGATCCAGGCGCGCGCGTCCTCGTCGGAGCGGCCGTGCTCGTGCCATCGCTCCAGCAGTCGGCGCTCGAGTTCGGCGCGCGGCACATCGACGAAGATCGAGAAGTCGAACAGCGGCGCCAGCCGCGTCCAGGGTTCCTCGTCGAGCAGGAGATAATTGCCTTCGACCAGAATGAATTTGGTGTCGGCGGCGACAATCGCAGCGGCGGCGCGCGACAGCTCCATGCTGCGGTCGAAGACCGGGATGGCGATATCCGGCTCGCCGGCGCGGATGCGCTTCAGCAGCGCTTCGAAGCCGGCAAAATCAAAGGTTTCCGGAGCACCTTTTCGCGCGCGAAGGCCGCGTCGATCGAGAACGACGTCATCGTAATGGAAGCCATCCATCGGCACGACTTCCGCCGTGCCTTCCGGCAGCAGGTCGTGCAAGCCTGTCGACAATGTCGACTTGCCGGCGCCGGGCGGACCGGCAATGGCAACGATGAAGCGCGGTGCCTTGCCGGCGCGCTTGAAAATGACAGCAGCGATGTGGGCGATTTCTGACATTGGCATCCATAAGATGGTTCTGGCGCATTTTGGCGGCAGTTTTTGAAAATTTCAAACGCCGGCTTGTGCCAAGCCTTCAATCGGGCCTGGATTGGCCGATCGGCAGGAAATCGCCGTCGAAGCCGATGTCGCGCACGGCACCGTCAGCCGCCAGGATGCGCATGCGGCCCGGCGAGGTCGTGACGTCGTGCGGCGGCTCGCCGGATGGCCATGGCAGTGCGCCGATGACATGGCGGAACGAAAAGCGGCGCCCTTCGGAAAGGGCAAAGGCGGTCGCCACGCCTTCGCGCTTCAGCCAATTGTCGCCGAGCGATGCGGCGTGGCCGACGGCCGTGCGGCCGTCCTCGATGCCGAGCACGCCGCGGTGGCGGCTACTCCATGGCGCATAATCGCGCCCGCCATTGCTGACCCACAGCATGGTGACCGGCAGTTCGGCCGGGTTCTTCAGCACCAGCACGAGATCGGCTTCCGCCTGGCGCGCCAGCGCCGTCCAGCCCGGCCCGCCATGATCGGCCTCGACCAGCGTCACGAAGTCCTCACGCAGCTGGTCCATGCGATAGGCGGTCAGGTCAATCGTGCCGCCGTTGGCGACGGGAAAGCGCGTCAGGTCGGCGGTTCGCGCCGGGTAGGCGAGCAACGAGCGGCCGCGGGCCGGATCGGGCTCCGGCGCCTCACTCGGCGTTGCGGCAAGGCGCTTGGGCGAGAAGGCCAGCCTGCCGCCGGCCGTCATCACCGTCATCGGGTGGTGGGCGACGGGAATGGCGCCGGCGCCGCCGGAAAAGACGTGCTCCTGATAGAGAAAGGGATGATCGTCGCGCAAGGTCAGGATCTTGTCGACGGTTGCGCCCATGACCGGGCGCTGCAAGCGGAAGACGGCGCGCCAGCCGTCGGCCGTTGCCGCGCTGTCGACCACGTCCCAGCGGCTATTTGCCGGCCAGCCATGCAAAGGTGCCGCTTCGACGTCGCTGATCGAGAACGGCGCGCAGAGGAAATCGCCGGACAGGTGGACCGTCCCTTCAGGCAGGTCTTTCGGCAGCATCTCGCGCGGCTCGCCGACCCAGGGTGCGCGATGCAGCGGCTTCAGCCGGCGGCCATCGATATCGACCGTCATGTCGGCGAGATGGCCGACGGCAAGATCGACCGATACCGAAATGCCCTTCGCCGTGATCGTGACCGTATCCATGTGCACCTACCGATTCTGCCAGCCCGATTCTGCCAGCCCGATTCTGGCGGCCCGATTCTGCCGGCGCCAGCAAAGCCACTCGCCGCCGGTTGCGCAAGCGCGGTGGCCGGCAATTCACATCAGGCGGCGCCACGTCGGCCTGTGGACAGGGCACCGTTCGAGGCCCCGACCGATATTAACCAAATAGACTGTGCCTTTGCGTTAAGATAGCTTCGCGTCGTCTCAGAAACAGCCTGCCTTCGGAACTGACTTGTCCGCCTTCCGGTTCTTTTCGTCCGTCCACAAATGCGTCGGTGTGCTGGCGCTGCTGCTGTTTGCTGCCGGCTGCACGACTGTCACGCCGCCCGACAGCGTGCTGGCGGTACCGGCGCCGCCGCAGAAATATGCCGCCATGGTCATCGATGCCGGCACCGGCAAGACGCTGTTCGAGGTCAATTCGACGGCGCCGCGTTATCCGGCGTCGTTGACCAAGATGATGACGCTCTACCTTCTGTTCGAGGCGCTGGATTCTGGCCGCATCAGCAAGGAGACGCAAATTCCGGTGTCGGACAACGCCGCCCGGCAGCCGCCGACCAAGCTGCGGTTCAGGCGCGGCGAGACCATCGACGTCGATTCGGCGATCCGCGCCATCATCGTCAAATCGGCCAATGACGTGGCGGTCGCCGTTGCCGAATATCTCGGCGGCAGCGAAGAGGCGTTCGCCGGCATGATGACCGCCAAGGCGCGCCAGATCGGCATGAGCAGCACCGTGTTCCGCAACGCCTCGGGCCTGCCGGACGGCGACCAGCACACGACCGCGCGCGACATGGCGGTGCTCGGCATGGCGCTGCACGCCCGCTTCCTGCAGCATTTCCACTATTTCTCCGAAAGCGACTTCATGTTCCGCGGCAGGCTGGTGCGCGGCCACAACGACATGCTCGGCCGGGTGCGCGGCGTCGACGGCATCAAGACCGGCTACATCAGAGCTTCGGGCTTCAACATCGTCACCTCCTATAATGCAGACGGGCACAGGCTGATCATCGTGGTAATGGGCGCCGACAGCGCGCGCCAGCGCAACGACCACGTCGAGGCGCTGATCCAGCGCAGCCTGTTGCCGACCTCGGAGGCAAAGACGCGGCTGCTGTATGCCGAGGAGCAGTGACAGTTGAAGTCCGAGTGTTGACCGCGTGCGGGTTCAGGCGACAAACGCAGAGCCGCCGTTTTGCGCGACACTGCTGAGATACTTTGCCGGCGGCTTGCCAAGCGCTTTCTTGAACATGGTGATGAAGGCGGTGACCGATTCGTAACCGAGATCGGCCGAAACCTGCTGCACGCTGGCGCCGGAGGCCAGCTCGCGCATTGCGACGATCAGGTGCAGTTGCTGGCGCCAGCGCCCGAAGGTCAGTCCTGTCTCTTTCACCACGAGACGTGCGAGACTGCTCTCGCTGAGCGCGACGCGACTGGCCCATTCCGCCAGCGTGCTGCGATCGGCAGGATCTTGCGCCAACGCCGCGGCGATGCGCCTCAAGCGCGGCTCGGACGAGATCGGCAAATGCAGCTGCTGGACAGGCATGCGCGGCAGTTCGGATAGCAGTACGCTGGTCAGGAGCTCGCCCCTCGCGTCATCGTCCTCAACGCGATCCGTCAGCTCTATGATGAGCTCGCGCAGCAACGGCGTGATCGAAAGCGTGCAGCACCGGTCCGGCAGGTCGGTAGCTCCCGGTTCGATATAGACGAAGAAAATCCGGGCATTGGCGGTCGCGATATTGCTGTGCTCCATGTCGCCGGGAATCCACACCGCGCAATGCGGCGGCACCATCCACAGGCCGCTGGGGACGCGACATGTGACGCCACCGCCCAGCGCGAAGACGAGTTGCCCTTTGCGGTGGTGGTGGTCCGGCACCTCCGCCCTGGTTTCGGTAACGTCAACGCGCACGGCGATTGCCGGGGCGAGGACATCATCCGGATCGAAAGGCCAGGGGTAGCGGAGAGGCTGCCTCATATTGACTGATTTTAGCGATCGACTGCCAAGATATCTAAATTACTCACACAGGAAAGTCGATAGTTTAGGGATGAGCTACTCAGAAGCCGACAGGCGGGCTTCCAGTCATGCCCTGCTTGCGTTCTGAACGTCGGACCAACAAGCCCGGCGCACGAAAACAGGCTGGCGTCCGCCACGCAGCAAGAAGGGACGATACCGATGCTCGCCTTGGTCACATCTTCCGACAGCGCCACCGGGTTGCGGCTCGCCGAGCTTGGTGAGCCCGAGCCCGCCCCGCATGAGGCGCTGGTCTCGGTCCGGGCAGTCTCGCTGAACCGCGGTGAACTGCGCCTGCTCAACATCCGTCCGAACGGCTGGGTGCCTGGCCAGGACGTCGCCGGAATTGTCGAGCGCGCCGCGGCCGACGGCTCCGGGCCGGCGGTCGGCGCCCGGGTTGCGGCTCTGGTCGACGAGGCCGGGTGGGCCGAACGGGTCGCCGTTCCGACCGACCACCTCGCCGTCCTGCCGGACGACGTCAGCTTCGTCTCCGCCGCCACTGTTCCGGTCGCGGGTACGACCGCGCTGCGGACCCTGCGCCTCGGCGGTGACCTGGCCGGCCAGCGGGTCCTGATTACCGGCGCAAGCGGGGCGGTCGGCCGTTTCCAGATCCAGATCGCCCGCCAGCAGGACGCGTCGGTGGTGGCCGTCGCCGCTGAGCGGCATGCCGACGATCTCCGCGGTCTCGGAGCCGAGCGGGTCGTCGAAACGATCGAGCTGGCCGAAGGACTGTTCTCGCTGATCACCGAATCGGTGGGCGGCGATAGCCTCGCCCACGCGATCGAACGGATCGCGCCCGGCGGGACAGTCGTCATGTTCGGCTCGAGCAGCGGCGAACTCACGCCCATCGGCTTCCGCCAGTTCGTTCCGGGGCACGAAGGCGCTCGGCTGCAGACCTTCGCCTACTACGCCTCCGGTCCGGAGGTTGGCGCTGACATCGCCTCGCTGCTCGCGCTGATCGCAGCCGGCCGGCTCGAAACGCGTGTGGTCCTGACCGTGCCGTGGCGGGACGTCGGCCAAGCCCTCGACGCGCTGCGGCAGCGCAGCATCAGCGGCAAGGCAGTGCTTACCGTGACAGAATGAGCAGGCGGTGGCGCCGGACGGGACGATGTCTGTCTCCTCCGGACTGCTACGGCAACTTGAGCCCGCTGGCGATTGCCCGTTGAAGCCGGCGCCTGCTTCCGCTAAGAAGCCGTGGCTGGCCGGTTTACCGGCTGGTTCGTTTTTGGGATCACCGATCCTGAAGGCACCCGTAGCTCAGCTGGATAGAGCGCTGCCCTCCGAAGGCAGAGGTCACAGGTTCGAATCCTGTCGGGTGCGCCAAATCTCAAATTGTCCAACCCGGACACATGGGTCGCGGTTTATACCGGAGACATGGTGGACCGCGCCCCTGGGCGAGACACCAGTTCCCCAGATTTTGGATTGCGCACAGCCTCCTAGCGCAACGGTTAAGCAGGCGACCGCGGGAAAGTCCGCGGGGGTCAAGCCTGTGTAAAAACGCCGGGCCTGGCTCCAATCAGATCCGTGGATCGTGTACTGTGATGAGACGTTGGGACCGAGGATCAGCGGATATGGACGAGGAGGGCTTGGCCGAGATCTCAGCCCGATATATTCGCTTCGCCGATACGGAAGCTCGCGGTCGCTCGCCGCTCTACGAGGAGTTGGCTCGGGCAGTCGCTGGGGATCGGGAGGCGCTCGGTTTCCTGTCGACTCTTCCGGACCTAAAGCGGCAACCGAACCTTCTACTTGCAGCGGTGCGTCACCTGTTCGGCACGCCGACAGGGTGGACCGAGCTTCGCCAGGCGCTTCAGGCTAATCCCGACGCTATCCGCTCGCTCATGCTCGAGCGCTCAACGCAAACCAACGAGCCGGGAAGATGCGCCACCCTGCTCCCCGTCCTGGCGCGTTTGCCGCAGCCGCTGGCCCTCATCGAGGTCGGGACCTCCGCAGGGCTCTGCCTCATGCCCGACCTCTACGGCTATGACTACGGACGCAAGGCGATCCGCGCACCTGCGATGGCCTTGGAGCCGCCTGTTTTCCGATGCCTCGCCAGCGAAACAACGCCATTGCCGACGGCCTTGCCGCAAGTCGTCTGGCGGGCGGGATTGGACCTGAGCCCGATAGATGCTTCGGACGACTCGCAAGTCGCATGGCTTGAGACACTGGTCTGGCCGGAACAGACAGCACGGCTTGCCAATCTCCGGGCGGCCCTAAAGATAGCTGCCACAGTCAAGCCTCGGGTGGTGAAGGGCGACCTGCGCGGGAGCGACCTCGTGCAACTCTGCAACGAAGCGCCAAATGACGCTACACTCGTCATCTTTCACACAGCCGTCCTCGACTATGTCTCCGACCTTGGTGACAGAGAAGCTTTCGCCGAGCAGGCGATGCGTCTCGCGCCTTATTGGGTATCGAACGAGTTCCCTCGTGTCTTCCCGTCCATCGCCACACGCGCCGGAACAAGCTGGCCGCCTGGCCGCTTCCTCCTATCTGCGAACGGCTCCCCTGTAGCTTGGACTGACCCGCATGGCGCCTCGCTCGAATGGATCGCGGACGAGGCGTAGGCTATAGGTCGATGCTCGTCTGCCACTGCTTGCGTCTTGAATTCGCGGCAAGCGCCCTTCGGACTTGCTACCGGGCGGTTGAACCCAGGAACAGCGCGTTGGGCGCGC
Organism: Mesorhizobium sp. M1182; assembly: GCF_040318335.1. Taxonomy (NCBI): domain Bacteria; kingdom Pseudomonadati; phylum Pseudomonadota; class Alphaproteobacteria; order Hyphomicrobiales; family Phyllobacteriaceae; genus Mesorhizobium; species Mesorhizobium sp. M1182. The sequence continues at coordinate 188,130 of NZ_JAMYMD010000009.1, forward strand.
GAAGACCGCATCCGCAGTCGGGAACCACAGCTATCGGCAAGCCGTTTACGCTGCAAACCCGCCTGTCGATCCTCAGAGCCGGGCGAGTTCTCCGAGATCCACAAATTGGAGATTGATCATGACTAGCGCTGCCGACCGCGATCCGCGCCACCACACGCAGAAAATGCAGAAAAAGTTGGAGGAGGTGAAGCAGCACCTTCGCGAGGACATCGAGAAGGTCGATGAGCCGCAGCTGAAGGCGATGTTCGAGACGTCCGCCGAGGTGATCGGCGGTCTCCAGAAGGCGTTCCAGGACTATGAACAGAAGAATGAACCCGCTTGGCGTTAAACGGCTTCTTCGCGGGTAGGTTTCAAAGGAGCGCCCCCGTGCCTGCACCACCTGAAATGGATGTCGTCCTCGAAAAGCTGCCTTTGAGGATCGGCGCCTATATCCCCGACGACTTGCTGGAGGACTGGTTTGCGCCGGGAACCGGCATGAACCCGGTCAGCAAGGAGGCGCTTGCCACCGCCAAGAACTATGGCTGGCGCTTCGAATGCGAGTTCAAGCACTACCCCGACCGCAAGGAGGGCGTGTTCTGGAAGTGGGTGCCGGCTATCTGACCGGCGCTGGACGGTTCATCGTTCCGCGGAAACGCAGAACCGGTCCATCTTATTGTTTGACGCAGATATCGGACGGAAAACCGCTTCACACTTTTCCTGGAATTGCTCAGCCTCCGCCTATCGGCGTCATCACCTTGCCGGTTCCGCCGCATTCGGGGCAGGTGCGGCCGTCGATCATGCCTGACCCTGCACAGCGGCGGCAAATATTCTCGCCAGCGCCTGGAGTGCCTGCGGGGACTTCGTCCGTGTTGGTCTGAGCGGCTTGCCGGGGGTTGCCCTGCAGCTTGTTTCTCAGCCGGGCGACCCAGCCTTCGTCGACCTCGAGCGACCTGCTGCTGTCGTCCGGCAGGCCTTCGCCGGATTGGCCGATGGTTTCATTGCGCGGCCGGTCGTTCGGCCCTGTCGTGATCTTCTGAGCCATTGCGTTTGCCTTTACGCCTTGCAATTTTCGAACGCCTCAGCTCCGCAGAGGTTCCGGTTCGACCGGCAGCCTTTCAGCCGGGTTTTCGCCGCACATTATCTATCCTGAACCCGGATTTCGGCCGCGCCGGCATGCGGGCAAGCGAGACGGTCATATCCTGATCAGGCACCTGGTAGGCCATCGACCGCGTCAGCAGGCGAACCGCTTCCATGATCAGCGCGACGGTGACGGCTTCTCCGGGGCAGCGATGGGTAGTCGCTGGATCTCCGCCGCCATGCGGGATGAAGTCGAAGCCGTGGGTTTTCCAGCTCAAGCCGCGCTCCGGGATAAATCGGTCCGGCTCCACAAACAGGCGCGGATCATGGTTGGTGCCGTGCAGGTCGAGCAGGACCCAGTCGCCTTGGTGGAAACGGTAGCCCTTCCATTCGAAGGGGTGGCGGGCGCGGCCGCCGATGAACGGGAAGAACGGGTAGAGCCGGCGAATCTCCTCGGCGAAGGCTTCCAGCCCGTCGTCATCGCCGGCGGCGAACTTGTCATACCATTGGCGGTGCTGGTGAAGCGCCAGCGCCGCAAACATGATGAAGCGGCCGATGGCGACGATTGGACGGATAATGTTGATGATTTCGACCGCGGCACTGGCAACATCGAGCGGCATTCCCTCGGCATCGACATGTTCGCTGACCAGGCGGACCGGGCTGTTTGCCGGCAAATCAAGCGCGCCGCTTCGAACGCGCCGTACAAGCTCGCCGATAGTGCGTTCGGTCCGGCGTCGCCGCCACAGCGCCAGCATGGTCGACGGCCCGATGCCGCCGGCGTTCTCGATCATGCCGCTGAGCTCGCGGCAGAGTTCGGCGCGATCGTTGTCGGCGGGGATGCCGGCCCAATCCGCTGCCGCCTGGGTCAGGACGAGGTTTACGGCGTCGAACAGGACGATCTCGTCGCGCCGTTGCCAGTCTTCCAGTCGGTCGAGCCAGGCGCGATGGAAGGTTGCGCGGAGCCGCTCGATCTGGTCACCATCCAACAGGATCGACAGGAAAAGCGCCTTGCGGTGGCGGTGAGCGGCGCCGTCGAGCGCCTGCACGCTGCCCTTGTCCTGCAGCAGCCGCAGCGTGGTCTGCGGCATCGCGCCAATTCGGGTGAAGTGGTCGCCGCCATAAAACATCTCGGCAGCCTCGGCACCGCGGACGCAGATTGCCGGCCGCAGCATCAGGCGCGTGGCAAAGATGTCGGTGTTCATGCGCCGGCAGCGGGCCGAAATGAAGTCATAGCCTTCGTGCAGCAGGGCCAAGGTGCTATCGAATGCGGCGCGCGGAATGGGTTTTGCGGCATGATTGCCGCCGTCGGCATCGATCAGTTCACGTCTGTTCACGGCGTGCTCCCTGGCGTTGAAATTCCTCAACGCACGGCCGGCACTTTCGATCACTCGACTTTTTGACGGCTTTGCCGCGCCGCCCTTCGGCCGCGGCTGGCAAGGATGGTGGTCAGCGTGACCGGACGAAAATCCCAGCTGTCGACGCCGACGTCATACTGGCGCGTGACCGGGGTCAGCCGGCCGTGGGAATGGCCATGCAGGTCGATCGATTTCCTGCCGATCTGGTTCCAGGTGCGAAAAGGGTAGTGGCAAAGGATCAGCAGACTGCCGTCGAGCGCCAGCTCCTTGTAGTGCTGCGTGCTCGCCCAACCTGTGGCCTCGATGGTGGCCGCAGCATCGTTGTTGCCGATGATCAAATGCTTGCTGCCATGAAGAGACGCCAGAAGCGACGACACGAACGCGGCCGATCCCCAGGCAAAATCGCCGAGATGCCAGACCTCGTCGTCCGGCCCGACAGTCTCGTTCCAGAACGCAATGAGCGACCGGTCATGTTCCGCCAGCGAGCCGAACGGGCGGCGATCGACGCGCAAAATGCGCGGGTCGCTGAAATGCGTGTCGGCGGTGAAGTAGATCATGCGCTGGAGCCTGTTTCGAACTGCCGATCTGGGCGCGTGGCGCACCAAGTCCATGTTGCTCTCCCGATGCTTGCTCAACCCGCTCGATCGCAGGTTGTTCCTGGAAGCAGGCCCAGGCGGTTTCCGCTCGTTGGCACTTTGAAACGGGGGAACTTTGAACCGGGGAATTTTGAAACGGGGGAACTTTGAAATGAGACGCAGGTTAGAATGCTTGACGCCGATGCTCTGAAAGGACCTCGACGATGACCGACGCAGCACCTCTTGGGCGAAGCCCGGCTCAGGCGCGGGGCGATATCGACGCCGGGCGCGAAGGGGACAAGACCCCGGGCATCGATCCGGCTGCGGCTCCCATGGAGACCGACGCTGAATCAGCCGGCAATGCTCCGCCGAAGAGCCCTGCCGCGCGCCATGAAACGCCGAAGTTTAGCAACCAGGCGAGCTATGCCAATGCGATGCGCCCGCTGACGGATGAGCCCGACGTCCAACCGAGCAGATATTGGCCGGTGCTGGTGATTGCCGCCATCGTCGTGCTGGCCGCGGCGGTTTTCATCGGCGCGGCCATGCTGCGCTGAATACAGCCGTTCCAGACCCGCGGCGCAGTGGCTGGACATTTTGCTTCCGGTCCGAGAATTTGTTGTCGCGCCAGGTCCAGGCGCGATCAGTCCGGTGCACGTTGGCTACGAACCATCAATTCTTTGCCCGAGACGCCACCATCGTAGCGCGCGACATGATCGGCGCCACGCTGCTTGTGCACGGCGTTGGCGGCGTCATCGTCGAGACCGAGGCCTATCGCCCGGATGACCCGGCTTCGCATGCTTTCGGTGGCAGGACGGTGCGCAACGGCGCAATGTTCGGTGCCCCGGGCAGCGCGTATGTCTATCGCTCCTATGGCCTGCACTGGTGTCTCAATGCCGTCTGCCTGCCCGGCAGTGCCGTGCTTGTCCGCGCAATCGAACCGCAATCCGGGCTGGAGGTGATGCGGGCCAATCGCGGCGTTGACGATCCCCGGCTGCTTTGCTCGGGACCGGGCCGCCTTTGCCAGGCGCTGGCTATCGACAAATCTTATGACGGGCTGCCCCTGGACCTGCCGCCATTCGAATTCAGGCCGCCGAGCGAAACCGGCGCCGTTCTGACAGGCCGCCGGATCGGCATTTCCAAGGCTGTCGATGCCGAGTGGCGGTTCGGCTTGCGCGGCTCGGACTATTTGAGCCGCAAGTTCTGACGCTGCGGCAGCGGCAGAGTAGCTGCCTGGCATCACTCGTCGGGTTTGCCGAGATGCATAGGCGTTCTCTGTTGGCGGGCTTCCCTGGTCACCTCGTCGGCTCCGGCAGGTGAAATCCCTCGCAACGCCTTCGCGGCTTCGGTCAGGCGCCCGCGATCATTGCCGAAGCTCTTGATCAGCTGGCGGACCTGGTCGGCCGTGACGCCGTTCTGTTGGGCAAAATACTCGACTTGACGTTCGTCTTCCGCAGAAACGCGATCGCGCTCGCGGAAATCCCGCTTGCTCTTATCGTCAGCCATTTTTTCCTCCTGGTGGAGCTTCGCATCAATGGCAACGTGGGCAAGCGGCTTTCGTTGCCGCGATCGGGCGGACTTTTCCGCCGTCGTGCCGACTGCCCAGGAACCATGAGGCGAGCAGCCGGTTTGGCTTGGATGCAGACATATTCGGCTACAATTCATACCGATGGAGAATACGATGACGCTCGCAAGCAAAACCACCGTAATTGCCGCGGCGCTGGCCATGTTGGCCGCGCCGGCATTCGGCCAGACGAGCCCACCTGCGCCGGCCGCGTCGGCACCGGATCGTGGCGCCGAACAGTCGCCCGGAATGAGCGGGCAGAGCCAGGATGCCATGCGCGAAATGATGCGCCAGATGATGACCGAGATGCTGGAGGAGAGAATGCAGGAGGATCGCGGGCCCCGGGCGGAACGGCCAGGTCCCGACCGCTGGCATCGCGACTACAGGATGGGCCCACCTGAGCGAGGGTGGGAGATGGGAGGGCGCGGCGGCATTCCACGCGGGATGCATGGCGCGAAGATGCGAATGATGTTCGCCATAGTAGATGCGGACGGCGATGGCGCGCTTTCTCAAAGCGAAGTCCAGGATTTCGTCGGGCGAATATTCAACGCCGTCGATGAGGACGGTGACGGTAGCGTCGACATGCAGGAAATCCGGTCCTTCTTCCACGGAGGAGGCGCCGAGGATCAGGAGTAGGTCTCCTACCGGTCGGCAAGGAGGCCTGTCTGGGGCAGCGCGAGCTCGTCGGCCGGGGAGGATAAAAAGTCGCCGGCAAATGGATACCAGGCTGCCAGCCGGGGAGATGCATTCCTTGGCTGGCCTTGCCGAATGCCGCGGACCACTCAGACCAGCAGGAATTCGTTGACCATGACAGAGAAAGCTACGGAGAAAACCCCGACCATCGCTCGTATCTGGCGCGGCAGAACCGTGCCTGAAAAGGCAGACGCCTATGAGAGTTACAATTACGAGGCCGGCATCAAGCCGCTGATCGAGAAGGCGCTTGGCGTGCAGACCTTTCGCGAGGACACGCCGACCCATTCGGAATTCGTGACGATCTCCTATTGGGAAAACGTCGAGGCGATGGCGGCGCTCACCGGCGGCGATCCGACGAGGATCCACCATCTCGAGCGGGACGAAGAGTTCCTGATCGAGCTGCCGTCGCGGGTGCAGGTGTTGCGCATCCGATCGAGTCACGGGCGGCTGGGATAGGGCAGCGCCGCCCGGTTCGGCCCGATCTAGGAAATCGCCGTCAAGTCGATTTCGGTGATGTGCCAGCGGCCGAGATTTGCGGTGTAGAGCTTGTCGCCCTTGAAGGCAATGTTGGTTGGGTGGGCGAGCGTCGTTGCCGCCGGATCCTCGATCAGCACCTCGAGCCCGCTATCCTTTCGCCAGCGATAGATACGGCTGGGCTCGTAGCATGAGATGAACAGCGACCCGTCCGGCGCCAAGGCGACGCCATCGGGAACGTTGCTCACGCCGTCCACGACGAGCTGGCGAGGTCCTGCCGTGCCGTCGGCACGGATCGGCACATAGCTGAGGCAGGCCGCATGGCTTTCCACGACGTAAAGCCCATCGCCACCCGGCGCCATCGCCATGCCGTTGGCGAAGGCCATGGTCTCGCTGCACCACAGGCCGCCTTCGCCGGTCTTCAAATCGTAGCGAAAAATGCCGGAGCGGTTGTCTTCGCCGAGGCTGTCCGACACGTAGAGCCAGCCGCGTGTCTCGTCGACGATCGGATAGTTCGGCACGCGGATGCCGGCCGAGGCGAAGCGCTGCATACCAGCCGTCGCGGCATCCCAGCGAAAGATCGCCGAATGTCTCAAATCGCATGCAAAACAGTTTCCCGCGCTATCGAAGGCGATGCCGAGCAGAAAGCCCTCCGTACCGCCCATGCGTTCGACCGAGCCGCCATCGGCGGCCAAGCGCAGCAGGTCGCCGGTTTCGGTGCCGCACCAGATCGAGCCGTCGCGATGGATGGCCACGCCTTCCGGATGGGCGATGCGCGGGCTGGTGAAGATGCCATCGAAGAAGACCCTCGCGGCCGACATTTCGAGCAACGGCTTTGCCATGCGCCGCCCCCCTTCAATCCGGTGCAGTATGCGACCGCTGTGCGGCGATGCAGCGCTCGACCATCCGCCGGTCGGTGGCCAGGATCTCGGCGATCAGGGCGCTGCGCTCCCTGGCGCTGACGAATTCGAGGCGCCGCAGGCCGAGCGGGTCGATGCGGTTTCGCAGGATGTCGAGCGTCTCGTTTGAGGGTAGCGCAACTTCGTGGCAATCGGCATCGAATGTCAGGGCAAAGCCGGTGGCATCCTGGAGCTGCTGGCGCGTCACGCACGGCATGGTCTCGATGACGGCCAATTGCCGGCTCTCCCCGTCGAGCCGAAACACGCAAAGGTCGGTGAACACCAATGCCGCGCCGGTCCGATAGCCCATCGGCTCGCGTTCGGCCTCAGTCAACAGGCCGCGCGCCGAGCTGGCAATCTCGACCGTCTCGACCAGCGACTGCACGGAATGGCGGGGGACGTAGAGCAGATAATCGCGATGCATGTTGGCGACGTCGGCCATGCCGCCTTGCCCGGGCAGCCGGATAAGGCTGCCGTCACACTTGCGCAGCGCAATGGTGTTGACGCGCCCACGGCGGTCGACCTGCGCGGCACCGACGATCTCATGCGTCACCGCGCCGGCCTGATAGTAGGTCGAATAGGTGTCGTCGCCGCCGGCATGCGCCACCGCCGTTTCGCAATCGAGGCTTTCGATCAGCGACAGGATCATCCGGCTCGGTGCTATGTCGAGATGGCCGCAACTCATGGTGGCGATGATCATGTCCGGCGCGTGCGTCGCTTTGGCCAGCCGGTAGGCGACATTGGCGAGCGGCGACACCGCGCCGGCACTGGCAAAGCTCTCATTGTCGAGCTCAGCGGCGATGCGGGCGGCGATGATCTCGTCGATGGACGTCTCCTTGTTGCCGTGCACGAGCCTGGGCATTGCGAGGACTGTTTCAGCGCCGACTTTTGCAGCGTCTTGAACCCGCTCCGGCACGCCTTCCGAAGGCATGCTCAGGCTGTCCGACAAAGGTATTTCCTTGGCCGCGAACGCCTCCGCTAACGCTTGATAGTCCGTCACATAGAATGGCAGGCAGGAGGCGGGATAGGCGCCGCCTGGTGCCAGCGCGATCGCCGACACCTGGTTGCGGGTCAAAATGCTCTGCCGACCATCATGCCGCAGCCCTCCGACCGGGACGATCTCCTCGACCGTCACCAGCACCTCGCGCGCCGCGCCGGCCAGGGCGAAATCCAGCGCCCGTGGTCCGATGATCTGGACATTGCCGCTCTCGTCGGCACGCTGGGCATGGACGACGAACGTATCGAGCCGCAAGGCCGGGATGATCCCGGTCGTGATTCCCGCGATCGGATCGGGCACGGCGATCGCACCCGGCACGCGCGCCAGCATGTCCGAACCCTCCGGAAGCTGAAACGGCATCGACGGCAGGTTCTGCTGCCCCGCCCGCAGCGCCTGGATCATGGCCAGCGCCGTCCAGTCGCGGACCGGCACGGCATTGGTCTCGGCAGCCGCGCGGAAGCGCGGCGGCAAGCCAAAAATATCGAGGCTGGAAAAGCAGATATCAACCTCCGCCACGGCATTCGCTTCGAGAAGCAGTTCGAGCGGCAGGCCGCCGGCCCAGCAGACATAGCGAAGATCCTTGACGCCCAAGCGGGCGATGGCCCGCAACAAGGCGATCGGCAGCCGGGCAAAATGATGGCCACCGACACCGAAGACGTCGCCGCCGCCGACCATCGCGGCCAGGCCCTCGACATCGGTGAAGCGCGGCCGGTTTTGCTTGACCAGGGATGTCATTGCCCAGCCTTCGGCCGCGCGGCGCTTTTTTCGGCGAACGCCTTCACCCGCTGCTGGCCGGTCTCGCTACGATAAAGCCCGCCCAGTACGTCGCGCTCCATGGCAAGGCCTTCCGCCAAGTCGCCCGACACGGCGTGCGCCGTCAGCGCCTTCAATGCCTCGATCGCGGCAGCCGGTTCGGCGGCTATCATGCCGGCGAGTTCCAGCGCCCGCGGCATCAGCTTTTCGGCGTCGACGACCTCGTTGACCAGCCCGGCGGCGAGCTCGGAAGCCGGCACGATGGCGCCGGTCATCAGCAAAAGGTTGGAGCGGTTGCGGCCGAGCTTCTGGACGCTGCGCTGCGTGCCGCCGCCGCCCGGGACCAGCCCGAGCTTGATCTCGGGCAGGCCGAGCTTCGCGAACTGGTTGGCGATGACGATGTCGCAGCACAGCACCAGCTCCATGCCGCCGCCGAGCGCAAAGCCGTTGACCGCGGCGATGACCGGCTTGCGGTTGTTCTCGACCGCCGCATACATGCGCGTGCCGGCGGCCTGGAAGGCGTCGAACTCGATAGCCGTCTGGGCAGCGTATTCCTTGATGTCGGCGCCGGCCATGAAGCCGCGCCCCTCGCCGGTCACCACGATCGCGCCGACGCCGTCATCCTGCGACAGCGCCTCGAAAACCTCGGTGATCTCGCTTTGCATCAGCCGGTTCATGGCGTTGAGCTGATCGGCGCGCCGGAAGGTGACGACTGCGACGCGCCCGGATATTTCCAAGCTGAGTGTCTGGTAAACGCTCATCGTCAGGCAGCATCCACGGTCATATCGCCGGACGCCTCAAGCGCTGCAATCTCGCCGCTGGAGAGGCCGAACTCGGCCAGTATCTCGCGGCCATGCTGGCCGACCAGCGGTGCCGGCCGCTCTATGGTAGCCGGCGTCTCGCTCATCTTGACCGCCGGCGCGACCACCCTGACCTTGCCGCCGCGCGGATGATCGTAGCTGGTGATCATGCCCAGGTGCTTGACCTGCGGGTCCTCGGCTGCGCGCCTTATGTCCTTCACCTCGGCACACCAGATGTCGGCTGCCAGCAGCCGCGCCAGCAGGTCCTGCGTGGCAAACTTCCTGGTTTCGGCGTTGACCTTGTCGAACACCTCGTCGCGCCTGTCGAACAGCGTCTTCAGATCGTCGTAGACAGCAAGCTGCGGCGCCTCCAGCACTTCATACAGCGTCTTGAACGGGCTCATGGCGATCGACACATAGCCGCCGTCCTTCGCTTCATAGACGCCGAACGGCGCCTGCATGCCGGGGTGGCCGATGCCGGACTTCGGGCGCACGAAATCCTCGCCGAGATTGAGCACGGCGACATATTCCTGATTGAGATGCGCCAGCATGCCGGCGAGCAGATTGACCTCGATCTTCTGGCCCTTGCCGGTCTTCTCGCGATAGTAGAGCGCCGACAGGATGCCGTAGACCATGTTCATGGCGCCGATCTGGTCGGCCAGGCCGGCACCGGCCGGAACAGGAGCCTGATCGCCGCGGCCGGTGTTGGAGATCAGCCCGGACAATCCCTGGATCAGCATGTCCTGGCCGGGGCGCTCGACGTAGGGGCCCTCCTCGCCATAGCCGGAACCCGAGCAATAGATGATGGCGGGATTGACCGCCCTGAAATCCTCGTAGCCATAGCCGAGCCTGGCGAGCACGCCGGGGCGGAAATTCTGCACCACCACATCGGCCTTCTCAGCCATGTCCATGATGATGGCATGCACCTTGCGACTTTTCAGGTTGAGCGCGATGGAGCGCTTGTTGCGGTTCCAGGCGAGGAAATTCGGGCTTTCGGAGCCGCCGACCCATTTGGCGAAGAAGGTCATGCCGCGGAACATGTCGCCGGCGCCGGCACGCTCGATCTTGATGATGTCGGCGCCCATGTCGCCGAGCAGCTGCGTGGCGAACGGCCCTTGCAGCAGATGGCTGAAATCGAGAATGCGGACGCCTTCGAGGGCTTTGTTCATTTCATGTCTCGTTGGTTGTCAAAGCAGGTCGGGTACGTAGCGGGGTGCCGCGGTGAGGCCGCCGTCGACGCGCAGGTCGGTACCGGTGGTGAAGCCGGCGGCGTCGGAGGCCAGATAGACGGCGGCTTCGGCCACCTCGGACGGTTTGCCGATGCGGCCGAGCGGATGCATCTTGACCCAGGCTTTGGCGAGATTGCCGCCGATCTCCTTGACCAATTTGTCGTTCATCGGCGTGTTGATGGTGCCGGGCGAGATCGAGTTGACGCGGATGTTGAGCGGGCCGAACTCGACCGCCATCTGGCGCGTCATCGCCATCACCGCACCCTTGGCGCCGGCATAGGCGGTCCAGCCGTCGAGCCCGATATGCCCTTGTGCCGAGGCCATGTTGATGATCGAGCCCGATTTCTGCGCGATCATATGTGGCAGCGCATATTTGCAGCCGCGGAACACGCTGGTAAGGTTGACCGCGATCAGCCGGTGCCACTGCTCGTCGCTCATTTCGTGAACCGGCATGCCGCCGATGGCGATGGCGGCATTGTTGACGAGAATATCGAGATGACCGGTCTTGCCGACGGCTGCGTCGATCAGGGCGGCGATGTCGGCCTCCTCCGCCACGTCGCAATGGATGTAGTCGGCGCGGTGGCCGGCGGCGCGCAGCTCGGCTGCGAATTTTTCACCCTTCTCGTCGGCGATGTCGCCGAGGAAGACGTGCGCGCCTTCCCTTGCCATCGCCTCGCTGATCGCGTGGCCGATGCCGTCGGCGGCGCCAGTGACGATTGCGGTTTTCCCTTTGAGACGATCCATATCAGCCTCCAATGGCGCGCCGGCGCTTTGCTTCGTCGAAGGCGACGGCGACAATGATGATCATGCCGGTGATGACCAGTTGCCACTCGGTCGGCAGGCCGAGACCGCGCAGCCCGTTGGACAGGAACTGCAGGATCAGCACGCCGAGCGCCATGCCGGTCAGGCTGCCTATGCCGCCGGCAAGGCTCACCCCGCCGAGCACGGTGGCGGCGACGACCTGGAACTCGAAATTCAGCCCGGCCGTATGCTGCGCCGAACCGACGCGGGCTGCCAGGATGATGCCGGCTACCGTCGCCAGCAGCGCGCTGATGATGAAGCAGGTGAACTTGACGCGGCGCACGTCGTAACCCGCCAGCCGTGCCACTTCCGGATTGCCGCCGACGGCATAGATCTGCCGCCCGAACGGCCGGTGCTGCATCACGTAGGCGAAGACGGCGAGCAGGACGATGGCGATGACAGCCGAATAGGGAACGACGTTGAACAGGCGGCCGTCCGACAGCGCGATGAAGCTGTCGAGCGCGGCGTCGTCTGGAATAGCACGCTGGCCGGTATAGAGATAAACGCCGCCGCGCATGATGAACATCGTGCCCAGGGTCACGATCAGCGAGTTGATGCCGGCATAGGCCGTCAGATAGCCATTCACGACGCCGATGATCAGCCCGAACAGCAGCGCGCCGCTGATGCCGAGCAGCAGAGAATTCGTGTCGTTCATGATGATGATCAGCGGCAGTGCGATCGTCGCCAGTAGCGAGCCGATCGAGATGTCGACCTCGCCTGATATGAAGACGATGGCGCAGCCGATGCCGGCTGTCAGCGCCAGCGAAGCCTGACCGAGCACATTGGTGATGTTGCGCACGGAGAAGAAATTCTCGGCGGTGAAGGAAAAGAACGCGATCACCAGGATGAGGCAGAGGAGCAATGCCAATTCCTGCCGCGCGACGAGCCGCGCCAGCATGGACGGCCCAGCTTTCATGGTGTCGGTGCTTGCCAGGCTCATCGCTTGGTCCCTTTGCGAAGCGTCATCGTCTTAGCCGATTGCCGCATTGAGGATGTTCTCCTGCGTGGCCTCGTCGCGAGGCATGATCGCGGTGAGGCGGCCTTCGCACATCACCGCGATGCGGTCGGCAAGCCCCAGCAGCTCGGGCATTTCGGACGTCATCATGACGACCGCCAGGCCTTCGCCGGCGAGCCGGTCGATGAGCGCAAAAATCTCCGACTTGGCGCCGACGTCGATGCCGCGGGTCGGTTCGTCGACGACGATCACCTTGAGACCGCGCATCAGCCAGCGCGAGATCAGCACTTTCTGCTGATTGCCGCCGGACAGATTCTTGACCTGCTGGAACAGGCTGGGCGTCCGGATGCGGAAACGGTCGACATAGTCCTGCACCGCCTTGCGTTCACTGACCTTGTCGACGAAGCCCATTCTGGCGAAGGCGCCGAGTGAGGCGAGGCTGGCATTCTGGTAGACCGGCAACTCGCCCATCAGCCCCTCGCTCTTGCGGTCCTCGGTGAGCAGGCCGATGCCGAGCCGGACGCCGGTGTGCGTTTCGTGCGGCAGCAGCCGGCTGCCATCGACCGAAATGGCGCCGGAAGTGATCGGGTCGTAGCCGACGATGGCCTTGGCGAGCTCGGTCCGGCCGGCGCCCATCAGGCCGAAGAAGCCGAGGACTTCGCCGGCATGCGCCTCGAACGACACATCCTTCAGCTTCTTGGCGGTGCTGAGCCCTTCAACGGAAAGCGCGACCTTGCTGCCCGGCGCGCCGCGCTTGCGCGGGAACAGGTTTTCGATGCGCCGGCCGATCATGTCCTGGATCAGCGTGTCGCTGGTGTGTTGGCCGATCGGCCTGGTCGAGACGTGGCGGCCGTCGCGCAGCACGGTCACGGTGTCGGCGATCTCGAAGACCTCATCGAGCTTGTGGCTGACATAAAGCACCGCGATGCCGAGCGCGGCCAGCCGGCGGATGACGGTGAACAGCAGCGAGACCTCGTTCGGCGTCAGCGAGGAGGTCGGCTCGTCCATCACCACGACGCGGGCCTCATGGGCGAGTGCGCGGGCGATCTCGACCATCTGCTGCTGGCTGACCGGCAGCGATCCCGTGCGCGCCGCCGGGTCGACGTTGAAGCCGATACGCTTGAACAGAGCGGCCGCATCGGCACGGATCTTCTTCCAGTCGATCGAGCCGCCTTTGCCGGTCGGATAGCCTTCGAGGAAGATGTTTTCGGCGACGCTGAATTCGGCGATCAGCGCGATCTCCTGGAACACCACCTTGATGCCCTCTTTCAGGCTATCGCGCGGCGACCTGATGTCGGCCTCGCGGCCGCGCAGGCGGATGGTGCCGGCATCCTTGCCGTAGACCCCGGCCATGATCTTGATCAGCGTCGACTTGCCGGCGCCGTTCTCGCCCATCAGGGCATGGATTTTGCCGGGTTCCAAGGTCAGATCGACATTGTCCAGCGCCACCACGCCGGGAAAACGCTTGCCGATGCCGCGCATCTCCAGCGCCGGCACGCTTTTGTCGACAGCCACGGTTTCGCCGGGGTGAAGGAAATCAACCGACATTGGCTCTGTTCCGCACGATGTCGAGATAGGTCGCCAGGATGATGACGATGCCGGGCACCACCATCTGCAGGTCCTGGTTCCAGCCGAGGATGATGATGCCGTTGTCGATGACCTTCAGCACGAGCACTCCAAGCAATGTGCCGAGCAGCGAGCCGCGACCGCCAAGTAGGCTGGTGCCGCCGAGGATGACGGCGGCAATCACCGTCAGCTCGAAGCCGCGGCCGGCGGTCGGCTGGCCGGCATTCATCAGCGACGACAGGATCATGCCGGCGACGCCGACGCACAGGCCGGTGACGACGAAGGCGAACAGTTTCAGCCGTTGCGAGCGCACGCCGGAGAGACGAACCGCGCGCTCGTTGGCGCCGACAGCGTAGAGATAACGGCCGAGCGTGGTGAAGCACAGCGTTGCCGCGGCCAGCGCGAAAATCAGCGCGGCAACGACCACGGGCAGCGGGATCGCGCCCATATAGCCAGCGCCGAGATCGGTGAAGCCGGCAAGCCGGTGGTGGTTCTGCACCGCCTCGCGGGTGAACAGGTAAACGCCGCCCTGCAGCATCATCATGGTGCCGATGGTGGCAATCAGCGAGTTCACCTTGAGCCTGGTGACGACGAGGCCGTTGAACAGGCCGACCGCGCCTGAAAAGGCGAGCGCCGCCAGCAGCCCGAGCGTCAGGCTGTGCGTTGAATTGAGCACGGCCATGCCGATGCAGCCGACAAAAGCCAGCGACGCACCGACCGACAGGTCGACTTCCGCAGTGATGATCAGCATCGTCATGCCGGAGGCAACGATCAGCACCAGCGCGCATTGGCGCAGGATGGCGATGATGTTGGCCTCGGAATAGAATTGCGGCGCGGCAATCGAAATGGCGATGCAGAGCACGGCCAGGATCACGCCGAGCACCAGCTGGCTGCTGCCCAGCAGCTGTCCGCCGATGAAACGCCTTGGCGCAGAGGATTGCGTAAGCTCGCTCATGTCCATTTCATTTCCGGGCCATCGGGTGCCGTCGCGGTTTCGAACCTGCCGGCCAAAACAGGACGGTTGCCCTGTTTTGCCGTTCGGCATATCCGATCCGCCGCCCTTCCCGCCGTGCGGGAAGGGCTACCCGGAATCCTTACTTCTTCAGATCGGCGGAAGTTTTCATGCATTTTTCCGGTGGCTGAAGCGCATTGACGGCATCCCATTTGATTTTGCGTGTGGTGCCATCGTAGTCGTAGAACTTCTTCCAGTCGTCGCCGTTCATCGGCGCGGTCGGGCTGACAATGTGTTCCGGCACCTCTTCGCCATTGAAGAGCTTAACCGCTGCATCGATGGCGGTGTAGCCTTCCTTTTCCGGGAACATCGCGGCCTCGATGCGGTAGGACGGCTCGTTCTGCATCGCATTGATGAAGGCGAGGCCTTCGCCGCCGGTGCCGACAGTCAAGAGGCCGTCCTGCGACTTGCCGGCCGCTTTCCAGGCTTGAAGGCCGCCGAGCGAGGAGGAATCGTTGATGCCGTAGATGATGTTGATGTCGGCGTTCTTGGCAAGAGCCGCCGAAGAGACTTCGAGTGCGCGATCGGGATTGCCGCCGCCGTCGAGGTCGTGGACCATGACCGCGTCGGGGATGATGGTCTTGAGGCCATCCATGAAACCCTGCGACCGCAGCACGGTGGCGGACAGCAGCGGCAGGCCGACATTCATCACCTTGGCTTTGGCTTCGAGCTTTTCCTTGGCGTATTTGCCGGCTTCGACGCCGGCGGTGTAGCCGGTGTCGTAGTCGCAGATTGCGACCATTGTGGTCATGCCCTTGACCGGATTGCCTTCGAGCACGACCGGAACGTTGTTGGATTTCGCCTGGCGCAGCAGCGGCACGACGCCTTCCTCGTTGACGGGCGTGATGATCAGGACGTCGACGCCCTTGGCCATGAAATCTTCGGCGGCGGAGACCTCCTTGGCAACGTCCAGATTGGCGTCCTGCACCTCGAGCTCGATACCGAGTTCCTTGGCGCGGGACTGCATGCCCTTGATGACGTTCTGATACCACTCATGCGTGGCGTAGTTGGTGACGTAGCCGATGCGCTTCGGCATGTTTTCGGTGTGTGCCGCGGCGGCGCTCAGAGCAAGCACCGCCGCCGAGGCAAACAGCATCGATTTGGACCAGTTCATGTTTCTTCTCCCTGTATTTCTTGTCAGTTGCTGAACGGATAGTCCCGCCGTTCCGGGTCGGCACGTGAAGAGGCGGCAGCTTCGCCCGCGCCCAGCGCCGACGATATCGCCTCGGCCGCCGCCTTCGTCCGCTCGAACACGGTGCTGCGATCGAAGCGGGCGGCCTTTTGCGGCAGGAAGGGGACGGTGAGCGCGGCAATGACGGCGCCGGTATGGTCGCGCACCGGCATCGAAATGTTGGTGCAGCCCTCGACAGCCAGCGAGGCGCGCATTTCATAGCCGAGCCTTGCGACTTCGTTCAGCCGCGCTTCGATTTCCGCCCGGCTGCCTTGGCCTTCGCCTGCAGCGACGATCCGTTCGACGATGCGGTCGCGCTCGGCGCGGCTCGAATGCGCCAGCAGCACCGCGCCGGAGCTCGTTTCGAGGATCGGGAAATGCGAGCCAAGGGCAACCGAATAACGCATCGGCAAAGGCGAATCGATCTGCAGCACGACCAGTGCGCTCTCGCCTTCGCGCACGACCAGATGGCAGCTCTGGTCGGCATTGGCGGCGAGGCCGCGCATCACCGGCAGCGCGCATTCGACCAGGCGGTTCACCGGGGGATGCATATGCGCCAGTTCGAACAGCTTCAGCGACAGGCGGAAGCGGTCCGATTGCGTCCGGAAAATGTAGCCGCGCTTCTCCAGCAGCAGCAGGATGCGGTATATCTCGTGAATGGAGCGCCCCATTCCGGTGGCGATCTCGGTCTGGGTCAGCGGCTCGCCGCTGGCAGCCATGAATTCCAGTATGTCGAGCGCCTTCTCCACAGCGGGCACCCGATAGCCGTTGCGGCCGCTTTCGCCTTCGTCGACGATCTGGGCAATATCGGCGGCCATTGCGCGACGCTCCGTTGCGGCTGGCTATGCCTGGTCTCGCGATAGAGCCGGTTCAGCCGATCCGCGAGCTCGGCCGCCTGCAATTCGCCGGCGATCGCCGCCGCGGCATGAGGGGCGCATTGGCGGAAGAAGCTGATGAAGCCCGGATGGGTCGGGCGCAGATAGGAGGCTTCGATCGTCGCCAGCGTCGAGGCGAAGAAGCCGCCCGAGAGCGCGTTGACCTCGGTATCCTGCCACGCCGCCAGTGACCCCGGCTGTCCGCCGGATTTCACATAGTCGCCGCGCTGATAGCCGGGCGAGCACAGAAACAGCGCGTAGTCGATGGCGGCTTGCTTGTGTTGCGATTGGGCGCTGACGCCGATGCCGGCGCCGCCGAGCAAGGCGCCGGCGGATCGCGGCGTCGGCACGTCGGCGAAGCGCAGATACGGCCTGTCGGGTTTGGAGGCATAATTCACATAGCCGAAGGCGAACGGCACGTAGACCACGTCGTCATGCGCGATCATATGATCATAGCAGCGGATCGGGTTCCATTTCGGCGAGTTCGGATGCGACAGCGCCACAAGCTGGCAATTGTCCGACGGCCTGCTCGATTTTTTCCCTGGCAATGAACTCGTCGCCGTCTTCGCGGGGCTCACCGAGCGTCAAAAGCAGGCACATGGCGTCAGTCGGCACCAATGGCAGCCCAAGCCATTTGCCGTCCTTCAAGGCGCGCCGGCCGAGCTCCAGCACCTCGTCATGGCTGCGCGGCAGCGGTCCGTAGCGCTCCAGGAGATCGGGGCGATACGAGGCAACCTGACAGGCAGCATCGATCGGCAACGCCCATTGAAGCCCGTCCCTTGCGTAGGATTGCCAGGATGCGCCGACCGAATCCCGTTCGAAGCCGTGGCGCTGCTCGGCCGACAAATCGAACGGCACCATCAGCCCGCCTTCGGCAATATCGCCGATGAACGGATGGTCGAACACGACAAGATCATAGGCGCCGAGCACCGGACCAAGCGCGCCCTCGCCGAATTCGTAGAGGCTGCGGCGGTCCCATTCGATCGCAAGACCGGGATTGGCGGCACAATACGGCCCGATGCTGGCGTCGAGCGGACCCCAGCAGCGTCGGTGATCCCACGCGAGACCGCGCAGTCTTGTCATGCCCGAAATTCCTCCCAGAGGCGGCCATGCGCCGGCCCAGCCGATTAGTAGCAACTATTTTCACCTAGACAAGTAGTTTTTACATACGCAAAGCCAGTCCTCGCTTCCGCTTGGCGAGAAAGCCGCCCAACCATCCCTGGTGCGCATCGCGTTGCCGCCGGCCTGCAACCAAAGGCTGCGACGGATCTGGCTTTTTGGGAACTTTCGCGACGAACATTCGTTCGGTTGGCGCAACCATCTTGAGCAGCATCATTGGAATCAGCAGCCACGTCGCAGGGAGCGGACTAAATGGACCAACCGTGGGCGGGGCCATGAACCGGTTTACCGCCTTGGCATTCGCCACGTTTCTGGCGATAACTTCGATCTGGGCACTGTTTCTGATTTCTTAGGATTTGGCTCTGGTTGCTTGGGATTTGCCGCTGGTTTTTAGGATTTGGAGGGTTCTCGACAGGTTGACCGCTTAACGATGACGTCCGCCGCGTGTGGTTCTGCCAGCCGGAGCCCCGTGCGTGAAGAAACTGTCGCCAGGAGCACACCGGCGCGCACATTCGGGGGTTGGCAGCCACGCTGCCTGCAACGTTCCATCGGTTTTCAGGAAACGGCGAGATGTCATGTTGCTGAGGGCGATCGTTCGAAATTGTGCCGCCATCCGTGTTGGCCGCGTCGGCGCGACGATGCTTGTTGCCGCGCTGCTTGACGGCTGCCAGGGCGGCGTGCTCGATCCGCAAGGGCCGGTGGGGGCGGCGCAGCGGACGATCCTGCTCAATTCGGTCGCTATCATGCTGGCCATCGTCATCCCGACGATCGTGGCGACGCTCGGCTTTGCCTGGTGGTTCCGGGAAACCAACACAAGAGCGCGGTACCTGCCGGAATGGGCCTATTCCGGACGCATCGAACTGGTAGTCTGGTCGATCCCCATCCTCGTCATCCTGTTTCTGAGCGGCATCATCTGGATCGGATCGCATGACCTCGACCCAATGAAGCCGTTGGATTCCCAGCAAAGGCCGTTTGAGGTGCAGGTCGTCTCGCTCGACTGGAAATGGCTGTTCATCTACCCCGAGCAGAATGTCGCGAGCATCAACCAGCTTGTGGTGCCGGCGGGCAGGCCGGTGCATTTCTCGCTCACCTCGGCAAGCGTCATGAATGCGTTCTTCGTGCCTCAGCTCGGCGGCATGATCTACACGATGAACGGCATGACGACGCAGCTTCACCTGCAGGCGGATCAGCCGGGCGACTTCTATGGGCGGTCGGCCCATTTCAGCGGTGACGGTTTTCCAGGCATGCAATTCGTGCTGCATGCCGTCGCGGCCGATGCCTTCGAGGCGTTCGTCAATTCGGCGCGAAGCCAGGGACAGGCACTCGACAAGGCCAGCTACCAGGAACTGGCCAGACAGA
The DNA here is from genome assembly GCF_040318335.1 of Mesorhizobium sp. M1182. Classification (NCBI taxonomy): domain Bacteria; kingdom Pseudomonadati; phylum Pseudomonadota; class Alphaproteobacteria; order Hyphomicrobiales; family Phyllobacteriaceae; genus Mesorhizobium; species Mesorhizobium sp. M1182. The sequence continues at coordinate 207,380 of NZ_JAMYMD010000009.1, forward strand.
GCATCGACGTGCCGCCTTCGACCTATCGCTCGGTCGAGCCGGACCTTTTCCACGAAATCGCGACGCAGGGCGTTCCACCCGCGCCCGGCCCCCAGGCCGGTCGCCCCGGGCCGAGCGTATCGCCCAAGGCAGGAGGCTGACAATGCTCGGAAAATTGAGCTGGGACGTCATCCCGTTCGATCAGCCTCTGCCGATGATCGCCTCGGCGGTCGTCGCCCTGGCAGTCCTCGGCGTGCTGGCCTGGGTCTTCCTGGCCGGCCATTTCCCCTATCTCTGGCGCGAATGGATCACCAGCGTCGATCACAAGCGGATTGGCGTCATGTACACGCTGCTGGCGCTGCTGATGCTGCTGCGCGGCTTCAGCGACGCCGTCATGATGCGGTCGCAGCAGGCCCTCGCCTTCCAGGCGCCCGGCTATCTGCCGCCCGACCACTTCAACCAGGTCTTTTCCGCCCACGGCACCATCATGATCTTTTTCGGGGCGATGCCGTTCGTCATCGGCCTGATGAACCTGGTCGTGCCGCTGCAGCTCGGCGTCCGAGACGTTGCCTTTCCGACGCTCAACTCGGTGAGTTTCTGGCTCACCGCCACCGGTGCGCTGCTGGTCAACATCTCGCTGGTGATCGGTGAATTCGCGCGTACCGGATGGCTGCCCTATCCGCCGCTCAGCGAGACCGCCTATTCGCCGGGCGTTGGCGTCGACTATTATCTGTGGGCCGTGCAGATAGCGGGCGTCGGAACGCTGCTCACCGGGATCAATTTCGTCACCACGATCCTGAAGATGCGGTCGCCCGGCATGAGTTACCTCAGGATGTCGATGTTCTGCTGGACCTCACTCGCCGCCAGCCTGCTCATCGTCGCCGCCTTCCCGATCCTCACCGCCACGCTCGCGATGCTGACGCTCGACCGCTATTTCGGCTTTCATTTCTTCACCAATGAAGCTGGCGGCAACATGCTGATGTTCGTGAACCTGATCTGGGCCTGGGGCCATCCCGAGGTCTACATCCTCGTCCTGCCGGCGTTCGGCATCTTCTCGGAGGTCATCTCCACCTTCTCCAGCAAGCCGCTGTTCGGCTACCGCTCGATGGTGGCCGCGACGCTCTTCATCTGCATCGTCTCCTTCATGGTGTGGCTGCACCACTTCTTCACGATGGGCGCCGGCGCCGACGTCAACGCCGCGTTCGGCATCGCCACCAGCATCATCGCTGTCGGTACCGGCGTGAAGATCTATAACTGGATGTTCACCATGTATGGCGGCCGCATCCGCTTCGCGACGCCAATGCTGTGGTCGCTGGGCTTTATGGTGACATTCGTCATCGGCGGCATGACGGGTGTGTTGCTGGCGGTGCCACCGGCCGATTTCCTGCTCCACAACAGCCTGTTCCTGGTGGCGCATTTCCACAACGTCATCATCGGCGGCGTGCTGTTCGGCGCCTTCGCGGGATATACCTACTGGTTTCCCAAGGCATTCGGCTTCCGGCTGCACGAGGGCTGGGGCAAGCTGGCCTTCTGGCTGACGCTGATCGGGTTCTACGCCACCTTCGTACCGCTCTACGCTGTCGGCCTGCTCGGCATGACCCGCCGCATGCAGCATTTCGACGTGCCGGCATGGCATCCGTGGGTGCTGGTTGCCGGCGTCGGCATGTTGATCACCACCGCCGGCGTGGTCGCGCAGATCGTACAGCTCGTCGTCAGCATCCGGCAGCGCGCGGCGCTTCGCGACGCCACCGGAGATCCCTGGGACGGCCGCTCGCTGGAATGGGCCACGCCCTCGCCGCCGCCGGTCTTCAACTTCGCCGCGCTTCCGCATGTCGAGGGCGAAGAGCCCTACTGGAGCATCAAGCAGCGGGCACGCGAGCAAAACCGGCTGCGCGACGAGCCTGACTACGAGCCGATCGAGATGCCGCGCAACAGTCCCACCGGGTTCATCTGCGCCTTCTTTGCGACCGTGATGGGCTTTGCTCTCATCTGGCACATCTGGTGGATGGTGGCGCTCGGCGCGCTCGGTGCTTTGGCCACCTTCGTCGTATTCGCGTGGCGCGACATCCCCGAATACGTCATTCCTGCCGCCGAAGTCGCCCGGATCGACCGCGCCAACCGAAGTGCGCGCCGCGAGGCGCTGGCCACTTACACGGGGCCAAGGCCATGACCGCGATCGACGTTCGAGAGCGTGACCCCTACCGCCTCCATGGCGGGCACGGCCATGCACCCGGCCACGGCGACGGCGGCCCGGCACCGATCCGGATCGTCGTGGGCTACGGCTTCTGGATCTTCCTTCTGAGCGACATCGTGATGTTCTCGGCCTTCTTCGCGGCCTATGCGGTGCTGGCGGGCAAGACGGCGGGCGGACCAAGCGGAGCCGAGCTGTTCGACCTGCGCAACGTCGCGATCGAGACGGCCGCTTTGCTGTTGTCGAGCTTCACCTGCGGTCTCGCCAGCCTCGCCGTGACAGCGCGGCGAAGCTCCTGGTTCTATGTCGCGATGGCTGTCACCTTCGTGCTCGGCGCCAGCTTCATCCTGCTCGAGTTGCGCGAGTTCGCGCATATGGTTGCCAGCGGTGCCGGACCGACGCGCAGCGCTTTCCTGTCGGCGTTCTTCACGCTGGTTGGATGCCATGGCCTTCACGTGACGGCGGGGCTGCTGTGGCTGCTCACGATGATGGCGCAGATCTTCGCCAAGGGATTCCGCGACGATATTCTTCGGCGTTTCATGTGCTTCAGCCTGTTCTGGCACGCCCTCGACATCATCTGGGTCGCCCTGTTCACGGTGGTCTATCTCCTGGGGGCAAGTCGATGAGCAATGCGGACGATCGCCACGCGCAACGGCGCGACACCGATGGCCTGGAGCGCTACGACATCGATACGGCGCCGGGTGACGAATACCTCGGCGACACCGAGGTCGGATCCGGGCTACGCGGCTATGTGATCGGCCTCGGGCTGGCAACGCTGCTGACCATCGCCTCGTTCTGGTTGCCCGGAACCAACCTGATATGGGCACCCGGCATTCCGGTGGCGCTGGTCGTGCTGGCGATCGCCCAGATGGGCGTCCATCTCGTCTTCTTCCTGCACATCACGACGGGACCGGACAACACCAACAACGCCCTGGCGCTTGCCTTCGGCGTGCTGATCGTAGTTCTGGTGATCGGCGGCTCGATCTGGATCATGGCCAATCTCGACCACAATTTGATGCCGATGAATGCGACCATGAACATGAACCGCTAGCGATGTGAGGCGCAGCGCAGTGCCTCCAGCCCGGCCTTGCCCGCCGCTTCAGACGCATTGCCGGATGACGGACCGGTATCAGCTGCGCTGGCTGGAGTTTTGGTTTTTGCGATCCTGCGGCGATATCGCGCCTTTCGAGGCCTTTGAGCCGCCGCCCCACTCCTGGGCTTTCCGTGCCTGATCGCCTGCTTCCTTCGGTGCCTCGGCCTTGTCGCTGCCGCTGGCTTTCTTGCCGGATATGGGTTGGTCGACAGGGTTTGATTTGTTGTCCATCATGCTTCTCCGTTTGTGCCGAACCAGGCGACGGGGTGGCGTGGCGTCCTCAAGCCCGTTCGAACGTGCCGACGAGCTCGGCCTCTCCCACGACGTGCGGCTCGGCCTGTTTCAGCACGTCGTCGACGGCAGCCTTCTCGCCGAGATGAAGCGTCTCGGCGTCGAGTGCAAGAAGCCGGAAATGGTAATGGTGGAGCCCATGCCCAGGCGGCGGCTGGGGGCCGTCATAATGAGGATTGCCGAAATCGTTGACGCCGTGTCCGAGGCTCTCGGTCTTGGCGCCGGCGGTCGTGCCTTCGGGAAGAAAGTTGCGCTGTGCGTCGATGTTGTAGACCGCCCAATGACGGAACGTGCCTGAAGGGGCGTCGGGGTCCTCGACGGCCAGGACGAAGCTTTTGGTTCCTTGCGGGGCGTCCGTCCACTCCAATGGTGGCGAGACGTTGCCGCCGTCGCGGGAATAGCGCGGCGGTATTTTGTCGCCATCGGCAAAGGCAGAGCTTTTGAGCGTGAAAGCCATGGTCTCCATCTCCCTGTCTGACGTTCCCTCATAAAACAGCTACGAGCCGCCGAGTTCTGGTCGCCGCCCCGGTCAAACCTCAGTCAAACCGGATTGCCGGCCGTTGGCCGGAACATTCGCCGAGGAAGCGGGTTTTTCGGTTCGGACGCATCGCCGCGGAAACGGCAATGGGCTCGGCAATGGACGAAGGGCGCGACATGACCGGGCTAAGCGGTAAGCAACCAAGCGGGGCGAAAGGTGTTGTGGTCGCATTCTCCGTGCCGGGCGGCGAGACAATCTATACCCACGAGCGGGAAACCGTCGCTGCCGTTGCGCGCACGATTGCGGCGTTGAAGGGCTTTGCCTTCCGCGAGGGCCTGAGTGACGGCGGCGGTGACGGTCGCCGACTGTATTTCGTGCCGGACGACAGCCTGCTTGCCGTCGATGCGCTCCAACTGGGCATAAACGGGCCGGAGGACCTCTTCGGCGGTGTGGTGCCCTGGCGCCTCGCAACCACCAAGGCCATAACCCACGAGCTGGTGGACGGGTCGGCGGCACGGCCAAAAGAATGGCCAGCCGGCTTCGGCAGAGCCGTCGGCGCTGCCGTACTGCCCGGCTATACCGCATTTTCACGCGATGACGCGCTGCGCGCAGCGGAACGTCTGCTGCAGCTAGGGCTGGTCCGGTTCAAGCCACCGCGCGCTTCGCGGGGCCGCGACCAGCACACCGCCGCGACCGTTGCCGACATCGAAAGGCTGCTGGAACGATATCCATCCTCCGACCTGAGGGAATACGGCCTTGTTCTCGAAACGGAGCTTCGCGACATCGTCACGCTGAGCATTGGCAGAACGGCGATCGACGGAACATCGGTCGCCTATTACGGCGTGCAGCGAATGACGGCCGACAATGCCGGACAGCCCGTTTACGGCGGATCCGATCTGGTCGTCGTGCGCGGCGGATGGGAGGCGCTGGACGGGCTGCAGCTTTCTCCGGCGCTAAGTTTGGCTGTGGCGCAGGCGAGGATCTACGACGCCGCGATGGATGGCTATCCCGGATTCTTTGCCTCACGGCGCAACTACGACATCGGCCAAGGTGTCGATTCCTCGGGCATCTGGCGATCGGGAGTGCTGGAAGCCAGCTGGCGGATCGGCGGCAGCAGCAGCGCCGAGCTTGCGGCGATGGACGCCATGAAGCGCGACCCCGACGTGCAGATCGTGCATGTCTCCGCCGTCAAGCAGTTTGGCAGCACTGCCCACCTGCCGCTGAACGCAGCGATCCATTTCCACGGGGAGGACCCCGAGGAGGGTCAAATCACGCGTTATACCGTCGTCACCCAGGCGATCCGAGCGCCGGTCGGGGAGGCCGGCCGATCGTCGTTCTAACCATGTCAGGTTGAAGCCAAGCACGCCTCCGGCAGGGAACATCCGCCAATGGCCCGAGTTTGTTTCGGGCAGGCAGCAAGTCAGAGACCGGAGGAAAAAATGATCGAGATGATTTCCGCTCCCCAGAATGTCGCCGCCTTTCGTGTCACCGGCACCGTGACGGCGGACGACTACGACAGAGTCATCCCGGCAATCGAAGCGAAACTGAGCGACCATAAGGACATCGGCGTCCTGACCGATCTTGCCGATTTCGAGGACATGACGGCTGGCGCCTTGCGGCGCGACCTGCAGTATGGGCTGAGCAAACTTGGCGAGGTCCACCGCTTCAAACGTGCCGCCGTGATTTCCAACAAGCAGTGGATCAAGGCAGCCACGGAAATGACGGACGCGCTGTTTCCGCAAATCGAGGCGCGGGTGTTCCCGGAGGACGAAAAAGCCCAGGCCCTGAAATGGGTGGCAGGCGTACAATAGCGGTGTTGGGGAGTGCCATGCCGTTCGACAAACGACAGGATCCGGAAGGCCTCTGGGAGGTCTATGACAGCGAGAGCGACGAAGCCGTCGTGGTCGGCGGGTTGCCGCTTTCCGGTCTCGACGAAAGCGAAGCCGATGAAGCGATTGAAAAGCTCAATCGGGGCGATCTGACGTCGGACAACATCCCCGAGACGGTTCGGTCAGGGTGGCCTCCGACCAAGGACGGTTTGTGATGACAGCCTGACGGACGTCACCGAGGACCGGTCGCGGATCTACGACGAGGCCTTGACCCCAAGCTTGCGGGCTTTGTCCTCAAATTCGTCGCGAATATCCTCGATCGTCGGCAGATGCAGGCGCCGCAGCTGGGCGTGCAACTTTTTGGCGGCATCTGAGCTCAGGTCGCGCTTGAAATTGGTCGCGACCTCCTCGGCCGAGCCGTAATGGCGATAGCGCTCGATCTCGGTCTTCGTGGCTTGCTGGACGTGCTCGAGCGTCTTGCGTTCGGCATCGGATTTTCCGTCTGGTTTGGCCCGCATGACCGGATTGAACGCTTTGCTGATAACGAATTCGACCAGTTCCTGCTGGGCGTGAGCCATGATTGTTCTCCCTCGAAGAAGGGCTGTCCGAGCCTAGAACGGTTCATCGGGGGAAACGCTGAACCGATCACTCTTGTTTTGACGCAATTCCGAACGGAAAACCGTTTCACACTTTTCCTGGAATTGCTCTAACGCAATTCCGAACGGAAAACCGTTTCACACTTTTCCTGGAATTGCTTGTCTTATGACTTTCGCTGCCGAATGGGTCAGAAAGGAACGCTGAGAGAGGGTAGCCGCCCTCCCTCAGCG
>NZ_JAMYMD010000010.1:0-195765 GCF_040318335.1 Mesorhizobium sp. M1182
CCTGAGGGCCTTGGCCGCCTGAGCACCGTCATGTGTCCGCCGCTCCGCTAAACACGGGGGCTGCGCGGCGGACACGCCGACGTCACCGCAATGCCACGCCATTTTGCAGAACTTGACGCACACAACTGCAATGGAGCCAGTGAACTCAAAAGATGGCGACGTCTTCATATGTTCAGTAAGCGACTTCCACACATGGTCCGACATACCGTCATCAGATGACTCGGGATTCGTCGCAGCTAACAAGGCCAGGAAATTTGATATCCAAGAATTTGCCGATCACTTCATTGTAACCAGCAAATCGGGCACGTTCAAACCATCGTCAACGAAATACGATATCTTCCGACGAAACGTATATCAGATCGCTGCATTTGACAGCACGACATTTATGCTCGACACCTTCGTTATGAGGACAGCAAATATTGAAGGTCCTCCGACCAAGGCGCGGGTCACGCTACAAACTCCAACATATCTGAACACGTGGTATTTGGACTGCACCTTGCAGAATTGATGCCCGCAGAACCGATGGCTATTCGCGTTCAGGTTTTGCAGTCCATCAGCTAAATCTCTGACGTGCGAAGTCACTAGGATCATTCAATCCTTTTCCGGCTCGTCGAATGAATGAATCCCGGCCGACTCATTGCCGAGGCGCTCAAACACGTCTAGCGCCCGCTCTGAAACAACAAGCGTGTGGTTCGAAGCCATGCCGAAGTCATCATGTCCTGGCTGCCCATGGATCTTCATCCAGACGAAGGTTGGAAGTTCTGTTTCTGGCTGCAGCCGATGAAACAACTCCGAAGCAGTAACCTCGACGTCGGCAAACGTCGCCCCTGAAACTCGCATCTTCAGCAGCTCCAGCTCGGCTTCTTTGGTGACAAGATAACAGGGAAAACTCCTTATCAGGACATCACCTATCCAAACGTCAATCTCGTAGTGAAGTTTGTGCACAATCGGCGGGTGAACGCGGTTATCGAGAACCGTATTTTTGCCAAAATCACCAGCAACAAATGGCTCTACATAATAATAATCCATTTTTCACCTATATTTTCCGACAGGCGGCACGAAATGATGGCCATATTTCTTATCCATCATTGTAGAATGATCCAGAATCTGCTGCTCCGTTGGATACGGGTACTTTTCATAGAATTTGTCATTTTCGCCCCTAATGATAACAAGATGCAGAATATCGTTTAAATCCTTAGGGATCCCGCGGAGATTTTCTATCGAATTGATCTTTTTCTTCGATAGGAAATTTAGAAGCCTCTTAAGTAATTGCTGCTCAGCCGGATGATGAATTACTACATCCTCGATGTTCACGTCGGGGTTCGCCTGAGCATACGCTTTCCGATAATTATTTGTAGTCGCCTCGCCAAATTTTGCACCGGGATGCTCTACGCGACTAGGGTCTCTGGCAAACAGCTCGCTCGCCACTGCGGCGATCATCTCGCGGTCCAATTTTGACTTCCGAGGCGAACGGGTCGTCTGGTGTCCGCCTTGCACGGGGCTGGGCGTCGTAACGCCAGAGAGGGCGTTGGAGTCAGCGATCGGAAGTTCTCCAGCGGCATCAAGCGACGTCCTGGGTAGTTTGGTGAAATCCTCCGGCTGTGCATTCGCCGGCATGGCTGGCGCAGTGCCTTCGCCAGCACCTAGCTTCTCAAGCTGACCGGGAGCAACCTTGGAACTTGGTGCGGCTTCCAGACTGCCTATGGATCGTTCTGCATGCCCTGCCGCCCCGGAACCGACCAACTCAATTGCTTGCGGGATTCCTTTCTCGGCAACAGCGGCTCGACCAAACGCGGGCGACGGTATCGACCAGCCCAATGCGTCAGATCCCTGATGCATCATCAGATTTTCGTCGCGGTTCGACGGCTCGTAGTAGGCATCCTTGTAATCTGGAGGGCTGATCGTTCCTCCGGCCATGCCGTAGGCAACCCAATCATTTACATTGGCCAGGGCGATCCCCGCATTGGCAACTACCTTGCCAAGGGCTTTCCCCTCTGATGCCAACACCAAAAGCGTCGAAGGGGCCTTGTAGCCAGACTCAACCGGTATAATCCAGGCCAGATCGGCATCCGCCAGTTGCCGGGCCACGCCTGCTCGAGCGGCAGGGCCGGACGTTCCGGCAAGCAGCGTGCTTACTTTCGCGTTTATGTCCTGCTGGTACATGCTCGCGCTGTCATAATTGTCGGAGAGATCACGGATAATGGACAGCGGCACGGGCTGAGGGTTCTCAATACCCAAATGTTCTTGCGCGGCGACCGACATGGCTATCGCTTTGTCATAGGCGTCCTTGTCATAGCCGTTTGGATCCTCAAGCCCGCCGCCGATCACGGCTTTCCAGGCGGCATCGACATTGGGAAACACCTCCCTGACGTAGCCTCCGGCATCGGTTCGCCTGTGGTTCATGACCAGCCCTACCGCGGCAGCGGTCGCCTGACGGCGCGTCTGGTCTTCCTGCGTACCGTTCGGCCCGGAATCGGGGTCGCGTAGCGCCGCATGGATCGCTTGGTTCGGCATGGTGCGCATCCCGAAAACCTGCCCACCGACATCGGCTCGCCAGTCGAAATCTCGGAAGCGTTTGTCGCCCTTGTCGAGCCCATAGGCGATCCTGAAGGCGTCCCGGCCAGGCATCTTGCCGGAATAAGCGCCAGTCCGTGCGATGGCGTCCGGCGCGTTCTGCTCGGCGAGACCGATGTTGGTGCGAAGCTCAACCTGCTGAGCAGTGTTGGCCGCCTGCGCCTGTCGGATCAGCGCTGCCTGTTCCTGTTGCGGAAGGTCGTCCCTGAACGCCTGCGCCACCCTTTCATCAGGCGTCTGCTTGCCGACGCGGTCACCCTTCGCTGCCGCCGCATTGGGCGCACCAAAGGCGCTGGAGCCACCCAGGGCCGCGGCGGTGTCGTCCTTGGTTCGGCTTCCAGCCTGCGCAGCACCCAACATCTCGGCAGCCCGCTTCGGATCCTGGGCGATCATCGCTTGAACCAGCGCCTTGGCCGTATTGCTGCGCCAGGCGACTTCCGCCGCTTGTCGGGCAAGCGGGTTGCGGAGTTTGGCGATCAGGTCAAAGCCGTTCTGCCGGATCGCCTCGAAGTTCTCGGTGTCCTTCGGGTTGCTTTGCGCGATGGCACTGGTTGAGATGTTATCGACCTTGGTCCACTCGGCCTGCTCATATTCGTCGCGCCGCTGAAGCTGCCTCGCAGCCATGCGTAGTGAGCCGGCCTCGCGCATGGCCTCCTTCTGCCTGGCGAAAGCGGTGCGCTGACTCTCGGGTATTTTCGGCAAGGCGTCGTCGAACAGCGTGTCGAACAGGCCAGGCTTGGTGACGAGGCCGGTGCGCGGATCGACCTGGCCGTACATCGTGTCATGCAGGCCTCCGCCATCGGCCGGCGCATTCGCCACCACCTCGTCTTCCGCCTGCGCGATCTGGCCGTTGAACCGACGCCGCGCGAGTTCAGCGTCGAACGCTTCCTGCTGCTGCTTCTGCTGCTGATAGCGCTCTGCGACCGCAGAGAGCTCGTCGCCAAAACCCTGCATCGCCCTGCCGATCGGCGACCCTTCGGGATAGGAGAGCACATTGCCGGTATCGAGCCGGCGCTGAGCAAGCTGGAGAGGTATAGTCGCCATTTAATATTCCTTGCCCAAGGAGCCCGCAGACTCGAACTGCCGAAGATCACCGCGCGGTCGGGCGCCGCACCGGCGATCCGGCCGGGTCCTGCCGCCTTCGTCGGGTCATGAATTTTGGAGAGGTCGCCAATGAGGAATTGGCCGACATTAATGATGCTCAAAGCCGACGGGCGTCGGCTAAACGGGGATTGGCCGCGGCAACCTATGGTGATCCTGCTGTGAACTGGCCGAGGTCGCCGGAATGATCGGCCGGAGCGGGCCGTGACCCCTGCAAGGCCGGCGCTCCTAAGCCCCTACGCCTCCGCCCTCGCCGCCTTCTCCAGTGCCGCCAGTTGCGCCTCGTCCAGCGTCAAAAACCCCATAATATGCTGCACCACTTCGGCCCGCGCGTTGCTCAGCGCGCTGTGCAGCTCGAAGCCGTTCGGCGTCTTGGTCTTGGCCAGCCACTCGCCATAGGATGGGCGGCGGTAATAGCCGGTTGCGGCCGCCAGGTCGGCCAGCACCATTTCGCCGTCCTGGCCCGAGAACACCCTGAGATAGGCCTTGGCCAGGGCATCCCGCGCCTTGGCCGGGCCGCCGGCCTGGCTGGAATGGGCGAAGCGTTTTTGGCTCATGCGCCCTGCCCGCCCGAAGCATCTTGCACATCCTGCGGCATCAGCCCGCCGAGCCCATCGAGCAGGCCGCTGTCGCGCGCCTGCACTGCCGCCGGCACGGCATCCCTGGCGACCTTGCCGGCGGCAGCCATCGCCGCCATGCCGGCCTGTTCAGCTTGAGCCTTGGCTCTGGCATCGCGGATGCCGGCCACCTCGTCCTGGCGGCGAAAAATGCGCTGCGGGCTGCGGCCGGCGCCCTGAACGATCTTCAGCGCCTCGTCGCCGTCGATATTGTCCATCACGCCGGGGTCGAACTGCGCCATCTGCATGGCCGTGGTGACAACCTGGATGGTGTCGCGCGCCTCGGCCGAACGGCGCAGCACGTCGAGCGGACCGGTGAAGGTCGGCCGCAGCGCCTTGCCGGCAAGGCTCGCCGGCGGCAGGAAGCGGCTATCTTCCTCGTAAAGTCCCTTGTCCTCGAGAATGCCCAGCTCGCGGTCGAGATTAGAGGCAAAGCCGGCCTGGATGATCGAACCGGACGGCCCGAGCAGCGCGCCCTTCTCCTCCTGCCGGATCAAGGCTTCGGTCGCCGTCATCTGCGGGTTCTGTACCAGCGTCTGGAACAGATTGACGAACATCATGTCGCGGATCTCCTCGGCCCGGCTGTCGGCATAATTGAACGCATAGGTCGGGTTCTGGCCGGTGGCGATCGGCGCGATCAGCGGCCGGCCGGCATCGTCGATCAGCCCGGGATAGTTCTCGCCGGGATTGAGCACCGGCACATAGTCTAGCCTTGCCTTGGAGGCCGTCGCCGGATCGGTGATCTGCTGCAGCGCGCGCAGGCCGGAGCGCCGCACGGCGTTCTCCTCGCGCACCGTCGTCAGCGCCTCGATGGTCGGCGAGATGCCGTACGGATCGCCCTCGTAGCGGCGCCAGTTGAAGCACGACACCGGGAACGAGCGAAAACCGCTTTCCCTGACGACCGCCTCCTCGTCCTCGATGACGTGATAGGAAGCGAACGCCGTATCGAGATACTGGTAGGAGCCACTCAAGCTGTACATCTTGCGCTCGTCGCGCGGCTGGATGCACTGGATCAGCGAGATCTTCGTCTCGCATTTGGCGGGGTCGTCGACCAGGATTTTGATCCGCGCCGGCAGTCTGTCATAGCCGAGCAGTTGCGCGGCCTGTCTTGCCGTGCGCTCGTAGCGGCGGTGGAAAATGTCGACCTGGCCCCAGCGGTTGCGCGAGAGATAGCCCTCGACCACCGGGATCGAGGCATAGCGGATCAGCGTGCCGCCAAAACCTTCCTCGGCATAGAGATAGGCCGGGCCGTAGCGCACGACATTGCGCAGGCAGGCCTGCGTTGCCGGCACGAAGTTCGAATTGGCGGAGTAGCGCAGCGAGAAAAGGAAATCGCGCAGCGCTTCCGCCCATTCCTTTTCCTCGTCGGTCTCCTCGTCGTTGATGGCCGCGGTCGACAACCCATGCCATTTCTCCGACTGCGGAATGATCAGGCTTTCCAGCCCGGCGGCCAGCCGGTTGGCGGCCGAGTTGATGGTGTTGGCGTAGACACGCGCACCGCGCCGCTCCTGCCGCTCGGCCTGCGAGTCCGTGCCCGCGTGGCGGCGGCCGCTCCACATGTCGGGAGCATCGGGATCGCAGAATTCGGACACCGCCTCCCAGACATGCTCGTATTGGCTGCGCTCGCTCTCCAGTTCAGCCTGTCGCGATAGAATATCGCGAGCACGGGAATCGCTCATGGTCAGCCTCGCTTGATGGATGAATGGGAAAAGAAAGATGGCGGGACGTCGAAACTGCCAATCTCCCCACTTGAGGGGGAGATGTCCGGTAGGACAGATGGGGTCGTCTCGCGTGGATCGGCGACCCCCTCTGTCGCCTTCGGCGACATCTCCCCCTCAAGGGGGGAGATCGGCAGCGCCTTATTCCGCCGGCGTCGTCTCCAGCGCGGCTTTGCGCCCAAAGCGCTGCACCACGAAACGGCCCATCTTCTGGCCGGGCACTTCGATCAGCGTATAGGTGATCCAGGACAGCAGGCACACCACCGGCAAGACGACGACAGTGACGACCGCGAAGCGCAGCGGCGACGACAATTCGTGACCGAACTGGGTGATGACCAGAGCCGCCACCGGCTGGAGAACCAGCAGATGGATCAAATAGATGCTGAAGGAAAGCTCACCCATCAAATGAAAGAACCTGTTGGCGAGCGTCATGGCGATCTTTCTGGCCACGATGCCCGCCATTCCCGGCAGCATCCGGTAGAGAACCAGGGCAAAGAACCCCAGGACGAGCGCTTCGCGCATCAACAGCTTGCCCAGCCCATAGCCGCCGCCGAAGGGCAGCGCCGCCAGCAGCATGGCCAGTGCCAGATGCACGAAGGGCCGCTTCTGCCTTTGATGGACGACACCCGCCAGCAGCATCCCGCACAGGAAAATCTGCATCTTCAACGGCAGGAACGACGGCATCGGAAAATGCACCGACAACTGCCCCATCAAGAACACCATCGCGCTGCCGATCGCGGCGGTCAGGATGGCCGCCCATAGCCAGTCAAGCCTGCGCACCAGCAGCATGATGGCCGGAAACAGCGCGTAGAACTGCATCTCCAAGCCCAGGCTCCAGTCGGGCAGCGGCGTGCGATAGGCGAAATTCGGCACCAGGCCGAACAGGAACAGCAGATGGGCGCCGATATTCTTCAGGCCGCTGTCGAGATAACGCTCGGGCGCCTGCGGCGACCTCAGCAGGAACTCGTCGATGACCATTCTCGACCCGTAGAGATAGGGGCCAAGCGCCAGGGCAACGAACAGCATGACGTAGAACAGCGGCGCTATCCTGAAGTAGCGGCGGGTCCAGAATTTCAGCCAGGTTTCCGGCCTTTGCCAGGGCTCGTTGTCCTGGCGCAGCTGGTAATGGAACACCATCAGGAAGCCGGACAGCATGATGAACAGATCGACGCCGAGGTCCGGTTCGCCAAGAATAGGAATCTGCCAGCCGGTCAACAACAAGCAGTGCCCGATGAGTACCCAGATCGCGGCGAGCGCCCGAAGCCCGTCCAGGCACTCGATGCGCGATGACCCGGCTTCTGTCATGCCGAACTCCTCGATGGCCATGTTGCAATGCAGCATGGCGGCTGAGGGAGGAATGTCAACCGTGCGGAAGGAACACGATTTGCGCTCGGTTGTTACGGAAAAGGCGGAACATCTGAGGGCAATTGTAGAGGCATGCACTTGAACACCCGGGGCGCGAAGGATCGCGGCTTACGCGATCCCGGCAGGCAAGCTCCCGTCTACCTCTTCTTCACCAACCGCGCGTGCCGGCGCCAGTACCACCAAGCCAGCACCCGGTTGCGGAACACTCTTCTCATGGCGCCCATGTCACACCCCCAGCAGCACGCGGCGCTGGCCGGTGAGCTCACTGGGCGACAAATCGGTCTTCACGGTTCCGGCGGTGCCATCATTGGCCGCAAGCTGGGCCCGCAAGGCGGCTTCGCGCGCCTGCACGTCCTTATCGGCAATGGTCGGTGTCGGCGGCAACGGCTTCAGCGCCGGCGGCTTTTGAAAAAGGCACATGGTTTTCTCCAAAGTGAGAGGCTCTTGTCCAGTCGTAGAGCAGAAAATCCTCGCCGTTCCGGCCATAGCCCGGCAGGCGGCAGCGTTGCGTCGCGCCCAGCCGGGCAAGCCAGCGCAGCGCTAGTTGATTGGCCGCCAAGGCGCGGGCCTCGACACGCCAGGCGCCGCGCGCGGCAACTTCAGGCCCGAGCACGGCCTGAAAGAATTCCGTAATCCCAGGGACGCAGCGCCTCATGCGGCGCGTGCCCCAGCTCCAGGCGATCCACAGCCCGCTGCGCTGCTCGGCAGCGCCGAAGCCGGCCTCCGGATTGCCGTCGAGCTCGGCGACATAGGCAAACCCCTGCAGCGCCGTCAACGCCAGCAGCGCCGGCGACCAGTGGTCGAACTGGCAATCGATCTCGGCGCGGTCCTCGAGCCGGAGGTTGGCAGCGATGTAGGAGAGGTCGCGCAAAGTGGCGGGAATGATGCGGAGGATCATGTTGGGTCACTTCCGGCACGCTGCGAAGCGGAGAGCCCTAGGGAAACGAGGCGCCAAGCTAGATTGACTCTCTTTGCCGTCTGGATTTCCTTGGCCTGTGACTTGTGGATGTACCTATGGGAACAAGCGCATGACTTGTAGTAACTGCGCGCCGATCGAGGAGACCCGTACGATCTTTAGCACCGGTCGTCTCGCGGCGGCGATCACGATGGCCAAAGAGGCCATACGCGACGGTATTCTGCAGGAAGTACCGGGTGGTCCTATGTCGAGTGTCATCCCGTTTTCGGATCTCAACCCGGATGGACCATGGGACGATCTGCTTCGTTACCGCTTTCGGTGCACGACCTGCGCACAGGTTTTCTTGCTCTCCGCAGAGACCTATCATGGCAGCGGCGGCGAATGGGCTAAGGAGCCCGGCTAAGCTTTTCGGCACTTCCTCACCGAAACGCCCCCAGCGGATCGCTCTGCCCAGCCTTCCGCCGCGCGGCCTTGAACATCGCCGGGTCGACCTGCGCCTCCCTCAGCATCATCACGCCGTAGCGGGTCGCGGCCATCAGATCGTGGCGCAGCTTCACCACTTGGCCGTCCCTGCGATGATAGAGACGGAACTCCTCGAACCAGGGCAAAAGCGTCGAAACCATCTTGAAGCGGCTTGATTGCATGCGGCCAAGCATCGGCCCGACCGCCACCGAACCGCCGGCGAACTGCGCGCGGGTGCCAAGCCTCTACTTGTAAGCCACTGCTGCGCTTGCAGGTCCCGCCAACGGAATAATCTCGCAGCGACTAAACCCTGCCTCTTTGCACCACTCGGTGAACTGGGCGCCGGTGAAGTCAAACGCCTCGCCAAATTCGATCAGCATGTTCAGCGACATCATGAGACCGAAGCCGTTTTGCCTGCGTTCGTCGTCGATGATGTTCTCGATGGCGACCAGCGCGCCACCGGTCGGCAATGCACGGTAGGCCTTGGCGATCAGCATTTTCTTGTTCTCGAGATTCCAGTCGTGAAGGATCATTCCCATCGTGATGATGTCCGCCTTGGGGAATTCGTCCGCGAAAAAGTCGATCGTCTCGGCGATGACCCGGCCGCCGAGATTGCGCTCCCTCAAGCGCCGTTCGGCGATCGGCTGCACATCGGCGAGATCGCACGTCCGGCATTGCATATGCGGATGCCGCGCCGCGACGATGGCCGAAAGCTGCCCGGTTGCGCCGCCTATATCGGCCAGCGTCTTATATTTGGAAAAGTCGAATTTCTCGGCAAACGCCGTGAAATTGCCCATGGAGATGCCGCTCATCGCGTCCATGAACTGCTCCAGGCGCGCCGGGTCCGCATAGAGCTCGCCGAACATCGACTTGCCTGTCTCCTTGATCTCGTTTTGAGGCTTTCCGGTTTGCAATGCCGGTGTGAGATCGCCCCAGAACCGATACAGTCGTGCGTTCGCCATCTCAAGGATTCCACCGATGTATTGGGGGCTCCGCTTGACCAGGAACAGCGCGGTCGATGGCGTATTGCCGTATTTGCCGGTTTCACCGGCGCCGTCCCTCTGCAGCAATCCGAGCGCGACGAGGGTGTCGAGAAAATCATACGTTGCGCGCGGATGCAGCCCCATCGCGCCTTGCAGTTCGAGGCCCGTTTTGGGGCCGTCCGCAAGCAGCGAGAAGAGTCCCAGTTCCACGGCGCTCAACAATGTCTTGGCTGGCCAGAACCCAAAGCCAATTTGCAGTATGTGGTCTGGAGAAATTCCGTCTTGCATCTGAGCCTCCCCTATCGGCGAACGCCCCCGTGAGGCCACGCCGATGCGTCCCTTGAGCGGGATCATTCGATGCTACACCACGTCCACGGACGTTCACTACAGTTTTCCAATCGGAGCCGGAGCGCATTGCCTCCCTCCCGATTTTCCTCACCGAAACGCCCCCAGCGGATCGGCCTGCCCGGCCTTGCGCCGCGCGGCCTTGAACACCGCCGGGTCGACCTGCGCCTCCCTCAGCATCATCACGCCGTAGCGGGTCGCCGCCATCAAATCGTCGCGCAGCTTCACCACCTGGCCGTCCCTGCGGTGATAGAGCCGGAACTCCTCGAACCACGGCAAAAGCGTCGCAAACACCTTGAAGCGGCCTGAATGCATGCGGTCGAGCATCTCCATCAGCCCGGCTTCGACCGAGACCGAACCGTCGGCGAACTGCGCATGGCTGGCGAGCATGTTCAGCCCGTGTGCGGAATATTGCTTCGCCAGTGCGGTGCCGGCACCTTCCAGCGTCTCGCGGCGGCCGTCGCGCGGCCATGCCCAAGGCAGCCATTCGCCCCATGGTTTCAAGGTCAGCGCCTGCATGGCGGGCGTCTGCTGCGAAGCCCGGCAGGCCTTTGTGACATAGACGACATCGGCCTCCGTATCCCAGGCGAGCTCGACCGCCGCCGAGGGATGGTCCCAGCCGAAATCGAGGGCCCCGAGCCGCGGCCAATAGCGCGGCAGCGGGAACGGCTCGCAGGCGATCAGCTCCTCGGCCACCGGAAAGATGCGGCCGGAGCCGAGCACCGGAATGCCCTTGGCCCGCGCCTCACGCTCATGCGCCGGATAGGCGGCAATGATCTCGGCGCGCTGCTGCGGCGTATAATGCCCGGCATCGTCGATGGTCATGAAGGTGACGTGGCGGGTCATTGTGCGCCCTCGCGGCATTGAATCGTGGTGGCAGGCGCTGGACGTATGGTGCTGTTTGACAAAGAACTTTCCGATGGCGGGACAGCGCCCCTCTCTGTCCTGCCGGACATCTCCCCCACAAGGGGGGAGATCGGATGCCACTCCAGCTTTCGCCAACCTCCAACGTCGACTGCAAAGCGCGGCCGGTGAAATTGCCAATCTCCCCCCTCGTGGGGGAGATGTCCGGCAGGACAGAGGGGGGCGCGAAGGAACGCAACGGATGAGAAGAGCGAATGCTTCTTTCCTGAACTTGCCTCACCCCCTCCCCATCCCTCCCACCTCCCCCGCAGACAAGAACAGCAGCACCACATCGCTCATGCCGAGCAGCGGCGTGAAGGTGACGATGGTGATGCCGCCGGTGGCGTTGGTGCGGGTCAGCCCTTCGGAATAGATGTCGAGCGGCGGTTCCTCGTCGAACCAGACGCCGTGCAGTGTTTCGCCCTGCCATTTCTCGCGGCCCTTCTCGTAGCTCTTGAACGACAGCACCGATTCGCCGGCCTGGACGTCGCCGCCGCCGCCCCAGCGCACCACGACGCTGTCGAGCGCGCCCGGCGCCCGCCCCGCCATCGTGCTGACGAGGGCGTCGGCCGGGATCATGCCGGTGCCCCAGGCCGCCTGCTGCTGCGGCGGGCCGATCAGGATGCGCTGCGGGTTGTCGCGCGTGCTTTCGCCGGTGACGCCGGCCGCCCACATCCGAACCGGACAATCGAAAACCTTGCCTTGCCACCAATCTGGATAGCGGCCGGTGAGATGCATCGCCCACTCGGCGCCGCCGGCCCTGGTCTTGCCGAGCTGGTTGCCGGCCATGAACAGGCGCTCGCGATTGGTAGCTCCAGCGGCGTGGAACTCGGCCTGCCGGGGATAGGGCCGATAGGCGGCAAGCTGGTTAGTGCGGCGCCTGCGGTCCAGCTCCGCCAGCAGGCTGAGATATTCCGTCCTTGCCGCCCGGCTCTGCGAGGCCTTTTGCGAAGCCCGGCTTCTCGAGGAACGGCCTAAGGACGGCTTCGAGGCCGCGGATGCGCTGCCTGATTTCGTCATCGCTCAATGCATCCAGATTGTTGATGTTGACACTAATATCCTTGGGCAGCACCGACAGCACGAGCTTCAGATACTGATCGGGCTTTTCGGCGCGCACCTCGGCGATGACGCCGGCGCCATGGGCGCGAAAATCAGCGCGGATCGCTTCGAGAAAGCCGTCAGCCAGCGTCTTCTTCGGCCGCCTGGTTCGGCTGCCGGGTGCTTGATCGTGCGGCTGCGGATCGCCGGTAGAAGGAGCCTTGGCCATGCCCTACTCCGCCGTCCCGGCGGACATCGGCTTCTTGTTGCCTGGCCGCACGATGCGCCTGCGCGGCCTGGCCTTCTTGCCGGCGCGTGCCGACTTCGGCTTCCGCGGCTGGCTTGCGGGTTTCGCATCAGTCGTCGTGCCGGGCTTCATCGCAGCGGCGTCAGGCAAGGCGTTCAGCCTTGCCCTGAGAATTGCCACCGCGTTGCCGTCGAGTGCTTCCGACGGGAAGCCGAAGCCGCCGACCGCATCGACGGTACCGCCGCGCACCATGCCGATCCGCACGCCGGCGGCGACCTGCTCGAAGCGGCCATGGCGTGCGTAGGGTGCGGCGCCGGCAAACTCGCCAATGGCGCTGACGACCTCGCGGCCGTCATCGTCGGTGATGATGGTGGCGTAACGGTTGGACATGGGGATGTTCTCTGAAGTGGGCGCACGGGCGCGTTGGGAAATCTATGGACGATAGGTGATTGCGGACCGGGATAGTCGGTCGCGTTCATTCGCGCCGACATACCTCGGCAGCACACGCAACATTCGGTCGAACAGGAGCCCGAAATGAAAAACCCGCCTCGACGGGCGGGTCGTTGGAGCCAATTAGCACCATACCGAAATTAGTAGCATAGCTGCCGGCACAAAGCAAGAACAAAATGTGGCGCGGCGGCAGAAAAATGCGCTGCCGACCTCGCATCCCCGTCGGTGAACGGATGGAAAGAGGGGCGAAAAAGGCGGGGCATTGCGTGAGACTTGCGTTGATGGGATGGTGGTTGCGCTTGAGGGGAACGCGTCATGGGCAATGTCACCAGTCACTACGGCAGCGAGGGCAGCGACGGCATCGTCGATCGCATATTGGCCGCGATCCCGGACGCCGACCCGGCCGGCAAACTCGCGGCCGCGCAACTCTATCCGTTCGATCAGTTCCATGGCCGCGAGCTGACCGCCACGCAGGAGCATGCGGCCCGTCTTGCTCCTTCGCCGACAGATCGAATCCTGGATATCGGCAGCGGCATTGGCGGGCCGGCAAGGTTTCTGGCCTCGGCCTATGGCTGCGAGGTCGACGGCATCGACCTGACACCAGCCTTTGTCGCCGCGTCGAGCCGACTGACCGCACTCAGCGGACTGGCAGACAAAGTTCGCTTCCATCAGGCCGACGCAACGAAACTGCCTTTTGGCGACAGCACCTTCGATGCGGCGATCTGCTTCTATGTGGGCATGAACATCGAGAACAAAGCCTCGGTCATCGACGAGGCCTGGCGCGTGCTGAAACCGCGAGGCAGGCTGATCTGGACCGAAGCCGTGCTCGCCGGCGGCGAGCCCTACTATCCCATGCCCTGGGCGGTTTCTGCGGCGACCAGCCACCTCGCCGATCGGGAAAAATTGAAAACCCTGTTTGTCGATGCCGGATTTCGCATCGACGAAATCGTCGACGAAACCGGCGAACATGTTGAGCTGGCGCTGAAGAGAGCCAATTCCGGCATCGTGCCCTCGCCGGCGCAGCAGCAGGCAAATGAAGTCGTCATGGGCGCGGAATTCCTGCAGCGCCGCCGCAACTACATCCGAAGCCTGAGTGACGGAAAACTCGCGTCGCTCGCCGTGATCGTCTCCAAACCGGCCTGAAACAAAAAAACCGCCTCGGCGGGCGGGTCGTTGGAGCCAATTGGCACCATACCCAGATTAGTAGCATAGCTGCCGGCACAAAGCAAGAACAAAATGTGGCGCGCGGCGGCAGAAAAATGCGAATTCCGTTCAGCGCCTCGCCTTGTCCGCCTCCCGATTGACCTTCCAAGAAGACCGCTAGGCTGCATTCCTTCGCGCCCCCCTCTGTCCCGCCGGACATCTCCCCCACTTGGGGGGAAATCGGCTTTCGCGCCGGCTTTCGCCAATCTCCAACGTTGCAGGAAGAGCGCAGCGCCGAAACCGCCAATCTCCCCACTTGAGGGGGAGATGGCCGGCAGGCCAGAGGGGGTACTGTCCCGAGCGCTGTCCCGCCGACTTCACAGCCGGCAACACAAGCAACGTTCGATCGAAAAGAAGCCTGAAAAACAAAAACCCGCCTCGGCGGGCGGGTCGTTGGAGCCAATTGGCACCATACCCAAATTAGTAGCATAGCTGCCGGCACAAAGCAAGAACAAAATGTGGCGCGGCGACAAAAAACCGAATTTCTCTTCGGCGCCTCGCGTTACCCGCCAGCCACTTTGTGGGCGCGAACGCAGCGTCGGCAATTGGCGCTTCCTCCATTTGCCGAGGCATCTCACCGGCCGACGAGCAGCCGCAGCCGCGGATCAGAACAGGCATTCGCGCGTTTGAACCCCAGCCAATGGGAGCAAAAGCCATGAACGTCGCCAATCTGCAACTCGAAGGCCTGCTGATGGCCATCGCATCGATCAATCAGGTCCTGGTCCGCAAGGGCGTGGTCTCCGTCGAAGAGATAGACATCGCCTTGCGCAAGGCCGAAGCCAGCGAGACCAACGAGGAAAGGTCCGAAGGCATGTCGGCGTCGAGCCGCGATGCCGTCAACTTCCCGATCCGGTTGCTGGAGTTGGCCAATCAATGTCAGCCGGAGACGGACATGCCGTCCTTCTCGAAACTGGCGCGCATGGTCGGTCAGATCAAGGAATCTTACAACGACCAGATGTGACGCGGCGACCGAGGATGACCGCCGCAGCAAGCTTGGCATCACCCCCTGCCAAGCCTCAGCGCCAGGACGCGGCCCGGCCCGTGCACGGCGGCAAACAGCAGCCCGGCCAGGAAGGTAAAGTGATCGACGAAGAAGCCGAACTCCGCCTGGTTGCCGGCCCAGTGCGACGGCCCGTGGAAGGCGAAGCCGAGGAACAGCACATAGGCGCCGGCGACGAGTGCTGCCCATGAGAAGAAGGCGCCAGTCAGGAAACATAGAACGAGGACGACCTCGAGCAGGGCTGCGCACCAGGCCAGGAACAGCGGGAACGGAAATCCAGCCGCCGCGATATAGCCGGCGGTGGCGCCGATATCGATGAATTTGAAGATCACGGCCATCAGGAAGACGGCGGCGAAGATCAGGCGGGCGATAAGGATTGCCGCGGTCTGCCACGGCGACTGAACGGTTGATTGAGCGGTTTCCAAGGTCATGATGTCCTCCCAAGAGTTACGGTGGTTGTGCCCCAAGGACGCACCACCAGCCGCAAGCCCGACATCATCCCCCGAAAAACCTGAGAGATACAAGCGCCGGCACCAAAGTGGCGCCTTCCCTTCTCCCCTTGTGGGAGAAGGTGTCGCCGAAGGCGACGGATGAGGGGTGCTCCAGCTTGGCGCCGGCGGCACTCCGTCCAACACCCCTCATCCGTCTCGGCGCTGCGCGCCGATCCACCTTCTCCCACAAGGGGAGAAGAAAGGTTGCGCTACCCCAACTTGACCCCCGGCTTGCTGATCGGCTCGCGTACCGTTCCATACTGGCTGCCCCAGCGGTCGGTCATCGCCCAGCGTATGTCCCAGAGTTCCGGGAAGAAGCGGTGGCGGGCGCCGGCTTCCAGCAATTCGACCGGCCGGCCCTTCAGCGATTTCGCGCCGAGGCCGATCGTGCGGTGGATGAGATAGAGGTGGTTGGCACGGAATTTCTGGAACAGCTCGTCGAACTCGATCAGCGCTTCGGCAACGACATAGCTGTCGCCGTGATCGTAGCCGGTATCGTAGACATCCTCGACCGAAAGGCCGCGGTCGTCGAGGTACGACGCCTTGAAGGCCCGCCACAGATCGGGCGGCAGGCGCAACAGCTGCTTGAAACCTGGCGATTCCTGGCCGCTGCCATTGCCGAGTTGCAGCCGGATCTGCTGGTATTCCTTGGGCGACATGGTTTCGAGCAGGTCGAGCTGCGCCGTCATCAGCCGCATCAGCCGGTGCACGCGCCCCATCAGTGTGACGATGCGATGCGTGTCCTGCTTTTCCAGGAAATCAACGACATCGACCAGCGTATAGGCGATGAGCTTCATCCACAGCTCCTCGACCTGATGAACGATCTGGAACTGCAGCTCGTCGGCATTCACCATCTCGGCCAGCGGCTTCTGGCAGGCCAGCAGCCTGTCGCATTTGAGGTAGACGCCATAGTCGCGCATCTCAGGCGTTTCGATGCGGGCATAATAATCCTGCTTGTCCATGGCCATGCTCCTTGCCGCGGCCGTTGGGCCGCAGGCGCTTGTTGGATCCCGTTCCCGAGTCTAATCGCTTTCTTGCCGAACATTGTCCCTTTCTGTTATTCGATTAGCGCAAAATGAAGGACAAACACTGCGTCTGAAGCGGATAGGAAGAACGAATGATGCTGGATGCGGTCGACCGGAAGATCATAGCTGCGCTCGAACGCGAGGCCCGCATCTCCTTTGCCGCGCTCGCCGACGAGGTCGGCTTGAGCAAGACGCCGTGCTGGAAGCGGGTCAAGACGCTTGAGGACGCCGGCGTCATCCGCGGCTACTCGACCCTGATCGACCCAGCCAAGCTCGGCTTCGGCATCGAAGCCTTCATCCAGGTGTCGATCGATTTCGAACTGTCGGACGCCTTCGAGGCGGCGGTCAAAAAGCATCCGCTGATCCGCCGCTGCCACGCCACGACAGGCGAGGCCGATTATCTCCTGCAGATCGTCACCGTCGACATGATGGCGCTCGACAGGATGCTGCGCGAGGAGCTCAGCCGGCTGCCCGGCGTGCGGCGCACCATCACCTCGATGGCGATGCGCGAGATCAAGGGCGGCATCTCGTTCGCCAATGCCGTCGGGCATGCGCAGACCAAGCGATAGTCAGGCCCTGGTCATCAATTCGCGTCCCAGCCGCTTCGGTTGCTCGGCGCGCAGAACCACATTTGTCGTCACCGTGCCGTACCGGCCGATGCTGTCGACGATGCTTTCAAGATCGGGCGGTGACGGGACCACGACCTTGACCAGAAAACAATCCTCGCCGGTCACCCGCAGCACCTCGACCACCTCCGGCAATTGGGCGAACTTCTTCAGGCAGGCCTGGATATGCTCATGCGTGGTGCGCAGGCGGATGACCGCCATGGTGCCGAGCCCGAGCGCTGCCGAATTGATCACCGCCTTGTAACCGGTGATGACGCCGCGCTCCTCCAGCCGCTTCACCCGTTCCGAGGTGGCGGGCTGGGACAGTCCGACGCGGCGGCCAAGCTCGGAGATGCCGATGCGGCCATCCTCCTGCATGATCTCAATGATCGCCAGATCGGTGGGGTCGAGCCTTGGCCGATAATCGCCGTTCCGCATGATCGCCCTTTAATCCATCGGATTTCGTCGCTGCTTTCCGATGATCTCTCATTCCGCCACCTGGGAGAAGACCTAGAATTGCACGCGCTGCATCAGGAAAGAAGGGCTTCGCATGACCGACTTCATCATTGTGCCGGGCATCGGCGGATCGGGCGAAGCCCACTGGCAGACACGTTGGCAGCAGGCAAACCCGGCGATGCGGCGGTTCAACCCGGCGAGTTGGGACGCGCCGAACCTCGACGACTGGGTGGCTGCGCTGGAAACCGCTGTATGCCAGGCAAGGACACCGCCGGTGCTCGTCGCCCATAGCCTCGGCTGTCTGCTCGTCGTACACTGGCAGCGGATCTCCCCCCGCTCTATCGGCGGCGCGTTGCTGGTCGCGGTTCCGGACCCTGCGTCGCCGGCCTTCCCCTCCTCCGCCCGGGCCTTCGCCGACGCACCGCAACAACGGCTTCGCTTTCCGTCGCTGATTGTCGCCAGCACCAACGATCCCTACGGCTCGCTGGACTATGCCAGGGCGAAATCCGAGCGATGGGGCAGCGATCTCCATATCGCCGGACCGCTTCGCCACATCAATGGCGACAGCGGGCTCGGCGACTGGCCGGCGGGAATGGAGCTGCTGACAGCTTTTCTAGGTCAAACGCAAGCAATCGCCCGAGGCGCCGTGCTTCAGCCGTAACCGCACCAGGACGGCTATCGCGCCGCCGCCCTGATCTGGTTTGCGCCGCGCCTCAGTTCGATGCTGCGGCAGGCGTGCTGAGTTCGAGGAACGGTACGGTCGAGCCCGGGATCATCGACTTCGGCAATTCGCCGTTCCATCTCTCCGCCTTGGTCAGTTCGACCAGCAGCGGATTGTTGGCGATTGCGGCGGCGCGAGCCTTGATGGCGCCCGCGGTCGCATCGCCTTCGACCCTGGTCTTGTAGGCGCTGGCCTCGGCTTCGGCCTTGACGCTGTCGGCGCGGCCCTTGGCCTGGGTGACGGCGATATCGGCCTTGATCTTTTCCTGCTGCAGGTTCTGTTCCTGCTTCTGCACCTCGACCTGCGCCGTCATCCTGGCTTCGACCGCCTGCTCGTAGGCATCGGAGAAGTCGATGTTCTCGACCTGCACGCTGTCGATCATCACCGGGCCGTCGGTTACCGCCGCGATGGCCTCGGCGACGTCCTTGTTGAACTTCGCCCGGTTCTGGATAACCGACACCGCGTCGTACTGGCCGAACACCGTCTTGATCTCCTGCGGTGCTTTCCTGGCAATGACGCGGTCGGCCAGTGCCTCGATCGATCCATAATTGGTGTAGACGTTGCTGACTTCGGCGGCCGGCACGTGGAAATTGACGGTGACGCGCATGTCGGCCGGTTGCTGGTCGCGCGAATAGGCCTGCATGGCCGGCAGGCCGCTGCAATCGTTCTGGTTCTCGCAGCCCCATTTGAGCACCTGCTGGCGCAGGCTGATCTTCTCGACACGCTGTAACCACGGCAGCTTGAAATGCAGTCCGGGATCAACGACCGAACTCAGCGCTCCGTTGGTCAAAAGCACGCCGCGGTCGCCCTGATCGATCGTGTACCAGGATCCAAACAGCGCAAAGACGCCGAGCGCCACGATGACGAGTGCGATCAGGCCGGAACCGATCGACCCCGATGCCATCCCCGGCTTGCCCTGCGGACGGCTTGAATTGCCTTGCGTTTCGGTCATCACCCCACCCCAACCTGATTGCCCGTGCTGCTTTTGCCCACAATAGTGGCGGCATTGCAATCCTCTGGATATGGAAAGACCTTCGGGGCAGCCGGCCGGACCGGCGGGTGGTTCAGGGTGGCCAGCCGATTTCCCCTGCAGCCGCGGCTGCGGGCTGGGACGCGTTGCCTGGCGTCTGCTTCTGCCGTCCGGCATCGGTTCTGCGCTTCGGGCAATCCTCGTAGTCGTGGTCGCAGATTGCGAAGGCTTGCGCACCGGCAAGGTCGATTTCGCCACGGAACCGCTGCCGCCGCATGAAAGTTATCTGCTCATTGCAACGGGAGCACAGGACATGGCCGACGACCCGAACCGCTACGAGACCGGAGCGAGGAAATATCCGGCAAAGACGAGCCGCGACGCGGCCGACGAATTTTCGCAGGATGCGGCCGGCAACAAGCCACCTCCCGGCGGCATGGGATTGACTAGGCCGGCTGACGATTTCGACGACAGGACCCTGCATTCGGAGGGCCAGAACCCGCCGCGCGCAGCGATCCGGCCAGACGGCAAGGCCACCGCCAAGAAGCCCGGCAAGGACGCAAGACGATGAACGTCGCCAATCTCCAGCTCGAAGGATTGATGATGGCGATCGCGGCCGTCAACAACGCGCTGGTCCACAAGGGCCTGCTGTCGGTCGACGAGGTCGACATGGCGTTGCGCCGGGCCGAGGCGGCGATGACCAGCGAGGAGCGTCTCTATGAAGACATGTCGCCATCCAACCGCGACGCCGTCTGCTTTCCGCTCAGGCTGCTGCAGGCGGCCAACAATGCCCAGGGTGAAACCGGCGTACCGTCCTTTGCCGAACTGGCCAGGATGGTCGGCCGGACCAAGGAGCCCTATAACGACCAGATGTGATGGAGGACGCCATGGCCGACGACAAATCCAAGACCAAGCAGGATCGCAAACTGGTCTCAGGCGAAGAGCCTTACGAGGTCGCTGCCTTTGCCCGCAAATACGGCATACCGCAAAGCGAGGCCGCGACCATCATCAAGCGTTACGGCCCCTCGAGGAGGAAGCTCGACGCGCACATGGCGAGCCGCAACGCCTGATCCAACTCTGGCGGCGGCCGCCGTTCACGCCGGAAGCGTCCCTGCCCTGCTGCCTTGTCGAGAGCATCGGCACCGTCAGCCGTGACCTGTCGGGTTCGCCCTTGTGGGGATTCAACGCCTGGTTTTGACAGCCGCGGAATACGCTCGCGGCGCAACAACTCATTTACCTCGACGCTGTACCAGTCCGATGAGCAAAGCCGGGGGGTCGGATGCAGGAACAATTATTGCGCTACGAATGTGTCATGGAGCCGAACGGCCGATGGATGGTGTGGGACATCGTTCACGATCTGCCGGCGCAATTTTCGCAAATCGCGCTGATCGGCCTGAGCCGTCGTGAAGCGGTTTCGCTCTGCCGGCTGCTCAACGAGACGAGCCGTTCCGAGACGCGGCAGAGCCGGGCCTCCTGAGAAGCATGCTCTCAGGCCTGCCCAAGCGCGAGGGGATCTACATGCGATCGACAATATTCGGTCTGGTCCTGCTGCTGCCGGCCGCCGCCCTGGCAGAACCGATCGAGACGCAGAAGATCATCACGGCGGCGACCGGCGACTGGAACAGCGACGGCGCCGCCGATCTGGCGATGATCGTGGAGACCGAGCCCGGCCATCCCATGGACATGTATTTTTTCCTCAAGGATCGCGATGGCGATTTTCTAAAACCTGCCGGGGTCGTGCATGAACAGATTTACGGCGAATGGAAGGATTATGACCGGCCGGGCCCCGCCACATTCGACACCGAGCCCGAACTCACCGCGCTCCCCAACGGTTCGATCAAGCTCTATGTTCCGGCGATGGAGATCGGCAGCGAGCGGACCAACAAGACGCTGACGCTCGCCTGGCGCAACGGCACGTTCGTCGTCGCCGGTTTTGCCTACGATTATTGGGATTACATGGACGACAATGTTGCCGGCGACTGCGACTACAATGTGCTGACCGGCAAGGGCAAAAGCAGCAAGAAGCTGGCGGACGGCAGCACCAGGCAAGCGACCGTATCGGTCGAAGGCAAGGTCATCGCATTCGCGGAATGGACCCCGGGCACTGGCTTCAGCGCTTGCGGAGAGTGAGAGGTTTCGGTTGCCTCACTGCAGCGGCGGCTTCCACAGCAGGCTGTTGCGATCGGCGGACTTGACGCGCAGCCAGGTTTCGCGGCCATCGCGCAGCACCCGGAGCGGGATCTCGGCACCCGCCGGGCCGCTCTTCCAAAGCTTGCGATAAAAATCGGCAAGCCCATCGACCGCCGTGTCGCGGACATCCGAGATGACATCGCCTTGGCGAAGGCCCGCCTGGGCGGCTGGACCGCCCTCGGCGACGCTCATCACCACGACCTTGCCGTCGCTCTCGGCCGAGAAGGCGCCGAGCCACGGCCGCGGCGGCCTGGCGACCTGCCCGCGCGTCAGCAGATCGTCGAGGATGGGCGGCAGAAGATCGATCGGCACCACCATGTTGATGTCGGCGACCTCGCCGTTGCGGCTCATCTGCAGGCGCAGTGAACCGATGCCGAGCAGCCTGCCATCCGCGCCGATGAGGCCGGCGCCGCCCCATGAGGGGTGAGCCGGCGCCGTGAAGATCGCCTCGTCGAGCAGATATTCCCAATAGCCGGCGAATTCCTGCTTGGTGACGATCCGCGCCCGCACGGAGCGGCCGACGCCGTCGGCGAGCACGACGGGATCGCCAATCTTGGCCCTGGACGCATCGCCGAGCGCAATGGCGGGCAGCCCGAGCGGCGCCAGCGCCTGCACCAGGCCGAAGCCCGACTCCTGGTCGTAGGCGAGCGCATGGGCGGGAACCACGCGCCCGTCCTGGTCGGCCAGCCAGACCTCCTCGGCCTCGGTGATGAGATAGCCGATGGTGAGTACCAGCCCGTCGCCGCGGATGACCACGCCACTGCCCTCGCGGCGGGTGCCAAGTGTATTTGCCGTGAAGGCGTCCTCTGGCACGGTGGCGCGGACGGCCACGATGGATCGCAAAAGGGGTTCGATATTCATGCTTTGGTTCCTGGCAATGTTCGCAGCTGATATGGGCTATAGGTATGGCGCAGGTGATCAGGCGCAAGAGGTGGCGCCGGCTTTGGCGTGGACCGGCGCCGCGCCGTTCGCGCCGGGGTTTTGCAACAGCGCCGGCAGCCCTATCTGTACCTACGGCTATCCCAAGCTGCCCTATGCAAAGTTCCTCCGCCATTGCCCACGTTGATATCTGATATCCTCCCAACCCAACCCTTCCAAAGGCCTCCCAAATGAACGACTACGCAACGGACCAATACACGCCGCCAAAAGTCTGGACCTGGAACAAGGCAAATGGCGGCGCTTTCGCCAGCATCAACCGGCCGATCGCCGGCCCGACGCACGACAAGAAACTGCCGGTCGGCAAGCATCCGCTGCAGCTTTATTCGCTGGCGACACCGAACGGCGTCAAGGTGACGATCATGCTGGAGGAACTTCTGGCGCTCGGCCACAGCGGCGCCGAATACGACGCCTGGCTTATCAGGATCAACGACGGCGACCAGTTCGGCAGCGGCTTCGTCGAGGTCAACCCCAACTCGAAGATCCCGGCCATGATGGATCGCAGTGGGAAAAAGCCGGTCCGCATCTTCGAATCCGGCTCGATCCTGCTCTACCTCGCCGAAAAATTCGGCGAATTCCTGCCGACGGAGCAGCCGGCTCGCGCCGAGACCCTGTCATGGCTGTTCTGGCAGATGGGCTCGGCGCCCTATCTCGGTGGCGGCTTCGGCCATTTCTACGCCTATGCGCCGACGAAGATCGAATATGCCATCGACCGCTTCGCCATGGAAACCAAGCGGCAGATGGACGTGCTCGACCGACGCCTCGCCGAAAGCGAGTATTTAGGCGGCAGCGACTATACGATTGCCGACATTGCGGTGTGGCCCTGGTATGGCGGGCTGGCCAAGGGCCGTATGTATGACGATTCCGGCGAGTTCCTTCAGGTGGAGCAGTACAAGAACGTGCAGCGCTGGGCCGACGCCATCGACGCGCGGCCGGCGGTCAAGCGCGGCCGCATGGTCAACCGCACCTTCGGCGAGCCTTCGATGCAACTGCACGAGCGCCATGACGCCAGCGATTTCGAGACCAGGACGCAAGACAAGCTCGCGGCGGCCAAAAGCTAAGCGGACGACTGAAACTGCTGATCTCCCCCCACAATGGGCAGGGCTATTGCAGATGGAAAGCCGAGGCTTTCGCTCTACGATGGACCCCCACCCCTAACCCCTCCCCACAAGGGGGAGGGAGACTTCCGTTGGCGCTGACCTCGGCAAATTGCCTGCCTTTCGGCGCCAAAAGGGGAAGTAAGGGCGCGCGGCAGCATTCCCTCCCCCTTGTGGGGAGGGTTAGGGTGGGGGTCCATCTTCGTAAGAATCCAAATGCGATTGCCCCGCCACAAGGGGGGAGATCGGGAGCTTCGGCCGACTGCTCAAGCTCGCCTTCACCGCCGCCATCCACAGCCGGTCGATGTTGGCCAGGAATTTCTCGTCGAGCTTTTCGAGGTGCTTCCAGTACATGCCGTCCTCGAAGAAATAGCCGAGTTCCTTCTCGATCCTGTCGGCCTCCTCCGCCTGATCGAGCCGCAGGCCGGCAAGCATCTCGGCCTTCATTTCCGAAAGCCGCGAGGAAGAAAGCGCGCCGACTTCATCGAGCGTCAGCCGCGGGAAGACCAGCCGGCTGCGCGGCAGGTCGGATAGGTTGACGCACAGGCAGCCGCGCCGAAGCGCATGGATGAGCAGGCGGGCCGACTTCGCCTCGAGGTTGCGCAGGGTGACGTCGTTGCGCAGCGGATCGGCGCGGCCGACGCCGTAAAAATGCGTGTTGCCGGGCTGGTCGTAAATCATGTCGCAGCCAAGGAATGCCAGCACGTCCGGCTTCTGACTGTGGATCGTCCAGTAGGCCGCCGTCATCGACATGGTGCCCCCGGCATAGACGAAGCCGCCAAAGCTGTTTTGCGCCGGCACGTAATGCGAGGCGCTGAAGATCTGCGCCTGCTGCAGGGGACCGCCTTGCGGCATCCGCTCCGCCGGGAAATCGCCGGCATGGACGAGGAAATCCCAGTCCGGCCGCACGCGCCAGGCGTTGTTGATGGCGACGATCTTGCCGAAGGCCTGCTTGGGCCAGGCGGCGCAGCGCACCACATCGGGGGCGCTGCCGATCAGCAAGATCACGTTTGGCGTTCCGTCGATCACCACAACCCTCTCGACCGGCCGAAATGCATCCCGATGCCGCCCGGTTGAACGGCTTTATAGCCTCAACCGCCCATCGAAAACACCAGCCGGATTTAGGCTGCGTCAACGAAAGGGAGCTTG
This sequence comes from Mesorhizobium sp. M1182, assembly GCF_040318335.1. Taxonomy (NCBI): domain Bacteria; kingdom Pseudomonadati; phylum Pseudomonadota; class Alphaproteobacteria; order Hyphomicrobiales; family Phyllobacteriaceae; genus Mesorhizobium; species Mesorhizobium sp. M1182. The sequence continues at coordinate 24,560 of NZ_JAMYMD010000010.1, forward strand.
CCAGCCGGTTGTAAAATGCGGACTTAGGCACAGTCGTACAAGCAGCAGGCAGGTTTTCCCGCTAGCCCAAAAACGACGATATGAGTTGGGCGATATATATTAGTTGGCTAAACTAGCGGAACGTCCAACGCACATTCCCAGAACCGAACATGTCCTGTCTAGACCATGATATCTATATGGGACATTACTGCATAAGCTGAATGCGACCTCGACGGTTCGGCGGCACAGCCCTCAGACGCCGCGGCTTTGCCGCCGCGCCTTTCGCCCCGGATCCGTAGATCAACCGGACGACGAACAGGAAATATCCAACCTGCATGACGATCAAGGTCAAGATCGTCCAGGCCAGCGTCTTCCAGATTGAACCCGTCGCAAAGTAAGTCGAGATCGCCACGATGGACGATGTGGTGGTCAGCCCCACCAGGAACTGTGGAAAGTTCATGACTTTTCTGCGCCGCCCCGAAACTCGCAACAGCCGGGACGAACTCCCCTAACCCATTACCCCGGGGCAACGTTTTCACTATTTTAGCAATTGCGCAAGCACCAAATAGAACAGCAGTTAACGCATGCTTCCGTGATCAAGGGCTGCATGTCAGGTCACCAAGGTGGGCTGGCTTGGACAGCGGCTGCGCGTCCCCTACTCCCCAGCAACCTCCCTATACGCCCTCACCGCCCCATCAAGCCCACGTATTCGCCACGTCTCCCCTTCGCGCGCCTCGAGATAGGACGGGCCGAGCGGGACTTTCCCTCCGCCGTCCGGCAGGTCCAGCACGTAGACGGGATTGCAGATGCCCGACAGGCGCGCACGCAAGGCGCTGACCAGCGCCTGGCCCTCGGCGATCGTGGTGCGCCGGTGCGCCATGCCGCGCACGAGATCGCCGTGGTGCAGGTAATAGGGTTTGACGCCAAGGCGATACATCAGCTCGCGGCACAGCTCTTCCAGCACCTCGACCGTATCGTTCACGCCTTTCAGCAGAACGCTCTGGTTCAGCAGCACGAAGCCGCCCTGCCGCAACGTGCGGCAGGCCCGCTCGGTCGCCTCCGTGATTTCGCGTGGATGGTTGAAATGGGTGACGACAGTAACCATCAGCCGGCCCTGCAAGGCTTGAATCAACCCGCCGGTGACGCGCGACGGCAGCGCGACGGGTACGCGAGTGTGGATGCGCAACAGCCGCACATGCTGGATCGCCTCGACACGGGCGCGGATTTCCGCCAGCGCCCTGTCCGGCAGCGACAGCGGGTCGCCGCCGGTCAGGATCACCTCGCGGATTTCCGGATGGGCCGCGATATAGGCGAAGGCCGGCTCCAGCGCCTCGCGCGAAAAACCCCGGCCGATCGAGGTCAGCTGCTCCTTGCGAAAGCAGAACCGGCAATAGACCGCGCATTGATAGGTCGGGAACAACAGAACCCGGTCGGCATGTCGATGCGTCAATCTAGGCACGGGACTGAAGGCGTGGTCGGCGATCGGATCGTCGAGTTCGCCCTCCTGCTCTGCCAGTTCGTCGGGCGACGGGATGACCTGAAGCCGTATCGGATCGGCGGGGTCGTTCCAGTCGATCAGGTCGAGATAGGCCTTGGGAATGCGAACCTTGTGGCGCGTGGCCGCGGCTTTGGCCGCCGCCCGCTCGGCTGGCGACAGCAGCAGCGAATCCAGATCGCCTACCTGCCGCACGCCCTCGCGAACATCGTCCCGCCATGCGGCATCCGCCTCGCGAGCGCGCCGGTCATCGGCTGCCACGCCGGCCGCATCGACCGCCATGCTGGCGTCGGGGATGTCGGGATGTGAGGTCATCGCAGGCTCCTTGAATTTCGGGCCGGGGTACAGCATTGAAGCCAGGACTTGAAGGCAATAAGCGGTGTTTGGCCGGATTGGAGGGCGCGGCAGGAAGCCACAACCGGCCATGGTCAGAACAATCGTCCAACATCGCTGACGCAAAACATTAGCTTGCTCTTATATTAGCTTGAGCGTATACACATAAACGGCCGGTGATCTACCCCCCAACCGGTTAGGCTCGGCGCCAGTTCCCTCCCTACCCCTCAGGTCAACGACGCCGGGCCGCCCGGTCGCCCGCGGTCGAGACCGGATCGTCGACCTCTTCGATGTCGATCATGCCCCCTGCTCAAGCAGCACCCAGCTGAACATGCCAGCTGAACACATCGGCGATGCCCGCGTCTCTCGGCCTTCCCGTCGCCGGCCGCGGTCGCTAGTCTCGGATTGTGAAAAAGCTGGAGAACAGCGTATGGCGAACGACTTGTCGCCAAGGCTTTTGGAGATCGTCAATGCGCTGCCTTTGCGGCAGGGCATGCGAGTGCTGGAGATCGGCTGCGGACCGGGTGCTGCAGCGCGCGAGATCGCGCGCCGGATCGGCGGCGGGCACGTGCTGGCGATCGACCGCTCGGCCAAGGCCATCGCGCAGGCCGGGGCCGCCTCGCGCGCCGAGATTGCGGCAGGCCGGCTGAGCCTTCGCCAGATCGCCATCGAGGATTTCGAGTTGGAGGCCGATGAGAAGCACTTCGACATTGCCGTTGCGGTGCGCGTCGGCGCGCTGGACGGGCGTCATCCCGAAGCAGGAAAAATTGCCCTGCGACGGCTCAAGGCGGCGTTGACCGCGCAAGGCCGGCTGTTCATCGACGGCGGCGATCCGCTGCGCGAAATTGCGATACATGGCTGAGCACCTCGTGCTTGGCCCCCGGAATCGAGCGTCTACGTGACCGTGCGCGGCAGAGCCGGCCTCAGCTCCGCAACCCCGGCGCCTCCTGCCCGGTGCGCTCGACATATTCGGTATAGCCGCCGCCATAGGTGTGGATGCCCTCGGGCGTCAGTTCCAGCACCCGGTTCGACAGCGCCGCCAGGAAATGGCGGTCGTGCGAGACGAACAGCATGGTTCCCTCGTACTGCGACAGTGCCGTGATCAGCATCTCCTTGGTGGCGATGTCGAGGTGGTTGGTCGGCTCGTCCAGCACCAGCAAATTGGGCGGATCGAACAACATCAGCGCCATCACCAGCCGCGCCTTCTCGCCGCCCGACAGCACGCGGCATTTCTTCTCGATCTCGTCGCCGGAAAAGCCGAAGCAGCCGGCCAGCGCCCTGAGCGGCGCCTGGCCGGCCTGCGGAAACGCATCTTCCAGCGTCTGGAACACGGTGCGCTCGCCCTCCAGCACTTCCATGGCGTGCTGGGCGAAATAGCCCATCTTGACGCTGGGCCCGCGCGCCACCGTGCCATTGTCCGGCTCGGAAGCGCCAGCGACCAGCTTCAGCAGCGTCGACTTGCCGGCGCCGTTGACGCCCATGATGCACCAGCGCTCGCGGCGGCGCACCTGAAAATCCAATCCCTCGTAGATCGAGCGGCTGCCATAGCCCTTGTGCACGTTCTTCAGCGTCACCACGTCCTCGCCGCAGCGCGGCGCCGGCTGGAAGTCGAACGATACCTTCTGGCGGCGCTTGGGCGGCTCGACCCGGTCGATCTTGTCCAGCTTCTTCACCCGGCTCTGTACCTGGGCAGCATGCGAGGCACGCGCCTTGAAGCGCTCGATGAAGGCGATCTCCTTGGCCAGCATCGCCTGCTGGCGCTCGAACTGCGCCTGCTGCTGCCGGTCGGCAATCGCCCGCTGCTGCTGGTAGAATTCGTAGTTGCCGGAGTAAGCGGTCAGCGAACCGCCGTCGATCTCGACCACCTTGTTGACGATGCGGTTCATGAACTCGCGGTCGTGCGAGGTCATCAGCAGCGCGCCGTCATAGTTCTTCAGGAACTGCTCCAGCCAGATCAGGCTTTCCAGGTCGAGATGGTTGCTCGGCTCGTCGAGCAGCATGGCGTCGGGCCGCATCAAAAGGATCCTGGCCAGTGCCACGCGCATTTTCCAGCCGCCGGACAGCTTGCCGACGTCGCCGTCCATCATCTCCTGGCTGAAGCCGAGGCCGTCCAGCACCTCGCGCGCCCGGCCATCCAGCGCGTAGCCGTCGAGCTCCTCGAAGCGGTGCTGCGCCTCGCCGTAGCGGGCGATGATCTCGTCCATCTGGTCGGCCTGGTCAGGGTCGCCCATGGCGTGCTCGAGCTCGCGCATCTCGGCCGCCACTTCGCTGACCGGTCCGGCGCCGTCCATCACTTCGGCCACCGCACTGCGGCCTTCCATGTCGCCGACATCCTGGCTGAAATAGCCGATGGTGACGCCGCGATCGACCGAGACCTGGCCTTCGTCGGGCTGCTCCTCGCCGTTGATCATGCGAAACAGCGTCGTCTTGCCGGCGCCGTTAGGCCCGACCAGCCCGACCTTCTCGCCCTTCTGCAACGCGGCGGAGGCTTCGATGAAGACGATCTGCCTGCCGTTCTGCTTGCTGATGCTTTCGAGACGAATCATGGTTTTCCGGGGAAGGCCAAAGGAGAGTTCCTGCGCCAATACGCGATAGACCGCGCCGGCGGAAGCCCGCAGTAGTGAGGCGCCCCGCGCCAAATTGTCTGAACCCGCCAGTTGCTTCCCGGCTGGATCAGGCTTTGACGGCGTAGGGATGAGCCGGCGGATCAGCTATCGGTCAGGGCTTTTGTCGTCGCCAGCTTGACCCCGGCGGCGGCAAATGCCGCATTGTGCCGGGCGATGATCTCCGCGGCGGTCTCGCTGGCCGCGTCGAGCGTGCTGTGGGCGTCGGAAACCACGGTGACGCCCAGGCCCGCTGCAAAGGCGCCCTTCACCGTGGCCGCCACGCAGAAATCGGTCTGCGCGCCGATCAGAACGACCTCGCCGGCGCCCTGCCCGGCCACCCATTCTGCAAGGGCGGCATTGCTGAACGCATCGCCGACACACTTGGCGAAAGTCGGCTCGTCCTCGGCCTGGCCGAGCGCCGGCCACACCGGCCAGCCCGGCTCACCCGGCGCCAGAGGATCGCCCTGCGGCCCGTCATGCCTGATGAAGGCGACTTTGCGCCCGCTGCGCCGCGCCCATTCGATCAGCGCGCGGGTGCGGGCAACGATGCCGTCGGCATCATGGATCGGCGGTTCGGCAACACCGTCGAACATGCCGGTCTGAAGATCGATCACGATGAGCGGCACGGTGGCCGCGGGGCTGGTCTCTGACATGGCCGCGAACATAGCGTTGGTGGTAGGCGGGTCAAGTATACGCGCCGAAGCCGACGCTGGAGCTGCCGATCTCCCCCCACCAGCGCAGGGCTATGGCAGATGGAAAGCCGAGACTTTCGCTCTACGATGGACCCCCACCCCTAACCCCTCCCCACAAGGGGGAGGGAGACTTCCGTTGGCGCTGACCTCGGCAAATTGCCTGCCTTTCGGCGCCAAAGGGGAAGTAAGGGCGCGCGGCAGCATTCCCTCCCCCTTGTAGGGAGGGTTAGGGTGGGGGTCCATCTTCGCAAGAATCCAAATGCGGTTGCCCAGCGCAACAGTGGGGGTGTCCAAGCCCCGGCGACGAAATTGGATATCCCGCAATCAATCCGGCGCCCCGGCGAAAAGCACCATCCTATCGGCGCCGCCAGCCGGCCAGTCCCTGATGCTGCGGTCGTAGCCGCCGGTCAGCACCGTGCCGCCCGCGGCAAAGGCAACCGCATAGATCGGGCCGGACTGGCTGTCGAACATGGCGAGCTGGTTGCCGGTCTGCCGGCGGTGAAACTGAGGCCGTTCGGCACCTCGCGAGCACGCCTCGCCCAGCGCCAGATACGCCTCGATGAAGCAAGCCGTGCCGATCACGATCATGAGGGCTGCAAGCAGCCTGTCAGCAAACCTGTTCATCTATCCGCTCTGCAATGATGGCGCTCGGCGCCTGGCTGTCGGTGATGGCTCAAGTCCACCCCAGCCCTTCGGCAGCAGCCGCAGGCATCGCCGCGTTTGCCGGGAGGCCGGTCGTGCGCTAGATCGCTGGCAGAGGCTAACGCGAGGCCAGCAATGGACGATTGGAAGCTACCTTGGGGCGGCGGTTGCCTGTGCGCCGGAATACGCTTTCGCATCAGCGCCCCGCCCTTGCTGACGATGGCGTGTCACTGCACCGGCTGCCAGAAGCTGAGCGCCAGCGCGTATTCCCTGACCATCGCCGTGCCCAGCGACGGTTTCGCCGTCACCCAGGGCGAGCCGGTGGTCGGCGGCCTGCACGGCCCGCACCGGCAGCTCTATTGCCCGCATTGCAAGAACTGGATGTTCACGCGCCCGCATGGCCTGGACTTTTTCGTCAACGTTCGTGCGACCATGCTGGACCAGCACCAATGGTACGTGCCTTTCGTCGAAGTCTTCACTTCGGAAAAGCTGCCCTGGGCTTCGACCGCCGCTAGCCACAGTTTCGCTACGCAGCCCGACCTCGAGGGATACGCCCCTCTGATCGAGGCGTTCGCCCGCGAAGCGGCGCGGCCAACTTGACTGGTTGCCGCCCGGAAAGGCGGCGCCAGCCTCCGTGCCTCACTTCAACTCCACCCAGACCGGCGCATGATCGCTGGCGCCGGTCTCGCCGCGCACGTCGCGGTCGATGCCCGCCGCTACCAGCCGGCGCGACAGCTTCTTGCTGAGCAAGATATGGTCGAGGCGCAGGCCGGCATCGCGCGGCCAGCGGTTGCGGCGATAGTCCCAGAATGTGTAGAGCGTCTCGTTCGGGTGCTTCTTGCGCAGCGCGTCAAGCCAGCCCTGGTCGAGCAGCCGCTGGAACGATGCGCGGCTTTCCGGCTGGACCAGCGCGTTGTCGTCATAGGAGCGGGTCGGGTAGATGTCGCGCGGCTCGGGCACGATGTTGTAGTCGCCGGCCAGCACCACTGGCAGGTCGGTGTCGAGCAACTGTGCCGCATGCGCCTCCAGCCTTTCGTGCCAGTTGAGCTTGTACTGGAATTTCGGGCCGGGCTGCGGATTGCCGTTCGGCGCGTAGAGGCAGGCGACGACGATGCCGTTGACCGCCGCTTCGATGTAGCGCGCCTGCTGGTCGCTATCGTCGCCGGGCAGCGCCTCGCGGGTCAGAACGGGTTCTGCGCCACGCGAAAGGATGGCGACGCCGTTCCAGGTCGGCTGCCCGACCCAAACCGCGCCGTAGCCGGCCGCCGCCAGCGCAGTGCGCGGAAACTGCGTCTGTCTCGCCTTGAGCTCCTGCAGGCAGGCGATGTCGGGTTTGGCGGCAGCCAGCCATGCGAGCAGGTTCGGCAGCCGGCTGTTGATGTTGTTGACGTTGAAGGTGGCGATCTTCATCGGCCTGCTTCAGCGCACGATGCGTTCGGTCCACGCCTTCACCGCATCAGCGAGCGTCTTCAGATGATCGGCGGTGGAGAAGCCGGAGATGTTTTTGCGCGGCTTCAGATCATGGTCGCCGTCTTCCAGCCAGAAGATCTCGATTGCATCGGACAAAGCATAGGTCGCGACCTCGTCTTTGGTCCCGAACTCGTCGCGCGTGCCCTGGAAGATCACTGTCGGCGTCTTGAGATCGGCCAGGTGCTTTGTCCGAAGCTGCGTCGGTTTGTCAGGCGGATGGAAGGGATAGCCGAGACAAAGCAGCCCTGAAATCTCGCCCTTCGAAAACATCTCGTCGGCGATCATCGAAGCGACGCGTCCGCCCATCGACTTGCCGCCGATGATCAGCGGACCCTTCACGCCCTTCGCCCGGAGGTCGGCGATCGCCTTGACGTATTCCGGGTTAACCGTCTCGGCGCGCGGCGGCGGCTTGCGGTGGCCGTAGCGGCGAGCCGCCATGTAGTGGAATTCGAAGCGCGCGACGCGGAAGCCGGCTGCGGCCAGCGCCTTGGCGGTGGCGGTCATCGAGGGCGAGTCCATAGGAGCGCCTGCGCCATGGGCGAGCAGGATGATGATGGCGGCGGTGTCGGGGCCGTCGAAGAGGAAGGTTGTCATGGGGACTCCAACGCTGGTGACCCCTTCTCCCCTTGTGGGAGAAGGTGACCGAGCGAAGCTCGGTCGGATGAGGGGTGTTCCAGGGAACGCCGACGCCTCATTTCTTCCAACACCCCTCAACCGTCTCGGCGCTGCGCGCCGATCCACCTTCTCCCACAAGGGGAGAAGGAGGCGCTACCACCTATCCCGCCGACATCCGCGCCAGCTGCAAATCCACGAACTGTATCCCCTTGCCCGCCGTGCGCGCCCATTCGGAATTGGCGTCGAGCTCGAGGTAGCGCACCCAGCGACGCCGCGCCTCGGCGAGATTGCCGGCGTCGAACTCCAGCCTGGCAAGGTTGAACACCGCGTCGGCATAATTGGGATCGAGTGCGATCGCCTTCAGCAAATGGCGGCGCGCCGAGGCTACCCGCCCCTCTTCGCTCATCAGCCCGGCGAGATTGAACCAGGCCTCGACGAAGCCGGGATCGAGCTTTATGGCGCGGGCATAGTCGTGCGCCGCCTCGGCCGCGTGGCCGGCGGCGCGCAGGCAGTTGGCGCGGTTGAAGGCGGCGATGGCATCGCTTGGGTCGATGGCCAGGCAGCGCTGGTAGAGCGCCGCCGCCTGCTCGTGGTCTTCAGCCCCTTCCGCCGCCTCGGCATCGGCGAACAGCTCTTCCAGCGTGTCGTCATCCTGCGTTCCCAGATCGAACAGCAGCTGGCCGTCGAGTTCGCTCTGGCCTCCCTCGAGATAGATCGCGTCGGCCCGCCCATGCTGCGAGCCGACGGCGAGCGACTTGGCGGTGAGCGAGGCGACCGGGCCCGAGCGGTGCACCGAGCGCGCAATCGCCCCCCACGAGGCGCCGCCGGCAACCAGCCCGGCATATTTGCGGGCGAGGATCAGGTCGCGAAAGGAATACGGTTCGCAATCATGCTCGAAGGCATCGAACAGCGACAAAAGGTCGAGATCCGCGCCGGTCAGCCGCGACTGGTCGATCAGCGACTGCCGCGACAGCGCCGAAGCCTCCGGCGCTTTCATCAGGCCGAGCAGGCGCAGGAAGCCGTTCTCGCTGACCAGCTTGCGCCCGGCCGCGCGCTCCGCAGCAGCGCGACGCTCGATCTCGCCATCGCCGGCTTTGGCGAGCAACTTGCGGCCCAACACGACATGTGTGGTGCGCCGAGTGACGCCGCGCCGCAACTGGCCGTACTGGCGCTCGACCTCGCGCGCCGCCAGCCTGAGCGGAAAGGCCGCCAGCGCGCCGACGATGCCGAAGACCGTGCCGGCGAGAGCCGTCACGCCTTGCTCTTGCCGACGGCTTTGAGAAGGTTCGCCTTGAGCGGGTTTTCCTTGACCGCGGCGGCGCTGGCCTTGGCGGATTTCGCCGCGGGCTTGGCCGTTTCATCGGCCTTGCTCTTCGACTTGGCCGGCGGCTTGGCCGATTGCGACAGGCTCGCCTTCAGCGCATCCATGAGATTGATGACATTGCCGCGCTCGGGGGCCGCCGCGATGATCGGCTTATGGCCCTTCAGCTTCTCGCGGATCATCGCCATCAGCGCGATCTCGTAGCGGTCCTCGTAATTCTTCGGATCGAAGGTGGTTTCCTTCTGCTTGATCAGCGCTTCGGCCAATTGCAGCATTTCGGGATCGGGGTTTCCGGCCGGGATATTGCCGAAATATTCAGCCGTGCCACGCACTTCGTTCGGATTCCTCAAGGTGCAGACGAACATGCCGTTCTCGCGCGCGCCGATCGTCACCACGCGCTCGCGGCTGGACAGCACCAGGCGGGCGATCGCCAGCTTGCCGGATTTGCGCATCGCTTCGCGCAACACGGCAAAGGTCTCCTCGGCCATTGCGCCGTCCGGCGCCAGGTAATAGGGCGCGTCCTGATAGATGACGTCGACCGAATGCTCGTCGACAAAAGCCTCGATGTTCATCGTATGGTTGGATTCGATGCGCACCGCATCGAGATCGGAGTCCTCGATGATGATGTACTGCTTGTCCTCGTATTCGTAGCCCTTGACCAGGTCCGAACGCTCGACCAGCCCGAGCTCGGGGTCGACCGGCTTCATGTTGATGCGGTTGTGCGTCTTCTTGTGCAGCTGGTTGAAGCTGATGCGCTCGCTGGCGCTCGTCGCCGGATAGAGCCGGACCGGACAGCTGACCAGACTGAGCTTGAGGTAACCTTTCCAACTTGCCCTGGGCGCCATGAAATACTCCTACGCGGCCTTGTGCTGTCGAACTGTTCGCAGCGTTCATTCGTCCGGAGGACGAATGCGGCTGCCGAAATCCTACATTGCCCTTACAATACCGGCAAATCCCTAGCGAAATCTTCCTCCGCCGGAGCCCCTGCAGGTAAGAGGTCCGTGGCGAAGAATAATTCAAATTTTCCGGAGCGTCGATGGAGTCTGGGGCCGCGCCCGCGGGACTATCTCGCAGTGCCCATCACCGGCAAATCCCGGGCGAAATCTTCCATGTCGGCCCAAGGGTCGCCTGACGTCGCCAGCAGGCCCGGCAGTGACGAATAATTCAGATCCTGCGGGGCATCGATGGTCGCCAGGTCGCTCCAGCTCACCGGCGTCGAGGCCGGCAAATTGGTGCGGGCGCGCAGCGAATAGGGAGCCGCCGAGGTGTGGCCGCGCGCATTGCGGTGATAATCGATGAAGATGCGCCGCTTGCGGTTATCCTTGCCCATGGTGGTGGTGAAAGTGTCGGGCGCGGTGGCGGCAAGATGCGTCGAGATGGCGCTGGTCGCCTGGTGCAATTTCTTCCAGTTCTGCTTTTGCGTCACCGGTACTGATATGTGGATGCCGTGGCCGCCGGACGTCTTGGCGAACGGCACCAGCCCTAGCGCTTCCAGCTCGCCCTTAATGTGCACCGCCGCCTCAACCACCTCGCGCCAGGCGATCCCCTCGCCCGGGTCGAGGTCGAAAACGACCAGGTCCGGCTTGTCGAGCCGCGTGCGATGGGTGCCCCAGGTGTGGAACTCGACGACACCGAACTGCGCCAGGGCCAGATAGCCCTTGGCGTCTTCCACCGAGAGATAGGATTTGGTCTCGCCCTCCGAATTGGTCGCTTCGAAAGTCGCCACGGATGACGGCATGCCGGTGAAGGCGTGGCGCTGGAAGAAACAGTCCTGCGGCCTGCCGGTCGGGCAGCGCACCAGCGACACCGGCCGGCCGAGAATGTGCGGCAGCATGAAATCGCCGACCAGCGCATAATAGACGGCAATGTCGAGCTTGGTCGGGCCGGTCTTGCCGAACAGCCGCCGCGTCGGGTTGGTCACCCAGATGGTGGCGAGGTCGGCCTCGGCGATCAGCCGCTTGCGCTTGGCCGAAACCGGCGTCGACAGGCCGACGTCGCGCAGGCCGCGGAACACCGCATGGCGCAGCGCATTGTCGGTGGTCCGGTTGGCGTAGTGGATATGCGCCGAAAGCAGCGGCCGCACCCATTTCATCTCGCGCATGATTTCGCGCGGAACGCCTTCTGGCGCGGATGCACCCGCCCTTAGCGGCTCCAGCCTGGCCAGCAATTCGCCGGCGGTTCCCGCATCGAAGCCGGTGCCGACCTTGCCGCGATAGTGCAGCTCGCCGTCCTCGAATTCGCCGAGGCCAAGTGCAGCCAGCCCCTCGGCCGCGTCGGAAACTGTGTAGCCGGCGATGACGAAGTCGCCGGTCTGAAGCGCCTTGGTCTTGGTCCAGGTCTTGGTACGGCCGCTCTGGTAGATTGCCGTGGCGCGCTTGGAGACGACACCCTCGAGCCCCATCTCGGACGCCTGGTCATAAAGTGCCTGGCCGTCTCCTTCGACATGATCGCTGAGCTGGATGGCCGAATTGGCGCCGAGACCGGACAGCAATTGCGAAAGCAGCGCCTTGCGCCGGCGGAGCGGCGCTTGTCTCAGGTCCCAGCCGTCGAGATACAGAAGATCGAAGGCGTAGAAGTGGAGCTTGTTGCCGGCGCCTTCGGCCAGCGCATTCTGCAAAAGGGCAAAGCGGCTGATGCCCTTGGCGTCGAGCGCGACGACCTCGCCGTCGATGATCGCCTCGCGGCACGGCAGCCTGGCGAAGGCAAGCGGCAGGTCGCCATAGCGCTTCGTCCAGTCGAGGCCGGCGCGGGTGATCAGCCTGACTGCGCCGTTAGCGAGATGCGCCATGGTGCGGTAGCCATCGAATTTGATCTCGTGCAGCCAGACTTCGCCCGTTCGGGCCGCTGGGTCATCGCCGCCCGGCGGTTTCGAAACCTGCGTCGCCAGTTGCGGCTCGATGCGGGTGGGCAGCGGCGCCTTGACGGCGCCCGGCAAAGCACCTGGCTTCAGCACCACCGGCCTGGCAGGCTTGGCGGCCGGCTTCGGCGTTGCCGCCAGTTCCTCAATGCGGCGTCCGGATTTGACGCTTTCCGGCCGGGCTTCCAGTATGTCGAGCTTGGCGTCGGCGGCGAGATCGCGCTCCTTGAACAGCAGCCAGTTCTTCTTGCCCGCATCCTCGCCGGGCTTCGGTTTCAGCCGCGTCAGCATCCAGCCGCCATTCAGCTTTTCGCCGGCGAGGCGGAACTTGAAGGAACCGGTGCGCAGGCTCTTCTCGACATCGTCCATCGGCGCCCAGACGCCGGTGTCCCAGACGATCATCGGCCCGCCGCCATATTCGCCTTCGGGAATGACACCTTCGAAGTCGATATACTCGAGCGGATGGTCCTCGGTCTCGACCGCCAGCCGTTTGTCGGCGGGGTTGAGCGACGGGCCGCGCGGCACCGCCCAGCTCTTCAGCACGTCGCCGACCTGCAGGCGAAGGTCGTAGTGGTCGGCGGTGGCGTGGTGCTTGTGAACGACGAAGCGGTTGCCTTCCCCGGCAACCAGCCCGCCGGCGGGTTCCGGCGTCCTCGTGAACTCGCGCTTGGCGCGATAGGCCTTGAGCTTTGGCGGGGCGGTCACGGCCACATGCTCTTGCGCAAAAACAACGGCTTGATGCGCATGTCTTGAATCATTTTGTCAGCATGCGGCAGGTCGGCGTCATGCCGCTCAATCGTCGGTGGCCGGCGTCAATTCGAGCTCGGCCGGCGACAGGCCCTGCTGCAGCTGGCTGAGCCGGAATTCGTCGACCCAATAGGCCTCGCCGTTGACCAGCACCCGCGCGCTGTAGCTGCCGGCCGAAAAACGCTGCGCGGTGATGTACACCTTGTGGCGGTCGAGCGCGTTCCGCACCGCGGCGCGCTTGGATTTCTGACTGGCGACGGAACTGGCCATGCTGGTTACTCACGCACAAGCCGCAAGGCGGCGTGCCTTAAGGATGGCCGAGAGCGTGTCGGCTGTCAATTTGGCGGTCGCTGCGAGCCGCGCGCGGTAGCGTGTTCTTGCGCAAAGCTCCGGCCTTGGCTAGCATCCGCCGGCAGGCACCGAGCGGAGGAGAACGTCGCGGTGGACCGGCTGGAGCGCCGTTGCGTCCCTTCAAACACGAGTTGGGCGCTCGAAGGACACTCCATTTTTGAATCGACGCAAGGAACCTTCCGGAAAACCCATTCCGGTTTCGGGTCGTGCGCTCATCTGGGAGGAGACTAAATTGATCAACAGACGTGAATTCCTGCTGTCGACCGCGGCGATGGGCGCTTTAGCGCTGGCCGCCCCGCAACTGGCTTTTGCCCAGGACAAGCTGACCATCCTGGGTTCGGTGCCGAGCCTCGGCTTTCCGTTCTTCGTGCACATGCTGAACCAGATCAAGGCGGAAGCCCAGGCGCAGGGCGTCAACCTGGTCGAAAGCGACGGCCAGAACTCGGCGCCCAAGCAGACCGCCGATATCGAAGCGGCGCTCGTGCAGAAGGTCAACGCCATCGTCATCTCGCCGCTCGACGTCAACGCGCTTGCCCCAGCCATCGAGGAAGCGGTCAAGGCCGGCGTTCCCGTCGTCACCATCGACCGCCGTGTCGAAGGCGTCGAGGGCATCCTTGCCCATGTCGGCGCCGACAACGTCAAGGGCGGCGAGGCTGAAGCCAAGGCCATGGTGGCGGCGTTCCCGAACGGCGCCAAGATATTCCATCTGCAGGGCCAGCCCGGTGCCGGCCCGGCGATCGACCGCAACAAGGGTGTGCACAACGTCCTCGATCCGATGAAGGACAAGTACCAGATCATCTTCGAGCAGACCGCCAACTTCGCCCGCGCCGAGGCGCTGTCCGTCACCGAGGCCGGCCTTGCCGCCAACGGCAAGCCCGACGCGATCATCTGCGCCAATGACGACATGGCGCTTGGCGCGGTTGAAGCCTGCGCGGCGCGCAACTTCACCGACGTCAAGATCTACGGCTTCGACGCGCTTCCCGAAGCGCTGGTCGCCGTGCGCGACGGCAAGCTGGCCGGAACGGTCGAGCAATTCCCCGGCGAACAATCGCGCACTGCGGTGCAGATCGCGGTCGCCTACGCCAGGGACAAGACCGAGCCGAAGGAAAAGCTGGTGCTTTTGACGCCGATCGTCATCGGCAAGGACAATCTCGACAAGGCAGAGAGGCTGGGCGAGACGAAGTGAGGTTGCACAAAGGGCGCGCAGCGGCAAAAGTAGCATTCTGTCGCGCCCCCCTCTGCCCTGCCGGGCATCTCCCCCACTTGGGGGGAGATCGGAAGCTTCGCCGATGGCGCCTTTTCTGCAACGCAGGAAGATTGGCGAAAGACATCCAATCTCCCCCCTCGTGGGGGAGATGTCCGGTAGGACAGAGGGGGGCGCTGACCCGCCGACAATCGCAATCCAGGAGCAAACTTTGCCCAAGGCAGCCGCCATCGCGCCCTCTCCCGCCCTGCTCACCGTCGAGGGCGTGACCAAGCGCTTTGCCGGCGTCACCGCGCTGAACGACGTTTCGCTCGAAGTCCGCCCCGGCGAGATTCTCGGCCTGCTCGGCGAGAACGGAGCCGGCAAATCGACGCTGCTCAAGATCCTGTCCGGCGTGATGCCGCCGTCCAGCGGCCGCATCGTCTTCGATGGGGTCGAATTCAGCCCGCACAATCCGCAGGATGCCAAGCGCCACGGCATCGTAACAATCTACCAGGAACTGAGCCTGATCCCGACGCTGACGGTAGCGGAGAATATCTTCATCGGTCGCGCGCCGCTCGGCCGGTTCGGGCTGGTCAGCTGGCGAAAGATGGTGGAAGACTCACGCGCGATCATCGCCCGCGTCGGCCTCGACCTCGACCCGGCGACGCCGGTGTCGGCGCTGTCGGTGGCCGAGCAGCAGCTGGTCGAGATCGCCCGCGCGCTGTCGCTGAAGAGCCGCTTGATCATCATGGACGAGCCGACCTCTGCGCTGACCGAAACCGAAGTGCACAGGCTGATGTCGATCATGGACCGGCTGCGCAAGGATGGCGTCGCCATCATGTTCGTCACCCACCGGCTGGAGGAGGCCTCGGCGATCTGCGACCGCATGACGGTGCTGCGCGACGGCAGGCTGGCCGGCCATCTCGACCGCGAAGGCGGGCCGATCAAACTGCCGAAGATCATCGAGAAGATGGTCGGCCGCGCCGCTTCCGAGCTCTATGCCAGGCCGACGCAGCGCGACGTCGCCGGCGACGTCCGGCTCTCGGTGCGCGGCCTGCGCACGGTGCGCGATCCGCAGGCGCCGCACGCCATCGTGCTCGAAGGCGTCGATCTCGACCTCAAGGCGGGCGAAATCCTCGGCGTCGCCGGGCTCGTCGGCTCCGGCCGCACCGAGCTCGCCCGCGCCATCTTCGGCGCCGACCGCATTGCCGCCGGCACCATCAGGCTCGACGGCAAGCCGATCGCGCCCGCCTCACCCGCCGACGCCATCGAGCTCGGCATCGGCCTGGTGCCGGAGGACCGCAAGCACCAGGCAATCTTCGCAGCACTCGCCATCCTCACCAATTTCTCGATCGCCGCGCTCGACCGCTACTCCAGTGTCGGCTTCATGGCCGAGCGGCGCGAACGCGAGGCGCTGGCGAACTACAGGAAGATGCTGTCGATCCGCATGGCCTCGCCCGAGCAGGCGATCGAGGGCCTGTCCGGCGGCAACCAGCAGAAGGTGATCCTTGCCCGCTGGCTGGCGCGCGATCCCAAGGTACTGATCGTCGATGAACCGACGCGCGGCGTCGATGTCGGCGCCAAGGCGGAAGTGCACCAGATCCTGGTGGAGCTCGCCGCGCGCGGCATCGCCATCATGATGATCTCGTCCGAGCTGCCCGAAGTGCTTGCGGTGTCGGACAGGATCGTCACCATGCGGCGCGGGCGCATTACCGGCGAGATGCCCGGCGTCGAGGCGACCGAGGAGAAATTGATGGAACTGATGGCGCTCGACCAGAAGCAGGAAGCAACCCAATGACCAGCACGACCGAACGGAGCCAGCGCGGCGGTGTCAATATTGCGCGGCTGCTGATGAGTTTCGGCCCACTGATGTTCCTGGCGTTGCTGATCGTCGTCTTCACCGTGCTGAAGCCGAGCTTCATCGACCCGATCAACCTGTTCAACATCATGCGCCAGATCTCGATCACCGGCCTGATCGCGCTTGGCATGACCTTCGTCATCCTCACCGCCGGCATCGACCTGTCGGTCGGCTCGCTGCTCGCCTTCTGCGGCATGGTCGCGGCGGTGGTGGCCAAGGGCGGCACCGCCAACACGCTGTCGCTGTCGACAACGGGCACGCAGGGCTATGGCTGGTTCGCCGCCCTTCTCGCGGCCGTCGTCGTCGGTGCCGTGGCCGGCGGCGTCCAGGGCTTTGCCATCACCAGGCTGAAAGTGCCGCCCTTCGTCGTCACGCTTGGCGGCCTCACCGTGTTTCGCGGCCTGACCTTGACGATTTCCAATGGCGGCCCGATCTCCGGCTTCGACGCCTCGATGCGCTGGTTCGGTACCGGCCTGATCGGCCCGGTTCCGGTGCCGGCGATCATCTTCGCGATTGCCGCGATCCTTTGCCATATCGTGCTGCGCTACACACGTTACGGCCGCGCGGTCTATGCCGTCGGCGGCAATGCCGAGGCGGCACGACTCTCCGGCCTGCGTGTCGACCGCATCCTGATCTCGGTCTACATCATCGTCGGCTTCTTCGCCGGCCTTGCCGCCTTCGTTTTGTCGGCGCGGCTCAACTCCTCCGAAGCCGTCGCCGGCATCGGCTACGAGCTGACGGTGATCTCGGCGGTCGTCATCGGCGGCACCTCGCTGTTCGGCGGCATCGGCAGCGTCGGCGGCACGGTGGTCGGTGCAGGACTGATCGGCGTCTTGCAGAACGGGCTGCAGTTCAACAATGTCTCGTCCTACACGCAAAGCATCGTCATCGGCCTGATCCTCATCCTCGCCGTGGCCTTCGACCGCTGGCTGAAATCGCGGGTAAGGCGGTGATACAGGTGCCATGCCTATCCAGGTCGGCGGGCCAGCACCCCCCTCTGTCCTGCCGGACATCTCCCCCTCAAGGGGGGAGATTGGACGTCGCTCCAGCTTTCGCCAATCTCTAAAGAAGGGAGAATTTTCGGCGAAGCTGCCAATCTCCCCCCTTGAGGGGGAGATGTCCGGCAGGACAGAGGGGGGTGTTCAAGCGCAGCATAGAGAAGATGGGCAAGGTTCGCGCTGAGGAATAGAAGTAGTGAATCACTATCCCGTACCTCCCCGTAACCGCGGCAATGCGCGCAAGATGCGCAAGGCCATGACGGATGCCGAGCTGAAGCTCTGGAATGAGGTCAGGGCGCATCGACTCATGGGGCTGGCATTTCGGCGGCAGATGCCAATTGCAGGCCATATTGTCGATTTTGCCTGCCCGGACAAAAAGCTGATTGTCGAACTGGATGGCTCCCAGCATGCCCGGGCCGATGCCTCAATATCGGACGCTACCAGAAGCGCACGGCTTGAAGCGCTGGGCTGGACTATCCTGCGGTTCTGGAACGACGACGTCATTCGCGATATCGACAATGTCTGCCAGCACATAGTCATGGTGGCCGGCGCGGATGTGCGCTGAACTCAGCCGTGCAGGGCCGGCGGGACAGCACCTCTCTGTCTTGCCGGACATCTCCGCTCAAAAGGGGCAGGTTTCTGAGGCGAGGTGCCAATGACCCAAATAAGAACCATGACCGAACAGGACGTTCCGGCGGTGTCGCGGCTGCTTGGAGGGTCCTGGCGACACACCTATTCGCCAATCCTGGGTGCCGAGACGACGGCACGGCTGTCGGATGAGAAGCACGCGCCGGAGCGGCTGGCGGCCGAGCTCGGGGATGACAACAAGATGTCCTTCGTCGCCGAGCGGGCTGACGGCTCGCTCGCCGGTTATGCGATGGCAGCGATGGACGACAAGGGCGAGGTCATGCTCGAGCGGCTCCATATAGACAAAACAGAGTACGGCACCGGCCTTGCCGCCGACCTGCTGCATGCCGTTCTTGCCGCGCATGCGGGTATTCCCAGCATCGCCCTGGAAGTGATCGGGGGCAACGACCGCGCAATCGCCTTCTATCGCAAGCACGGCTTCGAGGTCGTCGAGCGCCGGCCGGCTGCACACGGGGTGGGCGGCCATGCCTCGCTGATCATGCGCCGGCTGCTACCGATGGCTTAGTAGGCGAAAGCGGCTGAGCGCGTAATCTCCCCCCTCGAGGGGGAGATGGCCGGCAGGCCAGAGGGGATAGCCGCGCGTGAGGCGCCAACTTTCTCTTTCGTCCAACATGGCGTCGCGCCAGGACGTACCGACCCCCTCTGTCGCCTTCGGCGACATCTCCCCCTCAAGGGACCCTCAAGGGGGGAGATTGGCGACTTCTCCAACCGCTCAGGCCGGGGCGTTGACGCGCTGTGCGCGCGTTGCCCAGTCGGCAACCGTCGCGCCAGCAACACTCTCGCCGGCAACCATCCCGTTCGCCTGCGGCGCAAGCAGGTCGTTGCGGCGGGCGAAGGCGACGAAGGTGGCGCGCGCCGTCTCGGCGTCGATCTCTCCTTCCATTGCCGCCCGGCAGGCCTTGGCGGCGATGTCATGCGCGGCCGTCCGGCTCGTTGCCGGCCACTCAGCCAAAAGTGCATAAGCCTCAGCCGCGCTTTCTATCTTCGTCGGCGTACCGAGGCCGGTGAGGATGGTAACTGGCTTGTCGAACGAAGCACGATCCATGAAACTCTCCTTTCCTGGCTCAATCGGCTGCTTGCGGAACTCAACCGCGCGGGCGCTTCGATCCGCCTGCAGGACGGCGTCGATCGGTGAATGCAACACGGCTTGCATGCTCGGCCGCGGCAGCAGCCGATGCACCTTGACCAGCGCCTCGAGCCAGGCCGCCACGCCCAGCGGCGGATGTTCGCGCCCGTAGAGCCACGCCTTTGCCTTGGCGAGCGGGTATCCCGCCTCTTCGGCGAAATCGGTTTCCGACCAACGCAGCAGGCGCAGGCATTCGCGCATCCGCGCCGCGATCATTTGCGCTCCTCCGTGCCGGCCCCCACGCGTTGAGCCGACAGAAACATCAGCGTGTAGGCCGCCTTGCGGCGGTCCCAGCCGGCCGACTCGGCCATATCCAGCAAGCCGTCGACCAAAGGCGCCAGCGCCGCCCTGCAGTCGGCTTCATAGTTGAAATCGTTTTTCGGGCGGGTCGGCGCCGCGATCTTTCCAAAACTGTCCATCATATCCATGGCAACACCTGCTCAGCATTAGTCCCGGACCGGCAAGACCGTGCCCGCTTTTGGCGGACACGGTCCATCTGCCGTTTCGAAGTCGCGCTTTGGAAGCCTGGCCTTAGAAGTCCATGCCGCCACCGCCGGGCATGGCCGGCGCGGCAGCTTCCTTCTTCGGCTTCTCGGCCACCATCGCCTCGGTCGTCACCAGCAGGCCGGCAACGGAGGCGGCACCCTGCAGGGCAGTGCGCACGACCTTGGCCGGGTCGATGACGCCTTGACTGTAGAGGTCGCCGAACTCGTTGGTCTGCGCGTTCCAGCCATAGCCGAAGTCGGTCGTCTCGCGCAGCTTGCCGACGATGATCGAACCTTCGGCGCCGGCATTCTCGGCGATCTGGCGCACCGGCGCTTCGATGGCGCGACGCACGATGTCGACACCGGTCTTCTGATCGGGATTGTCGACGACGACATTATCGAGCGCCTTCGCCGCTCTCAGCAGCGCCACGCCGCCGCCGGGCAGGATGCCCTCCTCAACCGCCGCGCGTGTGGCGTGCATGGCGTCGTCGACGCGATCCTTGCGCTCCTTGACCTCGATCTCGGTCGAGCCGCCGACACGGATGACGGCGACGCCGCCGGCGAGCTTGGCCAGCCGCTCCTGCAGCTTTTCGCGGTCGTAGTCGGAGGTGGTTTCCTCGATCTGCGCCTTGATCTGGCTGATGCGCGCATGGATTTCATCCTTGCGGCCGGCGCCGTCGACGATGGTGGTGTTCTCCTTCTCGATCAGCACCTTCTTGGCGCGGCCGAGCATCTCCAGTGTGACGTTCTCGAGCTTGATGCCGAGGTCCTCCGAGATCGCCGTGCCGCCGGTCAGGATGGCAATATCCTCCAGCATGGCCTTGCGGCGATCGCCGAAGCCCGGTGCCTTGACGGCCGCGACCTTAAGGCCGCCGCGCAGCTTGTTGACGACCAGCGTCGCCAGCGCCTCGCCCTCGACGTCCTCGGCGATGATCAACAGCGGCTTGCCGGATTGCACGGCGGCTTCGAGCACAGGAAGCATGGCCTGCAGGTTGGACAGCTTCTTCTCGTGGATCAGCACATAGGGTTCTTCGAGTTCGACGCGCATCTTATCCTGATTGGTGATGAAATAGGGCGAGAGGTAGCCACGGTCGAACTGCATGCCTTCGACCACTTCCAACTCGGTCTCAGCGGTCTTCGCTTCCTCGACAGTGATGACACCCTCATTGCCAACCTTTTCCATCGCCTCTGCGAGGAAGCGGCCGATCTCGGCATCGCCATTGGCAGAGATGGCGCCGACCTGAGCGATTTCGTCGTTCCTGGTCACCTTGCGGGCATTGGATTTCAGGTCGGCGACCACGGCGTCGACCGCCTTGTCGATGCCGCGCTTCAAATCCATCGGGTTCATGCCGGCAGCGACCGCCTTGGCCCCTTCCCTGACAATGGCCTGAGCAAGAATCGTCGCGGTCGTGGTGCCATCGCCTGCGGTGTCGCTGGTCTTCGAAGCAACTTCGCGGACCATCTGAGCGCCCATGTTCTCGAACTTGTCCTCGAGCTCGATCTCTTTTGCCACCGTCACGCCGTCCTTGGTGATGCGCGGCGCGCCGAACGATTTGTCGAAGACAACGTTGCGGCCCTTGGGACCGAGCGTCACCTTCACCGCATTGGCAAGCATATCGACACCGCGTAACATCTTCTCGCGGGCTTCGGTATGAAATTTCACATCTTTGGCAGCCATTGGAACACTCCTCGATAGGCAGCTTTTCGTTGACTGGAATGCTTGTTCAGGCCCCGCTCAGGCAGCCCTCTTCATCTCGCCCGTGGCTTCGATCACGCCCAGCACGTCGCTCTCTTTCATGATGAGCAGATCCTCGCCATTGAGCTTGATCTCGGTGCCGGACCATTTGCCGAACAAAATGCGGTCGCCGACCTTGACGTCGAGCGGCTGCAATTGGCCGCTGTCGTCGCGCGCGCCCGGACCGGCGGCAATGACCTCGCCCTCCTGCGGCTTCTCCTTGGCGGTGTCGGGGATGATGATGCCGCCCGCGGTCTTTTCGTCGACCTCGATGCGGCGGACCAGGATGCGGTCATGCAATGGACGGAACGCCATGTCGTTCTCCTCTCGGGACAAACAGATCTTCGAACATCCTCCTGACCGCACCGGCAATATCGGCCCGGCACGGGGTGCGCGATCTCTTCTTCAGGCATCGCGCGCATACGAACTAGTCGCGCTTTTTTCAGCTTTCAAGAGGATCATGCAAAAATTTTAGCACTCGACACCTGAGAGTGCCAATACGCTGTAATTGTTCGCACATTCGCCGTTTCCGGCGCGATGACCCGGCCGGATTTCCAAATCTGTCCGTCTCCTGAGCCGCTTGCCGGCGGCTGGAACCTATGTGGAAGGCGAGGCGTTTTGCAGACCGAGGTTCATTGGGAAAGGAAGGATTGCATGACCAGCAGGGACTTTCAGCTCCAGATGCAAGGGTTTGGCCTCACCACGGCGGAGATCCACTACCGCCTGCCCGATCATCGAAGCCTGCTTCAGCTCTATATCTGGCAGGAATACGATATCGCCCCTGATTTCCCGACGCTGAAGCATTTCCTCGATTTCTGGGAGCGCGAGATCGAAGGCCCGCTGCATTCGGTGCGCGTGGCTCATCACCGTCTGATCCAACCGTCCGAATGGCGGGCCGTAAATGGCATTATCACCGTCCACTGAGGAGCAAGCCGATCTGCCGCCAGACAGCAAACAAAGTGCCTCCGAAGCGGGGGAGAGGGGTAGCTGACTCTCCCCCACTTTGTTTTGGATCTCACAATATCGGAGGGCGTCCGGACTAGCCGGCGTGGTCGACAGGCTTGCGGGCCGCTGCGAGCAATCCAGCCTTGCGCGCCGCCCTGACGAAGGCCTTGCGCGCATCACGCGCGGTGCGCCAGCCGTCGAGCGCGTCGCGGCAGGTCCGATAGGCGGCGCGCCAGCTCCGGCCGCGTGCACGGTCCGGCCACTGCTGGCGCATGCATTCGATGGCTTCCCAACTGCTGGCGACCTTGCGCTCGCTGGATTGGAATTTCAACGTGATCGGCTCGGCGAAGCGGACGTCGTCCATCACTTCCTCCTTGTTTTCTGATCGTCTTCTTGTTTGAGCAAGCAACGTTATGCTGGCGGCACCGGCGGCCGGCCGGCGCCGCTGAAGGACATGGTTCGTCCCTTTGCGCGGTTCAAGAGCATCGCGGCAGCAGCCGGTTATTCCTCCTCGTCCGGCCCTTGCAGCAGTTCGATCAGCGTCGCTACCCTTGCCGTCGGCAGCGGTCGGCCCTCGTTCACCAGCGCCTCGTCGGCGGCGATCCAGGCCAGGGCCTCGCGCAATTCCTGGACCGTCCCGTCCGTCGCCGCAATGTCGGCGATCACGGCTTCGTCGACCGGGCCCAGCACAGAAATGATCTCGTCGCGTGTCATGGTCAGCTCCATCTGCGAGTGCCGGGAACGGGCCCGGCAACACAAGAAATCTGGATCTTGACCTGCTGCAGACAATAACCGGCCGGGGAAGTCAGCGTTGGCAATTGAAACCAACAGGCAATCTCCTGCCGGACATCTCCCCACTTGTGGCGAGATTGGCAGCCTCGCCGAACCGACCGAAAACCGGCCCGAAAAACCGGCAACGCGAGAGCCACCGGGTCTTGACTTGCGGCGGACAATAACCAGATCGAAGGCACCGGTCGCCGAAATGGGGCCGGCGGAACCAGGGAGCGCCAGCTCTTTGGCGCCCCTCGTATCTATGTTGCTCGATGGAGGATGTAGCTATGAGAACCGCATTCGACTTTTCCCCGCTCTATCGGTCGAGCATCGGCTTCGACCGCGTCTTCAACCTGCTGGAAAATGCTCCGCAGGCCTTCGACGCCTGGCCGCCCTATGACATCGCGCGCAGCGGCGAGAACAACTACCGCGTCACCATCGCCGTAGCCGGGTTTTCCGAGGACGACCTCGAAATCACTCATGAACCCAACCTCCTGATTGTCTCCGGCCAGCACAAGGAGCCGGACAACACGGAGTATCTGCATCATGGCCTCGCCACACGGCCCTTTACCCGCCGTTTCGAGCTTGCCGATCACGTCAAGGTCGCAGGCGCCTCGCTCGACAACGGCCTGCTCAGCATCGATCTGGTACGTGAGGTGCCAGAGGAGATGAAGCCTCGGCGCATCGCCATCGCGACCGATGTCGCCTCGCCGAAGACCGGGCCGAAGGTCGCGCAGGGCGAAGCAAACAAGCAGGCTGCCTGAATGCACCAGTCGAGAAAGGAGACTATGCAATGGCTATTCGTGATCTCATTCCGTGGGGCCGGGAGAACAATCAGCCCCCCAGCCTGTTCCGCAACGGCGACGGCGATCCCTTCCTGACGCTGCATCGCGAAATGAACCGCCTGTTCGACGAGGCGTTCCGCGGCTTCGACGCGAGGCTGCCGTCGCTCGGCGGCTTCTCCGCTGCCCGCGCCAGCTGGCCGAGTGTCGAAATCTCCGATAGCGAAAAGGAGATCCGCGTCACCGCCGAGATCCCCGGCATGGACGAGAAAGACGTCGAGCTGCTGCTCGATGACGGCGTGCTGACGCTGCGCGGCGAGAAGCGCGAAGAGACCGAGGACAAGGACAGGCAGTTCTCCGAACGCTTCTATGGCCGTTTCGAGCGGCGTATCCCGCTCGGCTACGAAGTCGACGAAGACAAGGTGAACGCCGCGTTCCGGAACGGTGTGCTCAGCGTGACGCTGCCCAAGACGGAGCGCGCCCAGGCAAAGGCCAAGCGTATCGCCATCACCGGCGGCGACGGCAAGTCCTGACGGCTCGTAGGACGACGTCCCTTCTGCCTGTCGGTTCCGGCGGGCAGAAGCGGGCAAATGTCGATGACCCGTTCTCCCGACGCTGCGGTTCCGCCTGACCAGGCGCAGCACGCCCTGCAGTGCCTGACGACCGAGCATTTCGTGCTGCAAAACGCTCGCGCCGCGACCATTCAGGAAGCGAACCAGAGAGCCGATCTGTTCCTGACCTCGGTCTCAAGCGCAACGATTGCCTTGTCCTTCGTCGCGCAGGTCACGGAGATGGGCAGGCCGTTCGTGTTGTTCAGCCTGATCTTGCTGCCTTGCCTTTTCTTCATCGGACTGGTCACCTTTGTGCGCGCGGTGCAGGTTGCCATCGAGGACATGGTGCATGCCCGCGGCATGGCCAGGATCCGCCACTATTTCGTCGAACTGGCGCCCGTCCTGCAAAGATACCTCGTCAATTCCACGCATGACGACCCCTCGGCGGTGCTGGTCGACAAGGGCCTCAGACCCTCGCCGCTGCAATATTTCATGACCACCGCGGGGATGGTGGGCACGATCAACGGCGCCATTGCCGGCGTCTTCACCGGCATCGTTGTTAAGTCCGCTTTCGGCGGGGGCATGTCGCCCGGCGTGATTTGCGGGCTGGCGGTCTTCGCGACATGCATTCTCATCCTGCGGCGCTATCATAGTCGCGCCTGGGCGGCGGCCGAAGAAAGCTTGCCCGCACGGTTCCCGGGCGACAATGGCAGGGAAAGCTAGCGCCGACATATCCGGATGTCGAAAAGTGGCAGGGCGCCGCCCTTGCGTCTTGCGCGCCAATTGACCATCCTCGCCAACATCATTTGCACCGCGGCCGGGGGGTTCGCATATGCCGACGCTTTATGCGCTGAAACCGGCCTTCCAGGCCAGGCTGCGGCCGCTTGCCGATGGCCTGGCCAGGGCCGGCGTCACCGCCAACCAGATCACACTGCTGGCCGCTGCCCTCTCGCTCGCCGCCGGCCTTGCGGTGGCAGTCCTTGCAGGCCATCGCGCGGTCTTTCTGCTGATGCCGCTCGTGCTGTTTACGCGAATGGCGCTGAATGCCATCGACGGCATGCTCGCAAGGGAACATGGCCAGGCCTCGAAGCTCGGCATGTATCTCAACGAGCTCTGCGATATGATCTCCGACCTCGCTTTGATCCTGGCATTTGCCGTCATTTTTCCCGCCTGGGGTGTCGTTGCATTTGCGATCGCGGCTATGATCACTGAGTTCGCCGGCGTGCTCGGCATCGCCGCCGGAACCGGGCGCAACTATGCCGGCCCGTTCGGCAAAAGCGACCGGGCGCTGGCGCTCGGCATCCTCGCCGTGCTTATCGCGTCCGGCCTGTGGGTCCCGGCGCTCACGCCGCTCGTGTTTCCGGCCATGGCTACACTCTCGCTGGCGACCGCCATCAACCGGATACGCAGCGGCCTTAACGGGAGCGGCAGCTGAATTCCGGTCTCGCCAGGGAGAACAACATGCTTCACCAACAGACGGTTGCCGCAGTGGCTTCAGCCAATATCGAGCGGGTGGCGCAGGAGCGCAGCTTCAAGAGCCATGACGGCACCGAGATCTTCTACCGCTATTGGCCGGCGCTGTCGGAAAACCGCAAGGGCGCCATCCTGCTGTTCCATCGCGGCCACGAGCATGGCGGCCGCATGGCGCATCTGGTCGACGAGCTCCAGATGCCCGACCACGCCTTCTATGCCTGGGACGCGCGCGGCAATGGCCGCTCCGCCGGCGAACGCGGCTATGCGCCATCGTTTGCCGCACTGGTGCGCGACATCGATTGTTTTGTGCGCGAGATCGGCAGCGACGGCTTTGCCCGGCGCGATATCGCGCTGATCGCGCAATCCTTCGGCGCCGTGCTTGCCGCCGCCTGGGTGCATGATTACGCGCCCGACATTCGCGCCCTGGTGCTGGCCTCGCCGGCCTTCTCGGTCAAGCTCTACGTACCCTTCGCCAAGCAAGGCATTGCGTTGTGGCAGAAGCTGAAGGGCCGCTTCTTCGTCAATTCCTACGTCAAAGCGAAATTCCTGACGCATGACCCCGAGCGCATCGCCTCCTTCGACGCCGACCCGCTGATCACCCGGCCGATCGCCTCCAACATCCTGGTCGAGCTCTACGATCATGCCGCGCGCATCGTCGCCGACGCCCGCGCCATCACCGTGCCGACACAGCTTCTGATCTCCGGCAGCGACTGGGTGGTGCGGCATGGACCGCAGCACGAATTCTTCGTCAATCTGGCGAGCCCGGCCAAGGAGCGGCACGTGCTGCCCGGCTTCTTCCACGACACGCTGGGCGAGCGCGACCGCCACAAGGCACTCGACCTGATCAGGCCCTTCCTCGAAAAGCAGTTCGCGGCGCCGGAAGAGCCGGTCGACCTGACCTGGGCCGACCGCGCCGGCTACACACGCGACGAGGCCGACCGGCTGGCCTCGCCGCTGCCGCTGCTGTCTCCCAGGGGACTCTACTGGGCAATGAGCCGCGCCTCGATCCGCATGGGCGCCTGGCTGTCATCCGGCATGAAGACGGGGATTGCCACCGGCTTCGATTCCGGCTCGACGCTCGACTATGTCTATGAGAACGAGGCGCGCGGCATCAGCCCCATCGGCCGCATGATCGACCGCACCTTTCTGGACGCCGTCGGCTGGCGCGGCATCCGCCAGCGCAAGCTGCATCTGGAGGAGCTGATAGGCAGCGCCGTTGAGACGCTGAAGGCCGCCGGTCGGCCGGTCCATATCGTCGATATCGCCGCCGGCCATGGCCGCTATGTGCTCGATGCCGTGCAGAAAGGCGCCGCGTCGCCGGCAAGCGTGCGGCTGCAGGATTTCTCCGAGCTGAACGTCTCGCTCGGCCGCAAGCTGATCGCCGAGCGCAAGCTGCCGGCGACCGTCTCGTTCCATCGAGGTGACGCCTTCGACGCCACGATGCTGGCCGGGCTCGACCCGGCGCCGGATCTCGCCATCGTCTCGGGGCTCTACGAATTGTTTTCCGACAATGCCATGATCGCCCGCTCGCTCGGTGGACTGGCCAGCGCCATGCAGCCCGGAAGCCTGCTGGTCTACACCAACCAGCCTTGGCATCCGCAGCTCGAGATGATCGCGCGCAGCCTGACCTCGCACCGCGGCGGCCAGGCATGGGTGATGCGCCGCCGCACGCAGACCGAGATGGACCAGTTGGTGGCGGCCGCCGGCTTCGAGAAGCTCGACCAGCGCATCGACCAGTGGGGCATCTTCACCGTTTCGGTCGCGCGGCGCGTCTGAGCATGGACCTGCCTGCCTGTGCCTCACCTCGCGATGCCCCTGCCCTTCCGGCCTTGCCACGCGAGCCGTATCACGGGATAGTCCTGCGCGCCGCATTGTGGCTGGCATTTCTGGCGCCGTTCTTCTACGCCACCTACGGCTTCGCCAACTGGCTGGCGTCGCGGCGCGACGACGTCGGCAGCATCGTCTTTGGCTGGGAGCGCGGCATCCCGTTCCTTGCTTGGACGATCGTGCCCTACTGGTCGATCAACCTGTTCTACGGCTTGTCGCTGCTGTTGAACAATTCGAAGAGCGGCGTCGACCGCCTCGCCGGCCGCTATCTGACGGCACAGATCGTTGCCGTCGCCTGCTTCATCCTGTTCCCGCTGACTGCCACGTTCGTGCGCCCACAGACGAGCGGCCTGCCCGGCTTCATGTTCGCCGTGCTCGGCGGCTTCGACAAATCCTTCAACCAGGCGCCGTCGCTGCATATCGCGCTGCTGGTCATCATCTGGGACCATTGGCGTCACAGATTGGCCGGCATCGCCGGCGTCGCCTGGCATGTCTGGTGTTTCCTGATCGGCGCCTCGGTGCTGACGACGTGGCAGCACCATTTCATCGACATACCGACCGGCGCGCTGCTCGGCCTTTTCGCGCTGTGGCTGTTTCCGCGCGACGGCGCCTTGCCTTTCGTCGGCTTCCGCCTGACCGCGGACCCGAAAGCGCGGCTTCTGGCGCTGTTCTATGCGCTTGGCGCAGCCTTTGCGCTGGCCGGCGCTGCTGCCGGCGCATTGGTCTCGGCGCTATGGCTCATCCTGTTGTGGCCGGCACTGGCGCTGGCCATAGTCGCTTTCGCCTATGCCGGCGCCGGCGCCAAGGTGTTCCAGAAAACAGCCGATGGCCGCGTGTCGCTGGCCAGCCGTCTTCTGCTGTGGCCCTACCGGGTTGCCGCCAAGGTCAATGTGTGGGCATGGACGCGAAAGCTCCCGGCGCAGATCGTCATCGCCGACGGTGTTTCCCTTGGCCGTTTTCCGACCGCCGCCGAGGCCGACGCCTTTGGCACGGTGATCGACCTTGCCGGCGAATTGGAACGGCCGCGTGGCGCCTCGATCCACTGGATGAGCCTGCCCATGGTCGACCTTTTGCCGCCGTCTCGCGAGGCGCGTGCGCAAGCGGTGGCGGCGATCGAGACGGCGCAGAGCCAGGGCACGGTGCTGGTCTGCTGTGCGCTCGGCTTCCAGCGCAGCGCCGCCGTCGTCGCCGAATGGCTGGTCGCCAGCGGCCGGGCCGCCACGCCGGATCAGGCGCGAGGCCAGCTCGCCGCCGCGGGCCGGCCTGTGCATCTTGGCATGGACGCGGCGACATGACCGCTTTTCGAGATAAGGCCGAGACGTTCGCCGCCGGACTGATGGTGCAGGTGGCGTGGCCGCTGCTGTTGATTGCTGCTGCCTTGCTGGCGGCGCCGGTCATCGGCCTGGCGACTGCGCCGCAAACATCGTCGCTGTCCGCGGCGGCCTGGCTGATCGCCGCCGCGGGTGCCATAGCCACAATCATTCTCTCGGCCCTGCTTTTGTTTGACGCGCTGCTGTTCCGGCTGATGGCCAGCCACGCCAGCGAAGCAGGCGGCGCTGCGGCGATCGACGACGTGCTGGCGCGCATGCGGCTGAAACCCACGGCGGCCGGTGGCCGCTCGCTCGACCAGCGGATGGCCGGCACGCGCCGTCTGCTCGCCAAGCAGCGTATCGCCTTCAGCCTGTTCGCGGCGGCCTCGGTCGTCGCGGCATTCTTTTGAGCCCGTCCATGACAAAGCTTCGCGTCAGCACCTATACCCTGCTGCAGACGGTGACCTCGGTCGGCCTGTCAGCACTGGCCTGGGTGGTCACCGGCGTGCGGCCGATCTGGAACGGCAGCCAGCCATCGGACCGGCAGCGCATCTACTTCGCCAACCATGCCAGCCACGGCGATTTCATCCTGCTGTCGGCCTGCCTCAGCGAGAAGGAGCGCGCCCGTACCCATGCGGTGGCGGCCGCCGATTATTGGAGCAAGACGCGGCTGCGCCGTTTCATTGCCGAGGACATGCTGTCTTCCGTGCTGATCCACCGGCAGTGGACGGATGAAACGCAGCACCCGATCTCGATCATGCTGTCGGTGCTCGACCAGGGCCATTCGCTGATCCTGTTTCCCGAAGGCACGCGCAACATGACCGACGAACCGCTCCTGCCGTTCCGTTCCGGCCTCTACAATCTGTCGATGGCGCGGCCCGATGTCGAACTCATCCCGTGCTGGATCGAGAACATGTCGCGGGTGCTGCCCAAGGGCCAATTCGTGCCGGTGCCGCTGCTTTGCCGTGTCGTCTTCGGCGCACCGATCGCCATTCAACCGGGTGAGGAACGCCGCGCCTTTCTCGACCGCGCCCGCGAAACGCTGCTGGCGCTCAACCCCCGGCCGCAGCGAGACGATTGAGGACCAAGGCAAAATGCTGCCGATGATGCACGAAACCCTCATTCTGATTGTCGGCCTGCTGGCGGTGCTGATCAGTGCCAGCGTCGTCGCCGGCGTCTTGTCATGGCGCGCGCCAAAGCCGTTGTCGCCGACGCTGGTCAACCTCACCCAGCGCATCAATGCCTGGTGGGTGATGGTGGTGGCGATCACCGTCGCCTTCTTCTTCGGCCGCCCCGGCATGACCATCCTGTTCGCGCTGATTTCCTTCGCCGCGTTGCGCGAATTCGTGACGCTGACGCACAGCCGCCGCAGCGACCACTGGGTGCTGCTCGGCATGTTCGGCATCGTCATCCCGTTCCAGTACTGGTTGGTGTGGACCGCCTGGTATGGCCTGTTCACCATCTTCATCCCGGTCTACTGCTTCCTGCTGATGCCGGCGATCACCGCGCTGCACGGCGACACCGAACGCTTTCTCGAGCGCGTCTCGGCGCAGCAATGGGCGGTGATGATTTCGGTCTACTGCGTCAGCCACGTGCCGGCGCTGCTGACGCTCGAGGTGCCAGGCTTCGAAGGCCGCAACCTGTTGCTGATCGCTTTCCTGATCATCACCGTGCAAGGCAGCGACGTGCTGCAATATATTTTCGGCAAGCTGTTCGGCCGGCATCTCCTGGCGCCGACGGTCTCGCCGTCGAAGACCTGGGAGGGGCTGGTCGGCGGGCTGGCGGCGTCGAGCCTGCTCGGCGCGCTGCTGTCGTTCCTGACGCCGTTCTCGCCGCTGCAGGCAGCCGGCGTGGCCTTCATCGCCTGCCTGATGGGCTTCCTTGGCGGGCTGGTCGCCTCGGCCATCAAGCGCGATCAGGGCGTCAAGGACTGGGGCCATCTGATCGAAGGCCATGGCGGCATGATGGACCGTGCCGACAGCCTGGTCTTCGCCGCTCCGGTTTTCTTCCATACGGTGCGCTATTTCTGGACTGTATGAAGGTTGGCGCCGTTTGCCGCGGCGGATGGTTCAGCGCGATCTTGCGAAGATAACCTGATCCGTCTCGTTATTACCACTTTCGCGAAAGCGGTAATAACCCGACCTGCCGCGGTCTTCGCCGCGCTCATTTTGCCGCGGCGAGCGGCTCTTTCTTGCGCGCCGGCGTGAGGCGGCGCATGCGGCGTTTGGCGGTGGTCTTCAGCGCCACCGGCGGAGCGCTGGACAACGCACCGAGCACCGCGCCGACCATGCCATGTGCGACGAAATCGGCGTTGATCTCGTTGGCCAATCTGGCATCTGCCTCCTGGTTGTCGCTGTCGGCTTCCGACCACAACACGATGCCCACTCGCAACCTTGGTTTGGTGCGTTTCAGCCGACGGACCAGGAACCGCCCGTGCTTGACGGAATCCCGGTTCAAAAATCCGATGACGACACTATCGACGGCGTCGAGCTCAAGGCGGCGAATGCTCCCCGGTTCCATCTCGGCGAAGCTCGCTCTCAACACCGTAGCGCCCTGGACTTCGAGCACCTGGGCCAGCATGGCGGCCGCCGCGTCGTCGAGTTCGCCGCGCCCGCCGGCGCACAGCACCGACATGCCCGTGCCATCCGGCAGTTCGGTGTACTCCTCGCCCTGAACCTCCCCCTGAACGTGCCTGTCCTCGCGTGAGCCGTTGTCCTCGGCCGCGGCCGTGTCGTCCGCTTCCGCCTCCTCCTGCGCGCTGTCGTCGAGGTTCGCCACCATCGTCAGCGCGCTGCCCGCGACCTGCTGTCTTTGCTCGTCGCTCAGCACACCACGCACCCGGTCCTGCTCGCCGAGCAGAAGTGCGGGAATCGCGACCTTGTCGTAGAACTCGACCAGATATTCTTCGTCCAGCATCTCCTCGGCATGGTCCGTCGCTTCCTCGGGATCGCCGGCCAACAGCCGCTGGTAAAGCCGGGCGTGAGGTTCGAGCACGGGTTCGTTGCCGAACAGAACGTCGAGGAATTCGAACTGCGGCACATGGCGGCCGAGCACGACGAGGCAGACCGTGAGCGGCGTCGACAGAACCAGGCCCAATGGCCCCCAGAGCCAGGTCCAGAATATCGCCGCAACGATGATGGCCAATGGCGACAGCCCGGTGCGCGAGCCGTAGAGCCAGGGTTCGATCACGTTGCCGGTGATCAGTTCGACCACGACGAAAAGCCCTGCGGTCCAGAGCACGAGCGACCAGCCGGGCGCCACGGCAAGCGCCAGGAACAGAGGCAACAGCGTCGCGATGACCGGGCCGATATAGGGAACGAAGCGCAGCGCCAGCGCCAGCAAACCCCACAGCAATGGATTGGGTATGCCCAGCAGCCAAAGTCCAATTGCAATCGGGACGGCATAGACGATGTTCACGACCAGTTGCATGAGCAGATAGCGGCCGACGCGCTTGCCGGCATCCTGCAGCGCCTCGGTGGTTCGATGCAGATCGCCATAGCCGACGAGGCGTATGAAGCGATCGCGCAGGTCCTCCCGCTCGAGCAGCATGAATATGACGACCACGACGATCAGTCCGGCCGATGCCAGCGGGCTCAGCAGCGGGCCGATCAGATTCTGGAGAACCTCGAGCGGTCGTTCGCGCGCGACGATTTCGACCGGGATCGGTTCCCGCGGAGGCTGATCGGCGGCGGGTTGTACGGGCTCGGGTCTGTCGAGTTCCTGGCCGACGCGTTCGATCACCCGGCTCAATCTGGAAACGATGCCGCCGCCGACGCCGGTTTCCTTGAGCGACCGGACCTTGGTCAGGATATTCGCCTGGTAGAGCGGAATGTTCTGCGCCAGTTCACTGACCTGCGTGGCGACGATGAAGGAGAACAGCGCCAGCACGGTGAATGCGCCGAGCACACTGGCGATCACGGCCGGAAGACGCGGAATGCCGGCTCGCTTGAGTGCCGACACCATGGGCACGAGCGCAAAGGTAAGCAGCAGCGCGATTGCGATCGGCAGAAAGACCTCGCGCCCGAAATAGAGCGCCGCGACGGCCGTCACGACCGACGCTACGCTGGGCAACGATGTGCGCGGAAGCGCCCTGGCCGCGGAAACGATGCCCGCCCGCCGGGGCTCCGACAGGTGCGCGTCGTTTCGACGATTTGCCGCCACTTGATACCTCCGCTCCGCCGTCGCCATGATCGGGCATATTGAGCCGGCCTGCAACTTCGCAGCGTCTCACCCAGCTGGACGCCGATTGCCCTGGTCGGCAGCGCGGCAAATTCAGTCATGGTAGAATTTTTTGCATTAATGACGTCACGGGCAATCCTGTTCCATGTCTGCGCCAGAACGTGGAACTTTTGGGTCAAAACACCGTTCCTTCGTAGATCGCTGATGGACAACCTCAAAGCAGCAGCTCAGGAGGAATGATCATGAACTTCAAGACGCTTTGCATGGGCGCGATGGCCCTTTCGATGATGACCGGCGCAGCGCTTGCCGCCGGTGCCACTGGCACTTCGGCGCTCGACGATCCGCAGAAAATGACGCCCTTCTTCACCGACGCCGGCATGAAGACCATGAAGTCGGAAGCCGAATTCAAGGCGGCATGGATGGCCATGTCCACGAGCGACCGGGCCATGATGTTGAAGGAATGCAGCGACGCAGGCATTGCCAAGATGCATGCCGACTTCTGCAAGATGGCCAAGCAGCTCAACAAGTAACCGTCGGCTTCTTGCCAAGCGAAATGGGGGCCAAGCGAAAGGGCGGGCGGCCCTTTCGCGACCTTCCAGTCCGCACTCATACCGGCGGGTGCCTAGCCATTTGAAATCGCGACGCCGGCCGGAGCGGCAATGACATTATGGTCCAGGGGCACCGTCTGCTTGCAACCTCGGGTTTTCCGGTCGGCCGTTCCCGCATAGTATTGGCGGGCGGCCCGCTTGACGCTTGACCCCGCTTGACGCTTGACCTTGTCGCCGAGCGTGGGATAGGCCGGGGACTGGCCCGACCACCTCCCACCGGAGTCCCACGAAAGACCTGCCATGACCGACGCGATCATAAGAGACAGCAATGGCACGGCGCTGCACGAGGGCGACTCCGTGACCCTGATCAAGGATCTCAAGGTCAAAGGCACGTCGGAGACGATCAAGCGCGGCACGCTGGTGAAGAATATTCGCCTCACCGGCAATCCCGGCGAGATCGAATGCAGCACCAGGCAGGTGAAGGGCCTGGTGCTGAAGACCGAGTTTTTGAAAAAGGCGTGATCGCCTCGGCACCCTTCGCTTCGCTTCCATATCAGTGGCTCTCGAATCGCTCGTGTGAGTGAACCGCCCACGCGAGGAACTGGAGGAGCCGCGCCCTCCCCCTATGTTGCACTGCGTTAGATTTGTTGCATTGCAATATCGTCGCATCGGGTCGAGCCTCTGCGAGGTGGGCATTCCTTGCATGAGGTGATTGTGTCGGCATCATTTCGGCCTGACATCGAAGGGCTGCGCGCGCTGGCGGTGGCGGGTGTCATCGCCTTCCATTTTGGTCTGTCCGGCCTGCCCGGCGGCTTTGCCGGCGTCGACATCTTCTTCGTCATCTCCGGCTATCTGATCACCCGCCACCTGGTTACGGAAATTACCGAGACCGGGCGGCTGAACCTCTGGCGCTTCTACGCCCGGCGCGCCCGGCGCCTGTTGCCGGCGGCACTGTTCGTCATCCTCGCCACGCTGTTCGCGGGTTACTTCATCCTGTCGCCGGAGGAACAGGCGCTTTATTCGAAAGGCGCCATGTTCGCCTCCGCCTACATGATCAACCTTTGGCTGATCCGCTGGTCGTTCGACTATTTCGCCGCCGACGCCACCAACAACCCGTTCATCCACTTCTGGTCGCTCTCGGTCGAGGAACAGTTCTATTTGGCATGGCCGGCGCTGCTTCTTGCCGCCGCCTGGCTGCGTCCCGGCAAGCGCGCCGCTATAATCGTCATCGGCGTCGCCGGCGCGGCCTCCTTCGCGGCCTGCGCCTGGCTGACGGAAGTGTCGCAGCCCTGGGCCTTCTATTTCTCGCCGCTCAGGGCCTGGGAATTCGCCGCCGGCGGCCTCGCGACCATGGCGCCGGCAAAGATCTGGCGCGACCGGCCGCTGCTGGCCACGCTCCAGGCATGCCTCGGTCTGGCGCTGATCGCCTGGGCCTATCTGATGCTGGACGAAGACTCGCCGTTTCCCGGGGTGAATGCGCTGGCGCCTGTTGTCGGCACCGTGCTGCTGCTGCTCAGCGGCAGCGGCGGCCGCAATCTGCCGAGCGCCCTGCTGGCGCTGCCGCCCATGCAATGGTTGGGCCGGCTGTCCTATTCGCTCTATCTCTGGCACTGGCCGGTCATCGTCTATGCGGCGATGGTGGTTCCCAGCCTGTCCATCCTGGACCGCCTTGCCTGCGCGGCGCTGACGCTGCTTCTGTCGATGTTCACCTATCATTTCATCGAGAACCCGATCCGCCGCAACGGCTGGCTGATGGCCGGAGCAGCGCGGGCGCTGGTGCCCGCCGTCGCGCTGACCGGCGCCGGCGTGGTCGCGGCCTATGGCAATGCGCGCTTTGCCGAGCACAATCTCAGCCCCGAACAGCACGTCATCGCCGACAGCGCCGCGCAGCTCTCTACTGTGCGCGCGAGCAATGGCGGCTGCGTGCTCGATTTCGAGACCGTCAAGCCAAAACCCTGCATGTTCGGCCGCAAGGATGCCCAGCGCTCGGTCGTGCTGTTCGGCGACTCGCATGCCGACCATTGGTCGACGCCGCTGATCAAGGCGGCCGAGAAGAACAATTTTCGCGTCGTCACCTTTCTCAAATCCTCCTGCCGGGCTTCGCGGGTGACGACCTGGAACTGGCGGCTGAAGCGCGACTACACCGAATGCGACCAATGGCGCGAGCAGTCGGTCAAGGACATCATCGCGCTCCACCCGCAACTGGTGGTGATCTCGGAGTTCTCGATCGGCAATGTGATGAAAGAATCGCCCGAGGAGTTGAGGCACGCCGATTGGCAAGCGCAGTGGCGGACGGGCCTCACCTGGACGCTTCAGGCCTTCAGCCAGGCCGGCATCAAGGTCGCGGTCATCAGGGACGTTCCCTACAATGCAAGCTACGCCGACAAATGCGTGGCGCGGGCGCTGTGGCGAGGCCAGACGCCCGCGACATGCGACACGCCGCGGATCATGGCGGCAAACGACGACATCGCCACCATCGAGCGCGATATCGTGCGCTCGACACCGAACGCTGCTTACATCGACATGACCGACCGCTTTTGCGACCAGACCACCTGCCACGTCTTCATCGACGGCAAACTAGCCTTCCGCGACCGCCACCACCTGGCGACGCCATTCGCCGAAACGCTGGAACCGGCGGTGGAGCGGGCGCTGTTTTCGGATGTGATGGCGGCAAGGTAGGGAGCGTAGGCCATCTGCTATATGGGTCAGTCACTGTCTTCACAAACGCCCAGATCGGCGTTTGCATGATTACAGCCGTTGATCTCGTCTCAGAAGTCTCAAGGCACGCACGGCCATGCCGTAACCGGTATTCGACAGCCGATATCTGCGTGCGGCAACACCATCGCCGCTAGAAATCTCATAGTAAGCATAAAAATCCTGATTGAAGTAACGGCTTACGTTATCTTTATGTTTTGGGACTATGCCCTTGAAAACACCCTTTATCATAAGTGCGATCCGTGTAGTCGAAAAGAATGGGCGCGTCTCCTCTTCGCTCCATGCGCTTAGCAACGCAATCAGTATGGCGTCTTCCAACTTTATCTCACGTAGCGACGCCAAGCTCGCGATGGCGGTCAATATCTCTATATCATCTTCGATAACTGAACCAATCATTAAGTCAACATCCTTAAAATACTTTTCAAGGCTGTCGGAGTTTGGAAGATAGGCTATGGCGGGCAAACTACGGATTTGTTCCAGTCCCATTCGCTCTTGTTGCTTATCACGACGCCGAAATTCGTCGATTGTTATATCATCGCCCGGTCGCATTCGCGCCTGAAGCCGCTTGAATCGAATTTCTTGGTCGGCGCTGACGAAGACTGTACGGAATGCTTTGCCGCGTGCAGCCAGAACGTCTCGGAGGAATTTGATCTCTTCGGGTGCGCGAAAGCCCGAGACCACCACGGGAGATGAGAGATTCTCTGCGACGTGCTCCGCCACCTTCTCGGCCGCGATGTTCGGTTTCTGACTGAGCGCACGTTCGGCAAAATCCCCGATCGAGATAGCGCCGGTGTATCCGTGGCGGTAGTAGTAGCTCAGGTACATGAAATCACTTGCCTCAACGTGCAAGTATCCGAACTTTCTCGCGAGATATTGACTGGCGGCAGTCTTCCCAGCGCACGTGTAACCGCTCAGGATGAAGCTTGGCTTGCTATCGAATTCGAACTCTAGCTGTCGAGCATCGATGGTAAGATAACGCCGCTCTTCCAAAAATTTTATCAATTTCTCAAACGACTTCCGCCGAAAATCGACAGGATCTGCTGCGGCTATTGCCAAGGCACCAAAGGGAAGGCTGACGCCAGAAGGCTGGAACCACTTGTTGAATGTCTGATTGTCGAGCCAGGGATAAACTAAATCCGATTCGAAGTTGATTTCAGCATCAACGACTTTTCCGAGTTGCTTTCCTACAAAAACCAGGTAGTTGTTTTCGACCTCCCAGGAAGCCTTCAAGTTGTTAGGGACGTGCAACAGCACGTCGGACCGGACTGACGCTGACCGCAAGTTACCGCGGGCCTTGAGAGACGCGTCAAGCGCGCTAAATGTTTGGTTTTTCATCCAATATTTGATATCGAGACCCGGTGATTCCTGTCCATCGACGCTCAAAGCATCGATCTTGACCGAGGTGTCCTCTAGCACAAAGGGGTGACTGTCTACGGCGATTCCGGCCTTTTCACATTGCCGAAGTGCACTTTGATAGCTTGCCTCAAGAAGCTCTTCTCGCGAGGATAATCGGGGTTCATCATAGTCAGCATGATAAGTGCGCTGCCGAAAGCCTTTTATTCTAATCGGATGGCCCTCCACGATATAGCGGGCATGCGCCAATTTAGTGGCGTTAGATGTGAAGAAGGTCAGCTCCCGCATGGCAACATCCGAGATATCATCCGGCCGCAATTGTTCGGCATGGTTTGAAACGTATGACAGTCCAGCGATTTTTGCTCGCGCACGATTGTGTTCAAGACTGCCGGGCTCCCAAAGCAGAAAAGCATTGGACCGAGACTGGACATTCCGACGCAATCGACCCCAAGTCGTCTAAGGCTTCGCCTTAGCGCCTGTAGCGGCTCGCCGTACTCCCGCCATTCGCAAGCTTTCCAATCGGTTTCTTGCATGGCTTCGACCGCGCTGCAAAAGCCCCGATAATTGGCCTCTGCGACCGATGCGTAGGCATGGAAAAGTGCCTCATAGCTGGCGCGATATGATGCAGCGGCGGTGAGCGGAGCCGTCCGTGCAAAGAACTCAGCCTCCTCCTCTTGCGTCTTGGAGGGGATCGACTCGGGAACACAGAGGCAAAGCGGCCACTTAGGCATTTCGAGACAAGGGAGTGTCGTCGGACTTCGTCCCGCACTTATTCGCGAGGAGGGGACGAAAGGGGAGCCGTCATTCACAGCGCCGAGATCGAGGACCATCCCCCCGGAAAAATAAGTACTCACACCGATACCGGACGTACCTCCTCTCCCCGATCGCTCGACTAGTTGCTGCCTTGAAGGGGCCCGTTCATCGAGAAGATGCAATCCCTCTGTAATAGCCAATCGAATAGCTGTTCCTGAACCCATTCCGACATGGGTGCGAAACGCACCCGCAATGAGGACATCGGCGGTCGTGGCAAGTTGTTCTGATGACAGGAGATGCCCCATCGCCGCCAGCACCTGATCGATCTCTGCTCGATTGAAGGGGTGACTACGATTGTCTCGAACACGTAACTGATCTGCTGCTTTAAGCTCGATCGTCGCCGCAGGTCCAGCGACGGAGAAACCGATCCCGCCGTTCTTGCGAACAGCGCCATCGTGCATTGAGATCAGGCCGAGGTGGATTCGAGGGCTGACTTCTATCCTGAGATCAGGATTTTGGGGCACAAGATTTCCAGACCCCCTCGAAATGTTCATCATACTTTTGGGCAAACCTTGTCGACATCACAACATGCACCGCAGGTGCATATTTGCTGAGGTCTCCCTCAAAAATCGGTCCAGCAATCAGGTCATCGTCAGCGATGACAAAACTATGTTGCGCCCGGTGCGGAAATCGGCGCAATGCTACCCGGTCGCCAAATTCAGTCCTTAGTTCGTCCAGCTTCTTGTCCAAAGCATGCGTACGGGTTTTGGCATCTCCGGCCATATGACGTTGTTCCGGTACGAGAAGTTGAACATTCAGACGCCGATGCTTCCGAAGGGCGTCCACCAGGACTTTATCCTCGTTACGCATGTCAAGGAAATCGTCGACGAAGCGTGTACAGGAAGCGCCCATGACACGAACGATCTTTTCCGCGCCCCCGACCAGATCGGCGTAGTAGACCTTGTCGTGTCGATTGGCGAGAACGCCTCTTACTCCCATCTTCTCATATCGATCGAGTTTTTGCAGCGGGCGGATCGACGTCACAAAGGTCAGAATGAAGACAATTAGGCCCGTGACGATACCGCCAGCCAAGCCGACCAGCTTCACATTGCTAGGATCGAGATAATAATAGAAAACGCCAGCCGCGATGACCAACGCTAGCATTGTCAAGATCAAAACGAGCCACTGCGGTACAGCAAGCTTACCTGTTTCAAGGTTCATGTTCGCGGGTGTCCTATGAAGAGCAATTCTCTTCTTGGTGACCGACTAAGCGCATGACTATGCTCTCTTGTGTGCAAAGTCACGTTTGAAAATTCTTCCTCGAAGAAGCGCTTTATTTCCGACTCCAGCGGAAAGGCGTTCGTGACGTAAGAAAGAACAACTATAGAATTTTTGTGCGTTTTTATTAGTCCGTATAGTCTGTCGGAGAAAGTCTTTCGACGTGACCACTCTATCATCCACTGCGGCTGCTGAAGCAATCGGATGTTAGAAATCGGATCTAAGAGTTTTTCCCATTCTCCATATTGCGCCAACCCCTCAAGGAAATGATAGCGTCGCCAATAATCATCATGGTTATACCGCTCTTGAAGACTGATATACGGTGGATCAATATATACTAAATCGTAGCCATTTGATATATCCTCCGCGTTACGCGACGGCAAAATCGTACACTCCTTGTGAAACGAAGGTTTTATGGCAAGTTCATCATATGCTTGGATCATGTGATGCTCAAAGCTGCGCTCCCAAGTCGCAAAATTCCCAAATGACCGTTTAATCTCGCGATTCGTTCTCAAGTGCAGATTTGCTCTGTGAAACAAATTAAAAGGACGTTTTTTTAGGCATGCTTGGTACAGAAGATAACGCAGAAGAGATATCTCTGCCGCAGGAAGTGTAGTTTCATTCAGTTGGTTAGCAATTCCGTCCAGCCAAGCGTTTTCCTCGTCTGTGTAATAAATTCCGGCGAACAGTTCCGAAATTAAACCACGCCGCGGCACGACCCGAGCTAAGAAATTGACCAGGTCCAATCGCGTTAGCGCAGGCATGTTCGATAACAGTGTCCGCCCCACGTCCTCATTAAACCGAAAACCGTCGTGGTAAGTGACTGTCTTGCGCATAGCTTTCAGAAGAAGCGAAACTGAAGCCGTCCCTCCAAAAAGGTCAAGGACCGTCTGAAACTCAAGACCTCGGATATTCTCATATATCCAAGAGAGAAGTTTCCGCTTGCTGCCATAGTAGCGCGTAGAGGGAAGGGCTGCGATAGCATTCGATATTGGTTGTATCAGGCTAAGCTCGGGCCGTCCGAAAACAATCGGATTGAGCTGCTTCTCCTGTAGCGCACCCGGCATTCTTTAGCTCCGCGCAATCATGCCAGAGCTTGTTGTCGACTCGTTGACATCGCTTGCCCCCATTTGGCAGTTAGGCAGCGCGGCGTCGAAAAGTAAACCATGTTGAACGGCCGGGGCGACATCTGCGGTAATTCGCGCCCGACCACAATGCAGCTTCCTCAGTCTCGTAAATCGCACCACCCGCGGAATGCTGCCGCCTCTCAGCCGTCTCTGTTAGCTAGAGGGACGTTAAAACGGACGTGGCTATGAAGAAGCTCCTGCTCGCCTCGGTAATCCTTGCAGCCTTTCCCGCCGGAATCCTTCAGGCGGGCGTTGGTGCCGCGTTGACCGACACGGGCTCCTCGGCAAGCAACCATGCGGGGGTCAGCTAAGGATGAGACCCGCCAGGAAAACGGTAAGGAGAAGCGACAGCGGAACTGCAAGAAGGCAGCACAACTCGAAAGTATTGGCTCGCCAAGAAGTCATTGGGCGCTTTTCCATGTTGGCCTTCTCCCTCAACGGCCAGACCGAAACGGCAGTTCCGCTTAAATGTCAGGGTGCTCGTCCGCACCGCTCTTTATGCTACTGGCGCAACTCGTTCCGCTTCCTGGTCATCCATCGTGCACGCGCCAGATGTGTCGCCCACGCCCGGAAAGCCCTCTCCGGCTCCCGCTCCGGATCAAGATGCAGGACGATGCGGGCGACCTCGCGCCAGTCCGTTCCTTCCGCCGAAGCGTCGAGCAGCCGGATATAAGTAAGCATGCGATCTTCGTCATAACCGGTCAGCACCGAAGACGTCGGCGCTGCGTTCGCGATATGAGAGTTTGGCTGCTTTGGCATTGCGACCTACCAGCAATGGCGCATCGTAGCAGCCTATGAAGAAGCCCGCGCCCTTTGATCGGAGGATGCGGATCGCGATTCGCCCCGACAGTCGACAAATGCGGACCTCGGGCGGCGGTTCCCCGCCCAGCTGGGCTCACGCCTCACCACGTCGTGATCGGGTCGAGGCAATCTATATATTTTAGTGGAACCTAATTTAGTCAACGCAATTATGCGTGCGTGAGAAAGCGTG
This sequence comes from Mesorhizobium sp. M1182, assembly GCF_040318335.1. NCBI lineage: Bacteria > Pseudomonadati > Pseudomonadota > Alphaproteobacteria > Hyphomicrobiales > Phyllobacteriaceae > Mesorhizobium > Mesorhizobium sp. M1182. The sequence continues at coordinate 66,307 of NZ_JAMYMD010000010.1, forward strand.
AAATCCAGACCGTCACTGAAAGCCGGCTATCGCGGGATCAGTTGGCCGATGATCCAGTGATTGCAGTCGATTTGACGGAACGGATATTGCAGGCGGCCGACAACGACAGGATTGTCTGCCTCGTCATGGCAACGGAGGAGTTGGAAACCGACCGCATCGAGAAAGCAGAGTCTAAGGAGACCAGGATTGCCGCAAGCTTCGTCCGGGACTTTGAGGTAATGCTGCTTGTTCTTTATGCGGCCTACGCCCTCGCTGTGCTGGGTGCGACCGCGTTCGTTTTGCTGGAACTGGGCCATGTTCTGTAGGCAGACGTCGCCAAAAACGGGACTGACGCGCGATTGCCGCTGTTTGATGAGAGGAGCGGCCACGCTGCGTCGACGATCCGACCCCGGCGCAGCCAGCGGCGTTTTCGCGCCAGCAGGCGCTAAACTTCGGGCTCGTCCGTTCGTTACATCTTGCCAATCTATGGAACGAGGCTGCCCCTCGGGGGTTTTTCTATTAGAGGGACGTTAAAGAAGGAGGTAGCTATGAAGAAGCTCCTGCTTGCCTCGGTGATCGCCATCGCATCGGCGGCTTCCGTGATCGGCCCGGCGAATGCCGGCGGCAGCGTCACAATCGGCATCGGCAACGGCTATGACGACGACGACTATTACTATCGCCACCATCGGTATTCCGATTACGACGATGAGTACGTTCCCCGTTACCGCTATGATGTCTATAACGAGGACTACGCGCCGCGCTACCGGTACCGGTACCACCGGCGCTGCCACACCGAAGTCATCAGGCACTGGCGTCATCACCACCGGATTATCGAAAGAATCCGTGTCTGCCGTCGTTGACGGATCGATCCGGCCGGTAGTGCCGGCCGGATCGGCGGGGCTCCTCATCTCGGCTTGCGCATCAGCATCATGCCGTAATGTACGGCCAATATGTCGAGCCCGATCTTGAGTAGTTTCACCACCACGTCGCGCGGCTCGCCGGCCTGTTCGGCCAGGCTCTTGACCGTTGCGTCGGCACAGCAGACCTTTTGCACGATGCCGACGATCTCCCAGTGGGCAAGCGCCCTGGTGGCTTCGGCATGGTCGCGGCCGGCGGACAGGATGTGTTCGGCGACGCCGCTGCCGGTGCGGCCGCCGTCGACGCGCTCGGCCCAGGCCATCGGCTTGGCGGTTGCCTCGGACGAGTTGCGGAAATCCTGGCGGTAGCGCATGCCCGCCTCGCGCTGCTGGCGCGACAGCGAGGTGAGGCCGCTCAGCGGGTCGACGTTGCGCACCCGCACGATGCCGCCGGTCGCTGTGTGGCCGTCATTGGAGACCTCATAGAGGCGCGCTCCCTCCTGCGTCCCCTTCGCCAGCCGCTTGCGGCCGAACCGGTCGTCCTTCAGTGCGAAATCATGGCCGATCTCCTTGCGGATGCGCACCTGCTCGGCCTCGCCTTTCGGCAATCTCGGTGGCCTGGCTTTGGCCTTTTGGGCGGTTTTGGTGCTCATCGGCTCGGTCCTCCTGGGTTTTGGTCGTCGGGCGCTGGCGAACTTCCAGCCTCATTGCAGCGGGCTCAAATCGCTTCGGCCGGCAGCGTGCGCAGGAAGCGCGCAGCGTGATAGGCGCAGTAGCTTTTCGATGGGTTCGTGCGCATTCCGCAGCACAGCATGTCCAAACCTGGCCGGCTGCCGGGGGCGTCGTTTTCCGCATCCTCCTGCGGCGTCGTGTCGAGCGGCGCGCGGCAGCGCTCGAACAGGCAATCGATGAAGCGCATGGCGGCGAAATGCGGCTGGCGGCCGCCGGCGGCGATCGGGCGCGGCGCCGGCATTTCGAGCGGTGCGCCATCGGTCCCGGTGATCCGAGCCGGACCCGGCTGCCAGGCCGGCGGCGCCAGCCTGGCCGACAGCCTTGCCGGGCGGCAGCGTGGCTCGGCCTTCGGAGCCGACTCCGCTTGATCAGCAGTGCTTGATGGCTCAGGCGCCGAATTTCCGAGCCGGCCGCCAGAGCGTCCGCCACACCAGCCCTTGGATCTGGCAAGGCCGATGGTGCGCAAACGGGCGGTGCGGTGGACGATGCCGATGATGGCTGCACGCGAGGCCGGGCGGCCGCGCAGCGCGGTCAACCGGGTGGCGATCTTCGCTGCCGACAGTCCGCTCGTCAGCCAGTTCTCGATTTGTTCCAGTTCCGAGGCGGAATAGCGGGCGGCCATGATGTTTCATTCCCTGCAAAAATGGTTGTGTGCGGCGCCGGCTTCGCCGGCCTCAGGCTCGAAAGCCGGTCAGCCTTCGCATGGTCTGCTGCGATCGAGCTTCATCTCGGCCGCCCTGCCTTGTTGCGCCGGACACTGCCTTGCCCGTCCGCTTGTCGAAGGCGATGACCGTGCCGTCTTCGGTGCGGATGCAGGAAACCGCGGCTTCCGCATTGCCGGCCGGCAGGTAATTCGTGGCCGGAGCCGGGAGGGGAACGGCTCCGGCCGTTCCGGCCGCTTGCGCTGCCGGATCCGAGGCGCGAGCCTCGGGCATCGTCCCGGCCGGGGAGGAGGACAGCCCCGACGAAGGGGAAAGGGTTGGCACATGCATGGCCCCGGCGATCGGTTGCGCTACCGCCTCCAGGCGAGCGCTGCCGGCGCGCTGAACGGCGGATTCAAGGACCGAAAGCTGGCGAAGCGACTTGTGCATGCCTACATAAGAGCATAACTCAAATCGTAATGCAAGCGATTCTTGCATAGACGAAACCGAATCTTATGCCTCAGATGGAGCCATGGCGAAAACTGCACTGTCGATCAAGGTCGGAGCGGCGATCCGCCGGGCGCGCAAGCAGCGCGGCCTGGTGATGCGTCACATTGCCGAGCACAACGACACCGACGTCGCTGCCGTCGGCAATTGGGAGACCGGGCGCAACCTGCCCAAGACCGAGAACCTTTTGAAGACCGCCGCTTTCCTGCGCGTCGACCCGGTGGCGCTCGGCAAGGGCGAGGTCGTTTTCCTCGAAGATGCCGGACCGGTCGCCGATGCCGAGATCGTCACCGATCCCGGCCCCCTGCCCGCCGGGCCGATGGACATCCAGCTTCTCGGCACCGCCGTCGGCGGCGACGATGGCGACTTCACCTTCAACGGCCAGCCGGCCGGCTATGTCCAGCGGCCGCCGGGGATCCGGCATCTGCGCAATGTGTTTGCGCTGCACGTGCTGAGCGATTCGATGGTGCCGCGCTACGAGCCCGGCGAGATGATCTATTGCGGCGGCCGCGAAGCGTTGCCCGGCGACCATGTGGTGATCGAGACCCTGCCCGAGGAGAACGAGCAAAACGGCAAGGCCTTCATCAAGAAGCTGGTCAAGCGCACCGCCGCCGAGCTGATCGTCGAACAGTACAACCCGCCCAAGACGCTGTCCTTCAACCGCTACGCCATCAAGAACGTCTTCCGCGTCATCCCGCTCAAGGAACTGCTGGGGTATTGAGGAGGCGCCGGCGCGCCCTTCTCCCCTTGGGGAGAAGGTGGATCGGCGCGCAGCGTCGAGCCGGATGAGGGGTGTTGGAAGAAATGAGGCGTTTAAAAATATTCGGATGATTCTAGTCTAAATCCCTACGTCTTCAACTCCGCGATCCGTCCAACACCCCTCATGCGACCGAGCTTCGCTCGGCCACCTTCTCCCACAAGGGGAGAAGGAAGAACACCGTCCCCGTCCCCCTCAAGCCCGCCTCGACTGCAGCTCTCGACCATTGAGCAGGCGCGCCTCGGCGCGGGTCCGTTGCCGGTCGTCGATGAAGGCGGCCTGGATCGAGACGGCGGCGCCCGGCAGGCCGTCGGCCCGGCAGGCCTTGCAGATCAGGCGCCCCGAAAGTGCGGCCAGCGGTGTCTCCGGCATCACCCCATGCCGCTTGAGCTCGGCCGGCTTCCACCACCTGTTGCGGCCGCAGTCGATGCATTCGACGGCAATCGAGACAACATCGGCGATCGTCGCTTCCTTGCCTGCCAATGCCATGGTTATCCCCATCGTTGTTCCTGCTTTGTTCGCAACATTATCGGTTTTTGGAGCGGAGTCGAGTCGGTTCCGCTTACATCAACGTGAAAGTTTAACTTGTTCACTTATTTGAGTTATGCTTATACGTGGTGAGGACCGGAATCGGCGCGAGCAACAGAACCGCGGCCGGCCGGCAGCAAGGGAATGACGATGGACCCAGCCCAGTTCGCCCATGCCTGCGGCTATAGCGGCGACAGCCCGGCCATGCTTGCCGCTTTCGCGGCCATCCGCCAGGACGGCATCCGCAAGGCACGCCAGGGTCATCGCCACCGCAAGGCGGCGATTGACCAGATGAAGCCGAGCCGCGCTCTGTTCCTGGCGGCGATCCGCCCGGCACAGTCGGCCGAGGAGGCACTCGAGGATGCCGCCCGCTTTCTGTCGATGTTCCGCAACATGCCGCACTGGCGACAGGAAAGGCGCGCCGCCGACCTCACCCGCGCCAGGCAGCAGCGCCTCTTCGCCCGCTTCTTCCGCCGCTACGGCCACCGCCTCTGGGCGCTCGAGGCCACCTGAAGGCGCGCGGGCCTCCCTTGCAAGTCAAAACGGATATTGCGATCGCCGACACCGCGCCGTATGTCTCCGCGCGATGAGCGAGATCGAATTCCGTCGCGCGCAGGCGCCCGACCTGCCGGCGATCGTTGCAATGCTTGCGGACGATGTGCTCGGCGCAGACCGGGAAGACCCGTCCACGCCGCTGGCGCCATCCTATCTCGATGCCTTCAGCGCAATCGATACCGATCCCAACCAGTTGCTGGCCGTGGCCGTCGGGGCCGGGCAAGTGGTCGGAACGCTGCAGCTCAGCTTCCTTCCAGGCATTTCGAGAAAAGGCGACTGGCGCGGCCAGATCGAAGGCGTTCGCGTCGTCCGGCAATGGCGCTCGCGCGGCGTCGGCAAGCTGATGATCGAATGGGCGATTGAAACCTGCCGTTCGCGCAATTGCAGCTTCGTCCAGCTCACCACGGACAAAGGTCGACGGGAGGCGCACGCTTTTTACGAGCGCCTCGGCTTCACCGCCAGTCATCTCGGCTACAAGATGGCGCTGTAGATCAGCATTTCATCGCATTCAGCGCCGACCGCTCATCTTCGCTACCCACTCTGGATGGAGCATTGACAAGCCGGCCTTTCGCCCTGCTCCATCCGCCCATGATTTACGACCGAACCTGGCTTGAGAAAACCTTTCGCGCAAAGCCCCGGCAGAAGTTCCTGTTCTTCTGGGGCCATCAGCCGTCTAAGGACGGCCGAATAAGCACGTCGTGCTTCAGCCAGTGGTGGCATGCGCCTTTTACCGTCGATGGCCTGAGCTATCCGACTGCCGAACACTGGATGATGGCCGAGAAGGCACGACTGTTCGGTGATGCTCCGACGGCAACACAAATCCTCAGGGCGGCGAGCCCCAAGCAGGCAAAGCAGCTTGGCCGCCAGGTGAGCGGCTTCGATGGCACCAAATGGGATGCAGACAAATATCGCATCGTGACTGAAGGGAGCTTTCAGAAGTTCCGTCAGAACGCGGCGCTGCGCGAATATCTGTTGTCGACGCATGACCGGGTGCTGGTCGAGGCGAGCCCTGTCGACCGGGTGTGGGGTATCGGCCTTGCGGCGGATGACGAGAGGGCGGTGAACCCGCTGCTGTGGCGCGGCGAGAACCTGTTGGGATTCGCGCTGATGCAGGCCCGCGATCGGCTGCGCGGCTGAACATTTGCCGCGCGCTCGTCATCTGCGGCCGCCTCCGCGCTGCTTGACAATCCACCCAAAATGTTCTCTCTATGTTCTCATCACAACTCGAGACAATGCGGCGTTCGAACCGCCGCGGGCGAACGGGCCGGATGGAAGCCAACATCCTCCACGCGGATCTGGATGCCTTCTATGCCTCGGTCGAACAGTTGCTCGACCCGGCCTTGCGCGGCAAGCCGATTGCCGTCGGCGGCGGCGTGGTGCTGGCCGCATCCTATGAAGCCAAGGCGTTCGGCGTGCGCGGCGGTCTGCCGGGACGGCGGGCGCGGGAACTCTGCCCGCAACTCGTCTTCGTCGGCGGCCATTTCAAGGACTATCAGCGGCTGGGCGATGCGGCAATCAAGGTGCTCGGCGATTTCACGCCGGTGGTCGAGCGGATTTCGATCGACGAGGCCTTTGCCGACGTCGCCGGCTGCACCCATTTGTTCGGCTCGCCGGCCGAGATCGCCGGCAAGATCCGCCGCCGCGTGCGGGCCGAGCTCGGCCTGCCGATCTCGGTCGGCGTAGCCCGCACCAAGCATCTGGCCAAGATCGCCTCACAGGTCGCAAAACCGGACGGGCTGGTGGTGGTCGATCCGCGCCACGAGCTGGAATTCCTGCACCACCTGCCGGTCGAGCTGATGTGGGGCGTCGGCCCGGTCACCAGGCAGCGGCTGGCCGGCATCGGCGTCAACACCATCGGCGAGCTGGCGAAGACCAATGGTGGGGCGCTTGAGCGCCTGCTCGGGTCGGCGGCGGGAGAGAAACTCAACGCGCTGGCGTGGAACCGCGATCCGCGCAAGCTCGAGACGCAGCGCCGGGCGCGCTCGGCGGGTGCGCAGTCGGCGCTTGGCCGAAAACCGGCCGAGGAGCAGGTCTTCGTGCCGGCTTTGCTGCATCTGGCCGACAGGGTCGCCACAAGATTGCGGGCGAAATCCCGGCCCGGCCGTACAGTGACGGTTCGCGTCCGCTTTGCCGATTTGCGCTCGGTGACGCGCTCGATCACGCTCGACCAGCCGATATCGGCAACCGCCATGCTGGCCGAGATCGCCGAGGCGCTGGTGCGCAAGGTGCTCATCGACCATCCGCACGAAAAGACAATCTCGCTGCTGGCGATCGCCGTATCGCATCTGGAGCAGCATGCCGGCCTGCAACTGGAACTGCCGCTCGGGCTCGACGACGACCGCCGCCGCCCCGGCACCAGCAAGGGCGCGGCGCGCTGGACCGCGGACCGCGCCGTCGACAAGATCCGCGACCGCTTCGGCTGGGAGGCGGTGGGCTACGCCTCGGTCGCGCTCGGGCTACAGCGGTCGGTTCCCGACGCATTTCGCGAGCTGGCCGAGAAGGAACTGTGAGCCTCGATTACACTTTGGTTGCCAAGTCGCCGGAATGACGTTGAAGGCTGCGCCGTTGTGAATTTATCTTGGGACCAGTTCGTCGTGCACCGGTTTGGGTATCAACCAGACAGGGTAGCACCCGCTCGCAAATCCTTCCGCCCTCACTTCGAACGACAGGAGATCGGCATGGGACAGAACGCCGGATATTTCGCCCTCATCGTTGCCGGACTGGTGACCAATGCAACGACGCTGGCCAAGCCGCTCAACCCGGACCGGGCGATTCCATCCCTGGGCGATATCAACTCGCCGGTGGCCAGCCCGCTGTTCAAGCAGGTCAAGGCCGGGCCGCTGGAGATAAAGCTTGAGGAAACCACGCTTGCCGATGTCGAAAAAGCCTTCGGCGGAGCGATGCACGATGAAGGCGACGCCGGAGATTCACGCCACTGGCTTTGCTATGCCGGCCCCGACGCCGGCGGATCGCCGTCGATCTTCTGGTTCGTCTCCGGCGAGATGGGCGGCTCCGACCACGGTGTCCTGTCCGTCGCCCTGCAGCCGAACCCGGAAGGCAAGGTGCCGGAAGGATGCGCCGGCGCACCTGCCAGCCTGACAGCAATTGAACTCGATACGCCCGGCGTCGGAGCGCCGCTGAGCGACGTGGCCGCGAAATTTGGCGCCGCCAAGCCCGATCGTTACGGCCATTTCGGCTTCGCCGCCTCTTATCCTCCTTCGTCTCCCGACCAGAAGGACACCACGGTCACGCAGACGCTCACCTACACAGCCGGGAACGGCAGGATAACCGGCGTGGCGGTGACGCAAGTCACCACCAATTAGGGTGTCCCCGCTCGGTTGGCGAATGGTTCACGTGTGAATGATCTGCCGCGCCCGAGCCAGGCGGCCTGCTTGCTGGCCACCTCGTTATGCAGATTGGTTCTGATGTGCCGCCCGGGCCCGCCCTCCTCCTGCAAATGCGACATTCGAGGCGGCCCTGGTCGTCAGACCAAAAGCGTTGCGGTGCCCCAGGCAATCAGGGCGATGCCGGCCGCCCGGCCAACCCACGGGCCGGCAGGAAACACCGGTTCGACGAGAACCCGCGAAGGTCCGGAAATGACCCAGAAGCGGGCGTTCGGCAGCGATCAGAGCAGCAACGATTTTGGCAGGACCGGAAATCGGCATGGAATGCTGCAATCATCATCATGTCCCGTCCAAGTTGTGGACAGTTCCTTCTCAAAGGCGCACTCTTAGCATGCGAAACGCGAGCTGGCGTTTCGTGCAACGCTTCACATGCTTGACTTGCGTCGGTGATTATCTGACCTACCCGGATACTTCCGGGTGGGCAGACCTCACATTGTGTCGCCTATCCGTGATCAGGCTACGGCCTAAGGCACGTTGCAGCCCGTTCCGGATCAACTGGGAGGTAAACAACATGCCTGATTTTCAGCGCAGAGAACTTCTTGTTCAAGGAAGCGCGGCTCTTGCCGCAATTGCTGCTCTCTATACCTCGCGCCGGGCTTACGCTTTTCCAACACGGCCGAACGAGGAAGTTATTCGATGGCTGGATCAGCCGACCGAAAATCCCGATCCGGTGGGTATCCAGAAGCAGCTTGTCTGGGAGGATTTGGATAGCTGGATAACGCCAAACGACAAGTTCTTCAGCATCTCGCATTTCAACCGACCAACGATCGACGAGAAGACATGGTCGATGGAGATCGGAGGCCTGGTCAAGAAGCCCCTCGAGTTAACGCTCGCCGACATCAGGGCGCGACCGCGGCAGGAGGTCGTTTTCACAGTGGAATGCTCGGGCAACCACGGGTTTCCCTTTTTCACCGGCGGCATCGGCAATGCTCGCTGGGCAGGGACGCCGCTCGCCCCGATCCTTGAGGAAGCTGGCGTTCTGGAGAAGGGCATCGAGGTCGTCTTTTTCGGTACCGACACAGGCGAGATCCCGATACGCGACGTCAAGATGCAGCAGAACTTCGCTCGTAGCATGTCGCTCGCCGACGCGATGAACCCCGACAATCTCCTCTGCTATGAAATGAACGGGGCCGCCTTGCCGGCGCCCAATGGCTTCCCGGTACGGCTCATTGCGCCAGGCTGGTACGGGATCGCCAACGTCAAGTGGCTAAAGCGCATCGAGGTTCGCGATACGCGGTTCATGAGCCTTCTGATGGCCCGTGACTATGTCACCATCCGGGAGGAGGACCACAACGGCGAGACCGTATGGGCCGAGACGTCAGTCGGGCGAGCGCTGATAAAGTCCGCGCCTGCGAAGGTTACCCGGAAAGATTCAGATTACCGCATCGTTGGGGCAGCCTGGGGGGCGCCGATCGACCGGGTCGAAGTGCAAATCGATCAAGGGCCTTGGACACCAGCGACCATTGACCACAGTGAGGAGGCCGAACACGCCTGGCAAATATGGTCCCTGGCTTGGGCAAATCCCTCTCCTGGAGAACACACCGTGACCTCGCGCGCGGTCAGCACCACAGGACAAATTCAACCGGCGATGGACGATCCCTTGATAGCCAAGAAACACACATACTGGGAAAGCAATGGCCAAGTGACGCGCCGCGTGCGTATCGGCTAGAGGATTCTGCCGCCAAATGGAGTCATGTGGCGTCCGCATAAATGCGGCAAAACAGATAGTTAGAGCGAGTTACCGGTTCTAAGAGAACCGGAACCGCTCTAAGAACGTGCTGCCATGTGGCAATTGCGTTTAGGTCAAACAGCAGGAGGCTGCCTGATCGCCATTTCGCACCATTTCCAGCGCTCTCCTCACCCCTCCACGGCCCTGATCTCCGCGTCGACCAGGCACCAGGGCGCATAGCGGAAGTCGCGGATCTGGATGACCTGATCGTTCCGCCACTCGACCAGCATGAAGCCGCGCACCGCGCCGTCGGCCGCTTGCGGGTGGCGGATCAGGATCGCCGGCCTGTCGTCGACGAAGCCGAGCGACAATGTCCAGTCGCTGATACGGGCATAATTGCCGAAATAGGTCGACACCTCGGCCTTGCCGCGCAGGCGGACGCGGTTGACGACGTCGAGCCGCACGTCCTCGGCGATCAGTGCCCTGACCGCGTCGAAGTCGCGCGCGTTGAACAGGTCGACATAGCGCCGCAGCCGGCGCTCGTCATCGGCGTCGAGCCTCGGCGCAAGCGCCTGTTCGGGCTGCAGCGCCAGCAACTTGAGCTGCGCCCGCCCGCGATGCAGCGCGGCCTTGGTGGCGGCGAGCGTCGCGCCGGTGACTTCGCAGGTCTCATGCAGGCTGAGCCCGAGCACGTCGACCAGGATCACGGCGCTGCGCTGCGGCACCGAAAGCTGCATGAAGGAGCGCAGGCCGGTCTGGGCGGCGAGCCGGCTGTCGGCGCTGCCGGAGGGATCCTCGATCACGCTCATGTCGGCCTCGGTCATGCGCGACCTTTCCCGATTGCGCCGCCGCAGATGATCCTGCGCGGCATTGTGGGCTATGCGAAACAGCCATTGCTCGGGACGTTCGACGATCGCACCCCCGTCGATCGCCTGCAGCGCCTTGATCAGGACCTCCTGGACGATGTCCTCGCCGTCGATCACCGAGCCGGCCATACGCGCGCAGTAGCGATGCAGCCTTGGCCGCAACCCGACGAGCATCACCTCCAAAGTCGCCCTGTTCATTTTCGGCGTAGCGTCCCATTTCTGCGCGAGCGGCATGGCGGGCGCTACCCGGCTTTCTGATCCGCCAGCATACGATAGTTGCCGATGACTTTGACAGGCGATCGCATTGCCGGGGTCGAACGGCGCTGGGCGTGGTTTTCCGCAAATGCCTTGAAGGCGGCAAGCCCGGTCAGCGCCGACGAATCGCCGTCCTGGCCGACGATGTGGACGAACGAGCCGTCGTCCAGCTCGAGCACAAGATAGCACATCGTCGGCGGTGCCGCCTCGCCCAGCGCTTCAAATACTTTTTCGACCAGCACGCGGTTATCTGCCAGGTCGGCTTGGTTCACACCGTATCGAATGAGCGCGTAGTCCATCGTCGTCTCCTGACTGGTTGGTATGAACGAAGGACGACCGGCTGCGCTGAAAAGATTCTCCTTGCCGACGAATCTTTTCGGTTGCCCGCATCGTCTTTCCCGCGTGGGCGGCTGCGCGGCAGCCATCAAGCAGGAGAGACGATCATGCATATCCAGTTTGCCGAGCTTCCGGTGTTCGAGCAGGACCGCGCCAAGGCGTTCTACACCAGGCATCTCGCCTGCCAGGTCATGGCCGACCAGAAGATGGGTGATGGCGGCTGGCGCTGGATCGAGCTGGCATTTCCGCATGCCGTGACGAACCTGCATTTTGTCAGGCGCGCCGACGACGCTCCCGGAGCGGAGCCCGTATTGGTGCTGGTCGACGAAAATGTCGGGGCAATGATCGCGGCGCTGAAGAAGGACGGCGTCGAGATCGTCACCGAACCGCATGAGGCGCCGTGGCAGCCGGGGCGCACGGTGGCGGAGTTTCGCGACAGCGAAGGCAACCGCATGGTCCTCGCCAGCCGCTAAGCCACCGGAGCCCTCTGTCCGGCGGGGCGTCGTACCTAAGTCCTACCTCCGGCCGGACCATCGGCCGTGCTTCCTACCTATTATTATTTCGTGACCGCTGCGCGCCGGAACCTTCCCTTGCATCGGGCGTTCGGGCGCTGTATCGCGATGCCTCATATTTAGGCAGGCGGAGGAAATACGAATAAGGGCGGGTGGCAAAACAAACATGGGCCGGGGAGGAGCATCTTACCATGTCGAACCGTAAAATCGGAATGTCCCACAGTTTGGGGCTGCGCGTCGCTGACCTCAAATCCAGAATGCAAAGTGCCCAGATTACCGAGCATGAGATCAAGACGTTTCAAAAGGTTGCCGCCATTATGGGCGGCGCCAAAGGCTCACTGCGCCTCGATGCGGACGATCTGATCGCCGCGTCTTTCCTTGTCGATCCCTTGGAAGATCTCCCGCTCTCCAGTTGAAGGCGCCGAACGCAGGTCGAAATCCTATCGGGTTTGAACCTGCGATTGCCGCCGGCGGAGCATCCGCCAGCCCAAGCCGCATGCGAGGATGACGTTGGCCAGCGCCAGGCCGGAAAGCGCGGCCAACGTCCCGTGCGGGCCGAAGCGATCCAGCAGCAATGCGCCGGCCGAGGGTGCCGCCGCCTGGGCGATCAGGCTCGGCATGGCGAGGCGGCCCATCAGTCTCGCATAGCCATTCGAGCCGAACAGCGCGAGCGGCAGCGTTCCCCGGGCGATGGATTCGAGGCCGATGCCTGCGCCGTAGAAACCGAGCGCCAGCGGGATGATCGGCATGCCGGCCCAGAGCGTCGAAACGCCGATCGCCACAAACGTAACCGAGGCAAACTTGGTGAAAATCGGATGGTGGTAGCGCGCGATCATCATCTCGATCGCGCGCGCCGCCACCTGTGATGGACCAACCAGCACGCCGAGCCCGACGGCTGCGGCAAGCGCCATGCCGCTGCCTTGCAGGATTGTGAGCAGATGCACCGATAGTGTCGACGAGATCACCGCTGCGAGTGTCAGGGTCGCGGCCAGAACGATCATGATCGACGGATCGGCTTGGTTGTCGAGAATGGGTGCCGCCTTCTTCACTCCCGGTTTGACTGCCGGTTGCGGCGGCTCCCGGGGCAGGATCACCAGATAGAGCGGCAGCGCAATTGCCAGCTGAAAGGCGGCGTAAACCAGGCAGGTGCCGCGCCAGCCGACCTCCCCCAGCAGCAAGGCTGAGATCGGCCAGCAGATGGTGCTCGCAAGGCCGCCGAACAGCGTCAGCATGGTGATGGCGGAGCGCGCGCCCTGGCCGTAGTGGCGGCCAAGCGTCGCGAAAGCGGCATCGTAGAGCCCTGCCCCCATGCCCAGGCCGATGACCAGCCAGGCCGCGATATAGGCCGCAAGATTAGGGGCAAGAGCCAGCCCGATCTGGCCGAGCCCGATGCATCCGGCGCTGAACGCCAGAACGTTGCGGCCGCCATGCCGCTCGATCGACGAGCCGACGCGCGGAGAGATCAATCCTGCCGTGAGCAAGCCGAGAGACAGGCCGCCGACAACCCATGCCAGCGGCCAGCCGGTATCGGAGGAGACTGCCGGCGCGATGACCGCGGGAAGATAGTAGGAAGACCCCCACGCCATGATCTGCGTCAGGCCAAGCGCGGTGATGATCGCGCCGCGGCTGCGCACGATGGCCGGCGAAGGCGGCGAAAAACTCATGCCGCGACGCTGCAGCCACAGCCGCCTTTGCCGACCGCCTTCGCCTTGGCGTCGGCGACACAGCACGCATCCACCACTGCCGGCGCCGGACCGCCGCAGCAACCCTTGTCGGCAATGCCGATCCGCGGCACGGTGCAGACGCCGGTCTCGGGCAGCACAAGCTGGACATTGTCGGCCGCCACCATGTCTCCTGCGATCGCCGCCGCGACCGAGCGGACCTGCTCATAGCCGGTCAGCAGCAGGAAGGTCGGCGCGCGGCCATAGCTCTTGATGCCGACCGTATAGAACCCTTGCTCTGGATGACTGATCTCACGGTGGCCGTGCGGCGGCACGTCGCCGCACGAATGCTCGTTGGGATCGATCAACGGTCCCAGTGCCTTGACGCTTTCCAGCCATGGATCGAGCTCGAGCCGAAGCTCACGGGTCAGCGACAGATCCGGGCGTTGTCCGGTCGCGGCGATGATGCGGTCGACCGGGCCAAGCGCCTGCAAACCGTCCCTGGTCTGGCCTTCGACGACCAGCCGGCCGTTGGCATCGCGGATCGAAACAGCCGCAAAGCCCGTCACCAGCCTGACGCCGCCGCTCTCGGCGAGTTCGCGCACTTCGGCGCCGAGTTCGCCGCGTGCCGGCAATTGGTCGGCATCACCGCCACCGTAGATGCGCACCAGGTCGGTGCCGCGCGTTGTCCAGATGAAAGCGGTGCCGGCCTCCACATTTGCCAGGCTGGCGAGATCCAGCACCGCATTGGCGGCCGAATGGCCGGAGCCGGCGACCAGCGTCGTCTTCCCACCATAAAGGCTGCGGTCGCGGCCGAGAATATCGGGGATGCCGTAGGCGATGCGGTCGGCAAATTCGGCCTCGCCTTCTGCAGGAATTCCGCCGGCGCCGAGCGGGTTCGGCATCTGCCAGGTTCCCGAAGCATCGATGACGGCACGTGCGCTGTCGCGTCTTGTACCATCGGCAGTCTCGACCGCCAGCATGAACGGCCGGTTCTCGCGTCCCTTGCTCAGCACCTTGTCGGCGCCCCAGCGCGAAATGCCGACGACCCGGGCGCCGGTTTCGATCGACGGCGACAATTGCGGAAGCTTTGCAAGCGGCTCGAGATAATCAGCGACGAGGTCGTCCGCGGTTGGGAATGCCTCGGGCTCAGGCATCCGCCAGCCATGCGCCTCGAGCAGGTTTCTAGCCGCCTGATCGACGCAATAGCGCCAGGGCGTGAACACCCGGACATGGCCCCAATCCCTGAGGTTGGATGCAACCGTATTGCCGGCTTCGTAGACTTTGACAGGAATACCTTGCGCGATGAGGTGGACCGCTGCCGCCAGACCGACCGGCCCGGCGCCGATCACCGCGACCGGGAGCTTTTCGATCATTTCCATATCTTCCATCCTTCCGGTAATTTCGAATTATGGTGCCAAAAAAATCACGCCGCCGTCTTGGCCGTCGCTTCCGCCGATGCCGGCGCACAGGTGGCGTCGGCGCAGCATTCGTCCGCGAGGTATCCGATGAGCCCATTCATGGCGGGATAGTTGGCCCGGCAGATCAGCGTCGTCGCCTGCCGCTCCTGCGTCACCAGGCCGGTGTCGACCAGCCGCTTGAGGTGATGCGACAGCGTCGAGGCGGCGATGCCGAGCCTGTCCTGGATGCGCCCGACCGGAAGCCCCTCATCGCCCGCCCGGACCAGGGTGCGGTAGAGCTGCAACCGCGTCGGGTTGCCGAGGGCTTCAAGTTGCAAGGCTGCTTTTTCGAGTCTCATGGAAATAAGCTATTTCCAGAATCGCTGCACGTCAAGCGGATTTCGACAAAAATCGAAATAGGCCGATATCTAGGCGACGCGCTTGCCGCTGGCGTCGATGACGACCTCGCCGTCCTCCTTGGTGAACGGGCCGATATCCGGATTGGGCAGGATATCGAGCACGGCTTCGGAGGGTCGGGCGAGCATGGTGCCGAGCGGCGTCACCACGATCGGCCGGTTGATCAGGATCGGATGCGCCAGCATGAAATCGAGGATCTCGTCGTCGCTCCACTTCGGGTCGCCCAGGCCAAGTTCGGCATAGGGCGTGCCCTTTTCGCGCAGCAATTGGCGCGGCGTCATGCCCATCGCTGCGATCAGCTCGACGAGCTTTTCGCGCGACGGCGGATTTTTTAGATATTCGACCACCTCAGGCTCCTCGCCGGACTGCCTGATCATGGCCAGCGTGTTGCGCGAGGTGCCGCAATCGGGGTTGTGGTAGATGGTGACGGTCATTGCGCGGCCTTCATCTGTCCGATCTGTTTTGGTTCGGCGAGCAGCCACCCTGCAAAGGCCATGGCGAGCAATCGCTTTAGAAAAGTTGAATCAGCCCCTTACTTCACGGGTTTGCGCCGCCCCATGCCTGCTTGCTGGCGTCGTTGTAGACGGAGCGAGGGACGCTGCCTTCGACAATTTCGCAAAGCGCCAACGTTGCAAGCATGGCGCCAGCGTTGCGGCCGGGTCTATCTCCCCGTTTATGGCAGGGCTATCGCAGATGGAAAGCGGAGGCTTTCGCTCTACGCTTTCGCTCTACGAAGGACCCACCCCTAACCCCTCCCCACAAGGGGGAGGGAGACTTCCGTCGGCGCCGACCTCGGCAAATTGCCTGCTTTTCGGCGCCAAGGGGAAGTAAAGGCACGCGGCAGCGTTCCCTCCCCCTTGTGGGGAGGGGTTAGGGGTGGGGGTCCCTTCTTCGTAAGAATCCACATGCGATTTGCCCTGCCCCTACGGGAGATGCCAAGTGGGGCGAAGGAATACGAGTTTGCAATCGTTCTGAGCAGCGACCTCGGACGAGCAGGAATTCGGATTTTCTATCGCCACGGCGTATTTTGTTCTTGCTTTGTGCCGGCAGCTATGCTACTAGTTTGGGTATGGTGCTAATTGGCTCCCAACGACCCGCCTCCGAGGCGGGTTTTTCGTTTCAGGCGTTGCAGCGTTCGGTAGGTGGGTCCGTCAAGTCCATATTCGATTGCCCTGCCGTTTACGGGGAGAAACGCCCGGCAGGGCCAGAGGGGCGGCGCCTACTTCGATAACTGGCCGTCCCCAACACCAACCTGGCGCAATCGCCCGTCCAAAGCGATTGCCCGCGCCGGCGACGGCCCACCCGGCTGATCAGCCAGGCACTATGGTGGCGACCGCATCAGCGCGGCCAAGGCCGGCAACCGCTTTTCTGACCCGCTGCAAATGCGCCTGGCGTCCGGCGGCCGAGACGCTGTCCATCCGGTAGAGCGCCAGGAATTTGGTCCGGCACAGCGGATGGCAGACGGAGCGGAAGCCGCGCAGCAGGGTCCGCCGGCCGGGCTGTCCCATGATCCACGACATCAGCGGCGTGGCGCCACATGTGGTCATTGCCATCACCCGGCGTATGTGCCGCAATTTGGGCCGCGGGCCGCGTCGTGCCGTCGGCATCTCGAAAGCGAAGCCCGGCACCAGCACACGCTCCAGCCAACCTTTCAGCATCGCCGGCAGGCCATACCACCAGGTCGGATAGATGAAGACGACCGCCTCCGCCCAGAGCAGCTCCTGCGCATGTTCGTGCACCGGTTGCAGGTTCGCCGCCTTGTCGTGGTAACCGCGCCATTCCTGCGTGCGCATGACCGGATCGAAGCCGGCCGCATAGAGGTCGAGCAGGTGGACCTGGTGTCTGCTTTCGGCAAGCGTCTCCAGCACCGTGTCGCGCACGGCGCCGCTGAAGCTGTCGGCGCAGGGATGGCAATGGACGACGAGGACCTTCATCTGGCGCTCAGACCTGTCGGTCGCGAGAGGATCGCGGGGGTGCATGCAAGCGTCGCATGCAAACAAGCCACCCGCAGACGTAGTCGATCAGCTGTTTTCATGCGAAGCCCCGCAGCCCCCATATCAAGACGCAACACCTCCGGTCGCGTCAAGGCCCGTTCGTGCGCAGACGTGGGCTTGCTGGGGCCAAAACCCTAACGGTGGATTCGGTTTTCGATCAGCATTGTTGCCCGAAAGCCTGCGCCCTAGCTTCACGGCGTGTCCAAAGCGTCAGGAGAGAAAACATGCAGACAGGAAAACTGAGCGGCAAGATCGCCTTGGTGACTGGCGCCTCCTCCGGCATCGGCGAGGCCACCGCCCTGGCGCTGGCGGCCGAGGGCGCCACGCTGGCGATTGCCGCGCGGCGCGCCGAGCGGCTGGACGATCTGGCGAAGCGGATCCGTGAGACCGGCAGCGCGGCACTGCCGATTGCCGTCGACGTCGCCGACGAAGCGCAAGCCACGGCGATGGTCGAGCGGGTCCAGCAGGAGTACGGCCGGCTCGACATGCTGCTTGCGGTTGCCGGGGTCGGCGTCGCCGCGCCGTTCCGCAACACGACGCCGGAAGAATACCGCCGGATGGTCGACGTCAACATCCTGGGCCTGCTTTATCCGATCCATGCGGCACTGCCGTCGATGCAGCGGCAAGGCGCCGGCCACATCGTCGTGGTCTCGTCCGGCACCGGCCGTTACATCCACCCTTCGGTGGTCTATTCCGGCACCAAGCACGCGGTGAGCGCGATGGCGGAATCGCTGCGCCGCGAGATCGGCAAGGATGGCATCCGCGTCACCTGCATCGAGCCTGGCGCCGTCAAGACCGAGTTCACCCAGAATATGCGTGCCGATGTGCGCCAGGCGGTCGAGCAAAGGCTGGACGACATGGAGCAGCTGGAAAGCGAGGATATCGCCGCCGCCATCCTGTATGCGGTGAGCCAGCCGCCACGGGTCAACGTCAACATCCTGACGCTCTATCCGACCGAGCAGGCGTGAGGGCCGCAAAGGTGGTACCCTGCGCCGCCCCCGCAGCCCTGCAGCGTCATCCGCCGGTCATCAGCGTGAACACAAGCTGCCGCAACTTGCCGCCCGGGCCGAAGTCGACCCGGTCGAAATCGCGGCTCGCCTGCCGTTGTGCCTGCGAGATTCCGGCGAGCCGTCTCGTCACTTCGATCCTGATCTTGCTGCAGCCACGGTCATCGGCGACGGTCAGGCCAATGGTGGCCGCCTCGATCTTGTGCACCATGTCGACGATGCTGGCGCCGTGCACCTTCTCGTGGGCGGCGAGGCCGGCTGCGAAAACCTCCCAGTTCTTCTGGATTGCGCCCGGCAGCCGCGCGGCCGGCTTCGGCAAGGTGTAGGTGATGATCAGCTTCGGTCGCGCCGACACCAGCACGCAGGCGTCGCCTTGCGGCTGGTAGTCCCTCACCCAGGTCAGCTTGAAATTGGTATGCGCGATGACGCGGCGCTCGCCGAGCAGCGGCCCGCGCCCGCCGATCGAGGCATAGAGCTCCGGCCCGGATTGCCCTGAGATGGCATAGGTCTCGACCTTCTCGACCGCCTGCCAGCCGGCATGCGCCGGCGATGTCGGCAGGAAGGCGAGCAGCAGGCAAAGGCGAACGGCTGTTTTCATGCAAGTCCTCGCAGCCGCTGCGCACGACGCAAACGATATGCAGTTCCCTTCCGTGGACATAGCCGGCGGCCGGCTATAGTGGGATGCTCGTATACAAGAATCCACAGACAACGCCATGTCGCCACGACCGAACCTTGCCCGGCAACGCCCTGCCCCCGCAGCCAATCCTCCCGGCGTCAGCCTCTGTCGCGCGCTGTCGAAGCTTGGCCTGTGCTCGCGCAAGCAGGCCGAGCTTCTGGTTGC
Source organism: Mesorhizobium sp. M1182 (assembly GCF_040318335.1). Lineage (NCBI taxonomy): Bacteria > Pseudomonadati > Pseudomonadota > Alphaproteobacteria > Hyphomicrobiales > Phyllobacteriaceae > Mesorhizobium > Mesorhizobium sp. M1182. The sequence goes on from NZ_JAMYMD010000010.1 coordinate 85,225, forward strand.
CGAGGGGCGTGTGCGGGTCGCCGGCAAGATCGTGCGCAACGGCTCGATGCGCGTCGATCCAGGCCGCGATCGCATCGAGGTCGACGGCCGCCGCGTCGCCGCCGAGCGCAAGGTCTATCTGATGCTCAACAAGCCGCGCGGGCTGGTCACCACCCGCGACGACCCGCAGGACCGCGGCACCGTCTACGACTGCCTGGCAGGCCTCGACCTGCCTTTCGTCTCGCCGGTCGGCCGGCTCGACAAGGCGAGCGAAGGCCTGCTGTTGATGACCAACGACACGCGCTTCGCGCAGCGCCTGCTCGACCCCGCCTCGCACGTCGCCAAGACCTATCACGTGCAGATCGGTGCGCTGCCCGACGAGGCCATGCTGGCGCGGTTGCGCGCCGGCGCGACCGTCGACGGCGAATTGCTGACAGCCCGCTCGATCGAGCTGCTGCGCGGCGGCACCAGCACCGCCTGGCTGGAGATCGTGCTCGACGAGGGCCGCAACCGCCATATCCGCCGGCTGCTCGCCGCCCACGATATCGAGGTGCTGCGCCTGGTACGGATCGCGATCGGATCTCTGCAACTCGGCGACCTTGCCAAAGGCAAGGCACGCCATCTGAGGGCGGAAGAGCAGGCGCTGCTTCAGGCCTGAACTGCTGGCGGCGACTCGACAGTCAGCCAGCTGCCAGTCGAAGCCCAAGTAACGCAACAAGCAGCGCGGCGGATATCAATCTCTGTCGGTATTACATCCGTCAGCACACCACAGATCGCAGCCGGCGGCTTTGATTTTCTGCATAAAAATCTTGAGCGATTCTTGGGCGGGCATGGGAGCTGGCCAACCGACGGGACAAACAAATCGATCAAAGCCTGGCGATGGTCTCGCGTGATTCAAACCGAAATGTGAGGGGTTCATCAATCTTCATTGTCGGAAGGAGCCTTGGCTTTGCCGCACTGGGCCAGCACCTTGCCGATGGCGGCGGATGAGCCGGCAAGCGGAAAGCTGTTCTCGCCATATTTGCCCGAGGCGACCGTGACCTCGCCCTTGGAGCGCAGCAGGGCCAACAGCGGGTCGGTGCTGCTCAATTCCACGGTGAAGGTGTTGTACATTTCTTCGAGTTGAAGCGTCTTGGTCACCGCCTTGCCGCCGGCCTTGAACGCGAACGAAGCGATGCCGGGTTCCAGTTGCGGACCGCTGTCGCCCAAATCATAGCTCAGCGTCGGCTTGCCGAAACAGGCCAGCGTCAGCTGGGCGCCGCCATTCGATCCGCCGCAGACCGACGCCATCAGCACTTTGCCGCCCTCCTCTTCCTCCAGTTTCGCCGTCCAGCCGCACGGCGCGGCAAACGCCGGCTGCGCCGCTTGCAGGACGACCTGAGCGGCGACGCAACCCGCCACGACGAATTTCGCCAATCCGCTTCGCATGATCTTCCCTTCCCAAGTCATCGAACCATCGTCGGCCACGTGGCATCAAGGACTATACAAAACAAATTGTCCCGTGGCATTACCGGCGACAGGGCGCTGTAGCAATTCAGGCGATTGATTTTCGATCGAGTGGAAGCGGCACCAGCACCGCCTGGCTGGAGATCGTGCTCGACGAGGGCCGCAACCGCCACATCCGCCGGCTGCTCGCCACCCACGATATCGAGGTGCTGCGCCTGGTGCGGGTGGCGATCGGCCAATTGCAGCTCGGCGAGCTTGCCAAAGGCAAGGCACGCCATCTGAGCGCCGAAGAGCTGGCGCTGCTTCAGGCCTGAAGTGCTGGCTCCAGGGCCTTCGCACCGAACGGGTGATTGACATTAACATTCCTGTTTCATATTTTCCTTTTATGAAACCGAAATGCGACAGCGCAATTGAAGGGCTGGTCCGACGCGAAGTGGCTCGGCAGCCGGAGAGAAAAGCATGAGCACGGCGTTGCGGGCGGTCCCCAGGTTCCTGGACGAATTGGGTACGTTTGGCGGCCTCAAGGGAACCGATATTGCAAACATCACCGACGTGTCCAAGGCCACGGTTTCGAGGTGGAAGGCCGGCGACATCAAGCCCCAGCCGCGCAGCGAGCTCATTCTGTCGGACCTGCACTATATCGTCGGCCGACTGCAGGAATTCTACGAGCCAAGCGATATCCGCACCTGGCTTTACGCTCGCCACCCGCAATTGAACGGTGAAAGGGCGATAGATCTCATTCACGACGACCGCGCCCTCGACGTGCTCAAAGTCATCGACCGGCTTGAGAACGAGGTCTTTCTGTAATTGGCGATCGCCGGGCGGATGAGACGAGACAGTCGGCTCATCGATGCTATCGAGGAAATGGTTCCGGTCGAATACTCCGGGACGGTTTGGCGTGTGGTGCGCCAGGGCCGCAGCCCGATCCAGTGCTCGAGCTCCGGCGGCCGTTGGGACGATGGAACGTTCGACGTGCTCTACACCTCGCAAGAGCGCGAAGGTGCCTTGAGCGAGATGCGATTCCACCTGACGCGGGGGCAGCCAGTGATCCCTTCGCGCGTCAGATACAATCTCTTCGAGATCGATCTTGCTTTGGACCGGACGCTCAGACTGCTCGACCTGGCAGCCTTGCAGACCCTTGGCCTCGACACCGCGCGCTACGGGCAGCTTTCGTATCAGGAAAAGCACGCCGAATATCCGAGGTCGCAAGACATCGGCGAGGCCGCGCATTTCCTCGATTATGACGGTCTGATCGTGCCCAGCGCGCGATATGATTGCCTGAACGTCGTCGCGTTTTGTGATCGGCTGCCGGCCGGAGCGATGACGATCAGAACCGATCACGGGGAAATTGCCTGGGCTAGCGGCGGCCCCGCTGCCATCCATCCCCCGCACGGGTGATGCGGCCAACGGAAGTGGCGCGCTAACATTGCCTCCAAGTGCAGAGGTCTAACGCGCAAGGGAGGATCCATGCGTATGCTCCGACTGATACCGACGCTGCTGGCGCTGCTGGCCGTCTTGCCATTGAACGCTGAAGCGACCACGAAGAAGTACCCTAAGGGCCACGGCACGAATTGCGCCGAGAAGGACCAGGCGTGCCAGAAGAAATGCCAGGCTGTGCCGATCGACTACAACAGCGTCAAATCCATCCAGGGGCGCAACGAATGTCTGAATAATTGCACCATCGGCTACGATCAGTGTCTCGGGGCACCCGCCCGAATCCAGGAACAGACAATCCAGGAGGACGCCGCGCAATAGAAGCCCGCCAGAGATGGCTCCAATGCGCAAAACATAGGTGTGATCGAATGACGGCGACAGCCCGCCGGTCGCCTTCATGTGCGGCCGCCGACTTCGTCGACATGGCGCAGCATGTCGTCGGGATCTTCATAGACGCGGAACGTGCCCGATTGGCGGAGCTTCTACGGTGCCGTAGCCGCCGCTGAGCAGGCCGACATCCAGCAGGACCGTGCGATGCGTCACCCGCCGCGCGCCGCGTCATGGATTTCGGCAAAATCCAGCCCATATTCCTAGATGTGGAGCTTTGAGCGTGAAACTCGCGCGTGCGGTCCTGCTTGCCGCGGCTTTCGTGGCTGTTGCGGCCGTTTGTCCCTCTTCAGCAACCGGAGAGGCGGACGGCCGGGAGAAAATTGTGTTGCGCGTCGAGATAGACGGCGCCATCGGTCCGGCGAGTGCCAGGCAGCTCGAGGAAGCACTGGCGGTGGCCGCGGACCGAAATGCCCAGGCTCTCATCCTGCAGATGGACACGCCCGGCGGGCTGGTCACCAGCATGCGCGAGATGATCGCCGGCATTCTCGCCTCGCCGGTTCCCGTCATCGGCTATGTCGCGCCCGCCGGCGGGCACGCGGCGAGCGCCGGAACCTACATCCTCTACGCCACCCATCTGGCGGCGATGGCGCCCGGCACCAATCTGGGCGCGGCAACGCCGATCGAGATGGGCGGGCCGCTGCCATCGTTTCCCGGCGGCAAGAACGATGGCCCGGAGGCGGACAAGGACAAGAAGAACGCACCCGCGGGCGATGCGATGATCGCCAAGGCGACGAACGATGCCGTTGCCCTGATCCGCAGCCTGGCTGAATTGCGCGGCCGCAATGCCGAATGGGGAGAAAAGGCCGTGCGCGAGGCGGCCAGCCTGTCGGCCGGCGCGGCGCTGCAGCAGCATGTCATCGACTTCGTCGCCCGTGACACCCCCGAACTGCTTCAACTGGCCGACGGCCGGACCGTCGAGATCGCCGGCAAAAAAGAGGCATTGGCGACGAAGGGGCTGCCGGTCGAAACGCTCGAACCAGGCTGGCTCATCCGGCTTCTCGCCGTCATCACGGACCCGAACATCGCCGTCATCCTGATGCTGGTCGGCGTCTATGGCCTCGTCTTCGAATTCACGAGCCCGGGCGCGGTCGCACCCGGCGTGATCGGCACGATTTGCCTTCTGCTCGGACTCTATGCGCTCAATCTCCTGCCGATCAGCTATGCCGGCCTTGCCTTGATGCTGCTTGGCATCATCTTCCTGGTCGTCGAAGCCTTGAACCCGACTGTGGTCCTTGGGCTGGGAGGCGTGGCTGCGTTTCTGCTGGGCGCAGCCATGCTGCTCAGGATCGAGGGGCCCGGCTTCGAGATGTCGTGGGCCGTTATCGGCACCGCCGCCGTCCTGACGCTCGGCCTGGCGCTGCTGACCGGCAGCTATCTGTGGGCGGCCCGCAAGAACGTTCCGCGTGTTGGCGCACAGGCCATGCAGGGGCTGCCGGCGAAGGTTCTCGACTGGCAGGGCAGCGAGGGCCACGTGCTCGCCCGGGGCGAGCGCTGGCGGGCAAAAGCCGACGAACCGCTTGCAGTGGGCGACAGCGTCGAGGTGGCCGATGTCAGGGATCTTGTGCTGACGATACGGCGCCGCAATGTGAGAAGCGATGGAGCAAGGCAATGATCATCGGTTATGTGGCCTATCTGGCAGCAGCGCTCGTCGTGGTCATGTTCCTATCCGCGGCCATTCGCATCCTGCGGGAATATGAGCGCGGCGTGGTCTTCACGCTCGGCCGCTTCACCGGGGTCAAGGGCCCCGGCCTTATCATCCTCATCCCCTTCGTGCAGCAGATGGTGAAGGTCGACCTGCGAGTGGTGGTCCAGGACGTCCCGCCGCAGGACGTGATCTCGCGCGACAACGTCTCGGTGAAGGTCAACGCAGTGCTGTATTTTCGTATCGTCGACGCCGAGCGGGCGGTGATCCAGGTTGAAGACTTCATGACCGCCACCAACCAGCTGGCACAGACCACGTTACGCTCGGTGCTCGGCAAGCATGAGCTCGATGAAATGCTGGCCGAACGTGACAAGCTCAACAGCGATATCCAGGAGATTCTCGACCAGCGCACCGATGCCTGGGGCATCAAGGTCTCCGATGTCGAGATCAAGCATGTCGACCTCAACGAGAACATGGTCCGCGCCATCGCCAAGCAGGCCGAGGCGGAACGGCTGCGGCGTGCGAAAGTGATCAATGCCGACGGCGAACAGCAGGCGGCGGCAAAGCTCGTCGAGGCCGGCAAGATGCTGGCCGAAGCACCGCAGGCCATGCAGCTACGCTATTTCGAGGCTCTCCATGACATCGCCGGTGAACGCTCGTCGACGGTCGTGTTTCCGGTGCCGATGGATCTGCTCGGTCATTTCATCAAGCAGGGTGGTGGAGGCGGAGGCGGCTGAGCGCATAATCTCCCCCCTCGAGGGGGAGATCAGCACCCTCACCTCCGCCACGGCGGGACCGGCGCAAAGCGTTTGCCGATCCAGTCGGCGAAGGCACGTGTCTTGGCGGCTTGCCCCTTGGCCGAAGGCATGACGACATAGACGGCGCCCTCGTCGGCAAGCGTCCAGTCCTCCAGCACTGGCACCAGACGGCCGTCGGCGAGCTCGCGTCCGACCAGCCAATCCGTGCTCATCATCAGTCCGACGCCTTGCACGGCGGCTTCGACCAGTACCTCGGCATCATCGGTGACCAGCGGCCCGGAGACCTCGATACTGACGCGACGGCCCGAACTGTCGGTCATCTCCCAGGCCGGAAAGGTCTGGAAACCCGAGAAGCCCAGGCAACTGTGTTCCAGCAGCGCCTCCGGCGCAGTAGGCGTGCCCCGGCGGGCGAGGTAGGACGGCGCGGCGCACAGCAGCCGCCGGCGTGTAGCGACCTTGCGCGCCACCAGCCGCGAATCCTCCAGCGCGCCGAGACGCACGGCGACATCGAAATTCTCGGCGACGAGATCGACGAAGCGGTTGGAGAACTCGGCCTCGATACGAACGTCGGGAAATTCGGCGAGAAACTGGGGCAGCAGCGGGCCGATCCACATGCGCCCGAACGAGCCGGGCAGCGCCAGCCGCAGCACGCCGCGCGGCCCGCCGCCGGCATGCGCCGACGCGACAGCCTCGGCCTCGTCGACCGCAGCCAGGATGGCGCGGACCCGGATGAGAAATTCCGAACCCGCCACGGTCAGCGACACGCTTCGTGTCGTCCGGTGCAGCAGGCGCACGCCCAACCGCTCTTCCAGCGAGGCAAGGCGCCGCGACAGGATCGTCGCGTCGCGGCCGATGCGAGCGGCCGCCCTGGTGAAGGAGCGTGCTTCGGCGATGGCCGCGAAGGCGGCCATTTCGACCAATGCTGCCGGTTCGTGCGATTGCTGCATCAGGCGCAGAGCTCAAATGTAAAACACAAGGATTATATACCAATAGCGCAGCAGCTAGTTTCACTCAATCCCGGCCCGTCAATCGGCCATCAACCGGAGTGAGACATGAAAGCGATCGAACTGACTGCCCCGAGACTGGACGCGTTTCGCGCGGCCACCGTTCCCACGCCTGAACCGCAGCGCGGCGAAGTGCTGATCCGCCTGCGCGCCGCAAGCCTCAATTTTGTCGATGTCGCGATAGCGAGCGGCAACTATCCAGGTCCGAGCTTTCCGCTCATTCCCGTCGTCGACGGCGCCGGCGAGATCGTCGGCATCGGCGAGGGCGTGTCGAGGCTCGCCATCAACGACCGCGTCATCGCCCATGCAAAACCGCGCTGGATCGGCGGCCGTCCGCGGCCTTACGAGACCAGAGAGATGCGCGGGCTGACACTGCCCGGCTCGCTCGCCGAATACGTCGCGCTGCCGGCCGATGCCGTCGTGCCGATGCCGGCGCATCTGTCCTTCGAAGCGGCAGCGACGCTGCCGATCGCCGGCACCACCGCGTGGAATGCGCTTCGCGCCGCCGATGCCGGGCCGGGGTCGGTCGTCGTCCTGCTCGGTACCGGCGGTGTCTCGATCCTGACCCTGCAGCTGGCCAAGGCAGCCGGCGCCACGGTCATCATCACCTCGTCGTCTGACGAAAAGCTGGCCCGCGCCAAGGCCTTGGGTGCGGATCATCTCATTAATTATCGTGAGACGCCGGACTGGGACGCCAAGGTGCTCGAGTTGACCGACGGGCTCGGCGCCGATCTGATCGTCGAAACCGGCGGCGCGGCGACCTTCGCCCGCTCCATCAATGCCGCGGCGCCCGGCGGCACGGTGTTCGCCATCGGCTTCGTCACCGGCGCCGAGGCCACCACGAACCTGCTGCCGATCATCATCAAGGCACTCAAGGTGGTGGGCAACAACACCGGTTCGGTATCCGACCTGCGCGACGCGGCGCGGGCCATCGGCGCCGCCCGTATCGATCCGGTCATCGACACGGTCTACAGCCAGCATCAGGCGACCGAGGCCTACGCCCATATGGCGGCCGGCGGCCGGCATTTCGGCAAGCTTGCATTCAGTCTGTCGTGGTGAGCCTGAAAAAGGCAAAGCGTTGAAGCTGCCGATCTCCCCTCTCGTGGGGAGATCGGTCGTCACCTCGGCTTTTGACAATCGCCAATGCGCCGACAGTCCCAACCTCCGCCTAAATCAGCTTCTCCAGCGTGATCGGCAGGTCCCGCACCCTTTTCCCGGTGGCGTGGAATACCGCGTTGGCGATCGCCGGCGCCACGCCGACAATGCCCAGCTCGCCGACCCCCTTGCCGCCAAGCGCCGAGGAATGCGGATCGGGAATACCGACCGAGATCACCTCGATGTCGGGAATGTCGGCATTGGTGGCGATGAGATAGTCGGCGAAATTGTCGTTGACGATGCGCCCATGCCGGCGGTCGACGATGCCCTCCTCGAGCAGCGCCTGGCCGATGCCCATGATGATGCCGCCCTTCCATTGGCTTTCGGCGAGCTTGGGATTGTAGAGCCGGCCCGAATCCAGCGCCGACACCACGCGGGAGACGCGAACCGTGCCAAAGTCCTCGTCGACACGGACTTCGATGAAATGCGCGCACCAGCTGTGGCGGGAATAGTCGCCCTCGGTGTGCGGCAGCGCCATGGCTATGGTGGTGTAGTTCTTGTAGCGGTCCTCGACCGTCGAATTGGCCGGCATGGTGTCGCCCTTCGCCTCGATATGCTCGCGCCCGACGCTTCTGAGCAGTTCGGCGATGGAAACTTCAGGGCCGTTGCCGCGCGGCGAGGCGATGCGGCCATTGGCGACGACGAGCGTGTTGGCCTGCAGCGCATGGAACGGCGAAGCCGGATCGCTGATGGCGAGCCCGATCAGCTGGTCGAGCGCGGCACTCGCCGCCTTGTGGACGGCGCCGGTCATCACCCCGGCCAGCCGCGAACCGCCGGTGACGCCGGCACGGGCATAGCGGGAATCGCCAAGTTTGACGACGACGTTTTCCGCCGGCACGCCCACCACCTCGGCGGCGGTCTGCGCCAGGATCGTGTAGGTGCCCTGCCCCATGTCGATCGATGAGCTTTCGACCTCGACCGAGCCGTCGGCGAGAATACGCACGACCGCCTCGCCATAGGCGCGCCGCACCGGATAGGTACCTGCCGCGACACCCCAGCCGATCAGCTGGTTGCCGTCGCGCATCGAACGCGGCCGGGGGTTCCGCTTCGACCAGCCAAAGGCTTCGGCGCCGGCCGCAAAGGCCTCACGCAGCTGCCGTGTCGACCACGGCTTCTTCGCATGCGGGTCCTGCTCGGCATAGTTCCTGAGCCGGATTTCCAGCGGATCGATACCGACCTCATAGGCGAGCTCGTCGATGGCGCTTTCGATGCCGAAGGCGCTCGGGTTCTCGCCCGGCGCGCGCAATGCCCCCGGCACCACCGTGTTGACCCGCACGACGTTCTGCCGCGACGAGAAATTCGGCGTCGCGTACATGACCGAGGTGACCGAGCCGAGCGGCTCGACCCACATGCCGTCGACCGAGGTCTCGTTGACGCCGCGATGCACGATCGACTGGATCTGGCCCTCCGCGTTGGCGCCGAGCGCCACGGTCTGGCGCGTCGCCGCCCGTCCGCCATAGGCGGTGAAGGTCTGCGGCCTGGTGACCGCCAGCTTCACCGGCCGTCCCAGCATTTTCGCCGCGACTGCCGCTACAGCGCCGTAGCCATAGGCAAACGCCTTGGAGCCGAAGCCGCCGCCAATATAGGGCGAGACCAGTCGTACATTCTCGAACGGCACGCCGAACCATTCGGCATAGCTCCGCGCCATGCCGTCGAGCCATTGGCTCGGCTCCCAGACCGTCAGCTGGTCGCCCTGCCACTTTGCGATCAGGCCATGCGGCTCCATCGGCGCCTGGTATTCGCGCGGCGTGTTGTAGGCGTTGCAGATCCTGACCGGAGCCGAGGCGAACGCTGTCTCCGCCTCGCCCCATTCCTTGGTCATCGCATCGACGGGGATGCCGTCGCCGGCCTTTGGATCGCTGAGGTCGACGATCGCCGGCGCCTCGTCATAGGCGATCTTGACCAGCGCCGCGGCGGCGACCGCCTGCTCGAAACTCTCGGCCACCACCGCCGCGACATGCTGGCCGCTGAAGGTGATGTCGCGCGCCAGCGGGCAATAAGCGACGTCCGGCGGCGGCGTGCCCAGCCAGTCCGTTGCGGTTCTCAGCGGCAGGATATTGTCGGGCGTCAGCACCAGCAGCACGCCGGGCGACGCCTTGGCCGCGGCCGTGTCGATCGAACGCACCCGGCCGGCGGCAATGGTGCTCTCGACCAGCACCGCATGGGTAAGCCCCTCGAGCTGCTGCTCGACGGCGTATTTGGCGGCACCGGTGATCTTGGCCGGGCCGTCGACGCGCGACAGCCGGCCGCCGACCTGGTCGGCGAGGACGGCACCGTCCGAAGCGTCGCCGCGTTTGGCATCGCCGGGTCTTGTTCTCAACTCGTGAACGGTCATGCCGTTTCTCCCATTTTGAGGATGGCGCGGGCGACGACGCGCGGCGCCAGTTCGATCTTGTAGTGGTTGGCGCCATGGTCGACGGCGCCCTCGACGGCGAGCAGGCTGGCTTGCCTGACGACCTCCGGCTCGAGCACTTTGCCTTTCAGCGCCTCTTCGACGGCAAGGGCGCGCCATGGCTTGGTGGCGACGCCGCCAAGCGCGACGCGCAGATCGCGGATCGTCCTTCCGTCGGCCTCGAATTCGATGCCGACCGCGGCACTTGCCGCGGCGAATTCATAGGACTGGCGGTCGCGGACCTTGAGATAGGTCGAGCGGCGGGCGGCCGCCGAAGCGGGAATGCCGATCGCGGTGATCATCTCGCCGGGCTCAATCGCATGCTCCCTTTCGGGCGTGCTGCCCGGCAACAGGAAAAAATCATCGACGGCGATCTGACGGTCGCCGAGATGGACAATCGCGTCGAAGGCGACGAGTGCAACCGCCAGGTCGCCGGGATAGGTGGCGACGCAGGCCTCGCTGGTGCCGAGCACGGCATGGCCGCGGGTGACGCCGCCAATCGCCGAGCAGCCGCTGCCGGGCGAGCGCTTGTTGCAGGCGGGGAAATTCGCCGGATCGCGGAAATAGGGGCAGCGTGTACGCTGCATCAGATTGCCGCCGATCGTCGCCATGTTGCGCAGCTGCGCCGATGCCGCCTGCCACAGCGCCTCCGAAACGGCAGGGAACCGGCTCTTGATACCGGCATGGTCGGCGACGGTGCTCATCCTGGCCAGCGCCCCGACCGTGGCGCCCCGGTCATCAACGGCAATCGTGTCCAGTCCCTTGAGATGGGTGATGTCGACCACGGTCTCGGGTTCGGCAACGCCGCATTTCGCGAGATCGACAAGCGTCGTGCCGCCGGCGAGAAGCATGACGCCGGGAAGTGCTGCTGCCTCACGGGCTGCATCGACGGAGCCGGCGCGGAGATACGAAAAGTCTCTCATGACGCGGCCTCCATGGCCGCCTGGCGCACGGCGGCGACGATATGCGGATAGGCGCCGCAGCGGCAGAGATTGCCGGCCATGTATTCGCGGATCTCCTCATCCGAGCCGGCATGGCCTTCGCGAATGCAGGCGACCGCCGACATGATCTGGCCCGGCGTGCAATAGCCGCACTGGAAGGCATCCTGTTCGAGGAAGGCGGCCTGCACCGCATGCAGCGTGCCATCCTCCCCGGCAAGCCCTTCGATGGTGGTGATGTCCCTGCTTTCAGCCTGAGTGGCAAGCGTCAGGCAGGCCAGCACGCGCTGGCCGTCGATATGAACGGTGCAGGCGCCGCACTGGCCCTGGTCGCAGCCCTTCTTGGTGCCGGTCAGCCCGAGATGGTCGCGCAAGGCGTCGAGCAGGGTAACGCGCGGTTCGACCTCCAGCTCATGTCGATGTCCGTTGATTCGAAGTTGGATTGGAGTTCGGGTTTTGCTTGTCATGGGGCGTCTGGCTCCAGTTGCTTGACGCGGGAGGGGATGATCTGGTGCCCGGCCGGCGAGCGGCAAGGTCAGCTTATGGCTAGGTGAAGGCTATCTTCCTCTTGGGGGAAGTGCCCGGCAGGGCAGAGGGGGTCGGTTCGACTTGGCGCGAGCTCCGGGAGGGCTGCGGCTTGGGAGGTCGAAAGACGTGACATACCCGATCCCGTGATTACATGAGAAAGGCGCTCCACAATCGGAGGCGCCTCCGCTTATTACCTAAGGGCCTGCTCCGTCCTGTTCAAGCCCAGGATCGAAAATGATCAAAATTGGAGGAAATTGGCAGGCAGCCGGCCGTCGTGCCTGGAGACAAAAAAGCACCACCGGCCCAAGCCGGTGGTGCTCTCTGAACTGTCTGTAGGGGCAGGACAGTCCAATGATCCTGAGGGGATCGTGCTCAACATGGGCTCATTTTTGCCCCACGGCATCGGCCGAACAGATGACGAGTGCCGGCCGCGAGGAAATATCCTCCGTCGTCATCCTCCGGACGTCATCCACGGGCCGTGCACTGGAGGCGGGCAAGATGCCTCGCCTGCCGGAACGCCGGCCCAGACCCGATCCTGTGATTATATTTACTTGCGATTATATTTGTCGGAGACGTAACGAAGGTGGAAGCGTCTGCGTTCTTGAAACGGGGCCTGCCTATCCGGGTATGCTTCGGATCAGCACTGGAGAAAAAATTGGCCGCGGAGCCGCCCGTCATTTCTGGAGACAAAACCGAAGCCGCCGTTGCAAAGCCGCTGCGCGCCGACGCGCAGCGCAACCGCGATGCTCTGGTCGAGGTCGCGGCAAAAGCCTTTGCCGCGCAAGGCGTCGATGCCTCGCTGGAGGAGATTGCGCGCCAGGCCGGCGTCGGCATCGGCACGCTCTACCGGCATTTCCCAACCCGCGAGCACCTGGTCGAGGTGGTTTATCGGCGCGAAGTGGAAGGACTGTGCCAGGCGGCCGACGAACTCGCCCGCGATCATGCGCCCGACATGGCGCTCGAACAATGGATGCAGCGCTTCGTCGACTACATCGCCACCAAGCGCGGGCTGTCGACAAGCCTGCGCATCCTGCTCACGACCAACTCAACCCTGTTCTCCGACGTTTCCGGCAGGGTGACGCTCGCCTTGCGGCGGCTGATCGATGCTGCGGTCGCCGACGGCTCGATCCGCGGCGATGTCGATGCCTCCGACGTGCTGCATGCGCTGGGCGGCATCTATTCGGCCCCGGACACCAAGGACTGGCGCGATCGCTCGCGCCGATTGGTGTCGCTGCTGATGGATGGGCTGCGGTTTGGAGCGGCCAAATCCGGCCCATCCAAGGAATAACGAATGCAGTGACTGTCCTTATTTCATTTCAGCGAGATGCTCATACCGCTGAGATCGGCATTGACTTGCAGGCCTACCTGCCTGCCCGTGAGTTCGAGTTGGGCACCCTTGTCATTGGTCATGACGATCACCTGGGCTCCTTTGCCGAGCGCGCCGCCACCGCCCGCTGCACCGTACACCCCCGTCACATCCCGGGCGCGGCGTATGTGGCGCACGGTACCTTTGAAATAGGTCTTGGAGGCGCCGAAGGCGAGGCCGCCCGAGATGCCGCCGACCGAGATCGGATATCGGCGACCATGGAAGGTCAGTGTGCCCTCGCCTCCGGAGCCGCCGATAAAGAAGGCCGCCTTGTAGACGGCGAAGCGGATCGTACCGCTGTCGGCATGCGCGACGCTGGCAAAGCTAACTGCCGCCGCAGCGATGACGGCAACTGCGACTGAACGAAATCTGGACGAAATCTTCATGATGAGAACTCCTCAAGATCGCCGCATGCCCAGCCGGCCGGGCACGTCGGCGTCGTATCAAAGTCATAGCTGAACAGTCTCGCCGGTCATTGGTTCCAAGCACGCGGCCTGAATCCGGCTGCGAGAAGACCGCCACGAAACGAGGCGGATGGCGAGCGTAGTCCTGGCTGTAAGAACAGTGGCCGAATGGTGGGGATGATCGTAGGTGTTGAGGCGGAATGGTATTAGTCTGCGCTGTCTGGGGTTTCGGGAGCGCGGCAAAGCAATGGACTTCAACTCACGACATGGCTACCTGCTGATCGGTGGCCTGATCCTGGTCGGCGCCGGGCTCCTGGTCGTTTCGCTGATCGTCAATCTTCGCGTGGCGCACAGTGTGCGTGACGACGTACGCCATCGTGAAAAGCTGCTGGAATATTATCGCAATATCTTTTCGCAGCTGGGCGTGATCCTGATCGGGATTGGCGTGTCCCTGTTCATCTTCTTTTTTCAGCAGAATTATCAGGACCAGCGCAAACGCGAAACGGAGCTCCAGCAGGTTCTCGCCAAACTGGCAGCGCGTGTTGCCCGCGGCAGCGCTGTCGTGGAGGCCCTCGGCGAATTCGACGCGCTGCTGGATGATGGCGGTGCCTATGTCAGTCCGGAACACGGCGGTGACAACGCCGCTGTCAGCGCCCACGGAACGGGGCTTGCCAAGCAGGTTTCCCAGATCCTTCTGGTCGAGCGCGACGTCGATGTTCAGGGGTTCGATATTCTCAATCTGTCACGCGATTTCGAAGCATCGTTCGTCGTCAACGAGCTCAACCCAATGCTTTGGTTCAACATCGTCCGGAACGAGAGCGACATCAAATATGCCACTACCCAGATCGCCCTGGATTACAAGGACCTGCAGGATGCGATCGGCGGCGAGCCGATCGAGGTTGCGATTGCCAATCCCGAAAAGGAGCGGAAGATCAAGCAGGAGGTGCTCGACGTCTTTTATGATGCCGATCTGCTGCGCCAGCGCAGCAGGCGGTTTCTCGGCCGCGCGTGCTGGCTTTTCAGCACGGGGCGCGGCTTCGTCAAGCTTGCACCGGCCAATGAAATCGAAGCCGATGCCAGATCGCACCAGGAATGGATCGACCGGTCGAAAGGCTTCCTGACGCAGTTGAAGTCGGGAAGCGGCAATTGCTTCAAATTGCTTCAGTTCGGCCCGGCATAGGCTCCCTCACCGCCGGTGGCTAATCCCCCACGCGCCGCAGCGTGCCGAGATGATTGTCGTTGAGAAAATCAACGGTCATGGCCGACGCCTTGCCGTCGGGGCCGAGGGCAAAGCTGACAGCCGAAGGCCTGTCCGGCATCTCGGCATCGGGGAAGGTCACGAAGAGGTCGCGGTTGAAATGCTTCAGTGGATAAGACCGCGCACCGGCAGGCCCGACCTTAAGGACAAGAGCGTCTCCTTCGCCCGACACAATAGCTTCGCCGAAGAAGTCGTTGAAGTAACGGCCTGCATAGGCACTGGCCGGCTCGGCCGGACTTGCTGGAGAGGGCGGCGCGGCATAGGTGGCCTTGGCCGCCGCAATCACCGGGCCGAACATGCTCGCATAGATATCATTCCATGCCTTTATCTTATCCTTGCCCAGGGTTCCGTCGAAGACGAGATCGGCGAAGCTGTCGGACAGCCCGTCCGGCACGCCTGTCGGAAAGGCGTTGGCGATGACGACGATGCCAAGCTTCTCCTCGGGGAAGAGCATCACCAGACTGCGTGCGCCGGTGCTGAAGGCGCCCGCATGACCCCAGATCAGCCCGTGCCGGCCGAATTCGATATTCCAGCCGAGGCCGTAGAAGGCCTCGCCTCCGGAGACGGGGTTCTTGCCGCGAACCATCAAGGGAATATGTGTCTGTTCCAGCGCATCGGCGGCAATGAGTCTCTTGCCGGCATAGACCCCGTTGCCGAGCACAAGGCGCATCCATTGCGAGAGGTCGCGTGCGGTGGAGCTGACGCCGCCTGCTGGCGCCTGCGCATCCGGATAGCGCTGGACCTTCGCGGTCCAGGCGCCATCGATTTTGGCGTGGAGCTCGGCGCGGTTGGCGTGCTTGATGAAGTCCGAATGACGGGAGCTGGTCGAGGCCATTCCAAGCGGACGGTAGAGCTTCTCTTCGGCGACCTCTTCCCATGATTTACCCGTCGGCTTCGCGGCCGCGACCGCACCCTCGGTCAGTCCGAAATTGCTGTAGGAATAGCCCGCACGAAAGCTCGATGACGGCGACGCGAACCGCAGCCGGCGCAGGATCTCCGCGCGGTCATAGCCGATGTCCTCGAGGTCGTCGCCGGCGGTGCCGGGAAGCCCGCTGCGGTGCGCAAACAGGTCGCGGACCGTGAGTTCGCTGGTCGGATAGGGCTGAGCGAGCCGGAAAGCCGGATCGAGGTCGGCGATCTTGGAATCCCACGAAGCGATCCCGTCGCTGACCAGCGCCGCCACGACGGTGGCGGAGACCGGCTTGGAGAGCGAGGCAATCTGGAAGACCGTGTCAGCATCGACGATCTCCGGTTTTCCGGCTTCGCGATGCCCGAACCCCTTGAGGAAGATCACCTCGTCGCCGTGCACGACGCCGATGGCCAGACCGGGCACGCTACCATCCGCGACGACGCCTTCGGCAAGCAATTCGAGCTTCGCAATGGCCGCGGCGACCCGGTCGGGCGTAATGGTGTCGGCCGACGCCGCCTTCGGCGAAAGCACCATGATTGCGATGACGGCCAACCTCCAACGGAGGTGGTTCCGGTTTGTGAATAGCCGCACGCTCAGCCCCCTCCGCCTCACCGGCGTGCACTATTGCAGCCTGACGCAGGGGAGGCCAGCCCCAAGGATCGCTTCCATCGACGGATGTTCGCTTCGCACCAGTCGAAATTCAGACAGCCGCGCCTGAGCTACGAAGCAGCGCGCAGGCGAAGGCGCCGCCTGCTGGCGCGGGCCTTCTCCGCCACCGCGGCGGTGATCTCGACCACGCCGTCTTCACGCGGTCTGGCGTTGGTGGCCTTGTGGAGCCGCTCATAGGGCAACAGTTCCTTGACCCGGGCTTGAAGCGACGCGACTTCGGCTCGCAGATCCTCGCATTCCTGCCGCTGGACGTCGAACTGTATCTGTTCGGATGCCTGCTGCAGGGAAAGCTGCGAAAAATTCGCGCTGACCGCGGAAAGGTTCATCTTGTCGTGTTCGCTCTCCTTCGTGAGAGCGGACAATTTTTGCTCGACAATTTGCTTTTCGGCCACCGCGTCGCTCGCTTGAGCCTTGAGCCTGGCGATCTCGGTGACGGCTTCGCTGTTGTGGTTGGAGGCGGCTTCCAGCCGCGATCGAAGGTCCTCGATTTCAGAACGCAAGCCGGTCATCTCCGCGACACTGCGTGCAAGCTCGGCTTCCCTGTCACCGTCCCTGAGGCGGGCCGCTTCCGTTATTTCCGATAGCTTCGTCTGCGCCATATCGAGCGATTTCTGCAGCCGCATTTCCTCTTTCTCGCTCTTGCCAAGCGCGGCCAGCAGTTCGGAAACCTGCGCGGCGTCATTGGCATGGACGGTCGAGAGTTCGTCCAGCCTGTGCCGCGCCTCGGCCTCCCGTTTCAGCGCCTTGTCGAGATCGATCGACAGACTGACATGCTTCTCCCGCAGCATCTCGTTCTCGCGCGAGCGTCTGTTGGCCTCGACCGCTCTGGCCGAGAGCGTTTTGACAAGCTCGCCGAACTCGGCCTCGCGTTTTGCGCTCGCATTGCCTGCGACGACGAGTTCCAGCCTTGCCGCAGCCAGCGCGCCGCGAAGTGCTTCCTTGTCCTCGACCAGGCTCGCCTCGTGCTGCTGCAGGGCCTCGATAGCGCTGTCGCGCTCGCGCTGCTTTCTGGTTGCATCGTGGAGCTGTTCGGACAGCACCCTTTGCTGCGCGGTCAGGCCGGTATTTGCCAGCTCCAATTCGTTGGCGCGAAGAATGTCGCCGTGAAGCAGTTTCAGGAATTCGCCCGTCAGATGATGCGAGGTCGCGATCTCCGACAGTTTCGCATTGATCTCCCCCAGATACTCCTGCGCGTCGTGAAAGAGCCCATCGACCGCATTTAAGGCAGCCAGCCGGGTTTGCGTATGGGGGGACAGCCGTCGTGCGGTCTCGAAGGCGTCCGCATTGGCTTCGAGCTGCGAGCTGTCATCCGTTGTCGCGAGATTCTCATCCGATACCGTCTCATCCGGCACAGTGACGTCGTTCAACGGCGACTGATCGTCCACATTGAGACATTCGCTAAACGCATCCGCCAAATCGGTTTCGAGCTCCTTGAACGCTCTCTCCACTGTCTCGGCACGCTTGATCAAACCTTTGAAATTCATGACCGAATATCCCTCTCGTGCAGCGCCGGCAAGGAGCGGATTTTCAATACTTGACCCTCGCCTCCCCCGAATGCGGGTTCATCTCCTGACGTGCGCTCTGGCCGACGCACGCTAGGGACAGGCTTGGCCACTGTCCTCGTGTGTTTGAATGACGCATAGCCGTGTTCTGCCGCGCTCCATACCCGAGGCGTTGGCACCGCTCGAAAAATGCCCACTCATTTCACCCGAAACGGATATGAAGCGGCGCAAGCATGAGGATCGCCTGGTGGCTGTTGTACGGATCGGCCGAGCGCCTCGGTGCTCTGCAGCAGCTACAAGTCACACTTGGACGAGGCGCGTTACGGCCGGAAGGCCTGACCTAATAAATGATTGTGTTGAATACGTTTCGCTGATTAGCTGCTGTGCATTGACCAGGGACAAGACCGATAAATGTTGTCCCGGGAGGACCGCGATGCCGGTGCTTGAGGTTTGCCACGTCTCCAAGAATTTCGGGGCTATCCAGGCCCTGACTGACGTCAGCTTCCAGGTGGAGCGAGGCGAAGTCGTTGGTCTGATGGGGGACAACGGCGCCGGCAAGTCGACGATAGTCAAGACTGTGGCCGGGAATTTTCCTCCGAGCGACGGCGAAATTGTAGTCGAGGGCGAGGTGTGCCACTTCCACCAGCCCGTGCAGGCCCGCGCCAAGGGGATCGAAGTTGTTTATCAGGACCTGGCGCTCGCCGATAATCTGACGGCCGCGCAGAACGTCTTTCTGGGGCGCGAGATCAAGAAAGGCTTCTGGCCGATCAGGATTCTTGACAAGCAGGCGATGATCGATCGCTCGGCAGCGCTGTTCAAGGAACTCAAATCGGAAACCCGGCCGCGCGACCTCGTCAGGAAGATGTCGGGTGGGCAGCGCCAGGCGGTCGCCATCGCGCGGACCCGGCTTTCAAATGCCAAGCTGGTGCTGATGGACGAACCAACGGCCGCCATCTCCGTGCGCCAGGTGGCGGAAGTACTCGAACTGATCCGACGCCTCAAAGCACAAGGAGTCGGCGTCATGCTGATCAGTCACCGAATGCCTGACGTGTTCGCCGTGGCAGATCGCATTATCGTCCTCAGGCGGGGCTCGAAAGTTGCCGACAAGCCAGCCGACAAAACATCGCCCGAGGAAATCACTGGACTGATAACGGGGGCCATCCGTGGCGAATAGTGTTCAGGAGTCAATTGGCGTTCAGGGCTCAGTCGAAGAACATGGCCGGCCGGCCATGTCGGATTTCGTCCCGACCAAGGAAAAAACAGTTCTCCAGCGTGTGATTTCAAGTCAGCCCTTCTGGGTGACGATCGCGCTCATCGCGCTCGTCATGTTGATGACTGCGATGGAGCCGAGCTTCGGCACGTCTGAAAATGTCGCCAATGTGACGCGCAATTTCGCACCTTTCGGCATCATGGCACTTGGCATGACGATCGTCATCATCACCGGCGGTATCGATCTGTCGGTCGGCTCCGTCATGGGTCTCGTGGTCATCGTCGCCGGCCTGTTCCTCACTTGGCATTATCCCTGGTACGTCGCCTTCGCCATGGGCCTTTTCTCCGGTCTGGCCTGTGGCGCGGTCAACGGATTCTTTGTCGCCTATGTCGGGATGCCGTCCTTTGTGGTCACCCTCGGTATGCTGTCCGTCGCGCGCTCGCTGGCGGTCGTATTCTCGGCCAACCAGATGCTCTACCAGTTCGGGCCCGATGCTCCGATCGTGAAGGCAATCGGTCAGTGGAAATGGCCGCGGCATGGTCCGAACGACTGGGCACCGCATTGGATACCAGAACTGTCGTCACAATTCTGGACCATGGTGATCTTGGCCCTGATTCTCGGCTTCGTATTCAACTTCACAGCCTGGGCCCGGCATCTCTTCGCCATCGGCGGCAATGAGGAGGCGGCACGGCTCACCGGCGTTCCGGTCAACTGGATTAAATTCCAGGCCTATGTCTTCTCGGCTTTCACCGCCGCGCTCGCCTCGCTCCTGCTCCTCGGCTATAACGGCTCGGCCATCAATGCCATGGGCCAGGGCTACGAGCTGCGCGTTATCGCCGCGACAGTCATTGGCGGCGCCAGCCTCATGGGCGGCGCCGGCACGGCCTTCGGTGCGATCATCGGTTCGGCCTTCCTCGAGGTGATCAGGAATGCGCTGCTGATGGCCGGTATCGATTCAAATTGGCAGGGTGCCTTCGTCGGCGCCTTCATCGTTCTTGCGGTTCTTTTGGGCATGCAAACCGGCGGCAAATCGATTCTCGCCGCGTCGCTGGCAGTCTTGATGCCCAAAAAACGCCGCTAGAAACCCGCCGGCGGGAGGCTTGCGGGATCACACCCAGGAGGAGAACGTCACATGAAAAAACATCTGCTGACGGCCGCCGTGGCGCTTGGCGCAATGGTGCTCGCCGTTTCCGGCGCCCAGGCGAAATACACCTTCGCCCTGGTGCCGAAGAACATGAACAATCCTTTCTTCGACCAGGCACGCGACGGCTGCAAGAAAGCCGAGGCCGAATCCAATGGCGCCGTGGAGTGCATGTATATCGGCCCCGGCGAACATGGTGGTGGCGACGAGCAGGTGCAGATCGTACAGGACCTCGTGGCCAAGAAGGTGGACGGCATCGCCGTGTCGCCATCGAACGCCGCGGCGATGGCGGTTGCGCTGCAGGCCGCCAAGGAAGCCGGCATCCCGGTCCTCACCTGGGACTCCGATCTCCTGCCCGAAAACAAGGATCTCCGCGTTGCCTATATCGGCACGCACAATTACGAAATCGGCGAGAACCTCGCCAAGCTTGTAATGCAGATCAAGCCCAAAGGCGGCACGATCTGCATCCAGTCCGGCGGCGCCGCGGCGGCCAACCACAACGAGCGCATGCAGGGCATTCGCGATACGCTTTCGGGCACCAAATCGGCGGCCTCGCCCGGGGATCGGCTGACGGGCCAGAACGGCTGGACCGAAATCGAAGGCTGTCCGCTCTACACCAACGATGATTTCCCGCTTTCGGTGCAACAGTTCGAGGATATCATGGCGAAAAACCCGAACCTCGACGCATTCGTCCCAACCGGTGGCTTCCCGCAGTTCATTCCCGATGCCAACCGCGCCGCGGTCGCACCGTACAAGGACAAGATCGCCTCGAAAGCCCTGGCCCTTGTCGTTGCCGACACGCTTCCGGTACAGATCGACCAGATGAAGGAAGGTTTCTCCCTTGGCCAGGTCGGCCAGCGGCCGTTCGAGATGGGCTACAAGACGATGATGGCGCTGAAGGAAATGAAGGAGGGCAAGGCTCCGCCGGCCGACCCGACCTACACGGGCCTCGATGTCTGCACTCCGGAGACAGCCGACACTTGCGTCGCCAAATAGTGCTTTTGGGCGGGAGGAAACTCCCGCCCTTTTCACAGGGGATCTCAATGCCGGAATTGTTCTCGCTCAAGGGCCGTGTCGCATTGGTCACGGGTGCCTCGCGTGGTCTTGGTTTTGCCATGGCCAAGGCACTTGCGGAAAACGGCGCGACGGTGATCGTCAATGCGCGCGACATGGCCGCCCTTTCCGCGGCCGCCGAAAGGATCGGTGCAGAAGCCCTGCCGTTCGATGTCACCGACGCGGCGATCTCAAGGGCGTCGCTCGAAGGAATCGTCGAACGCCACGGCCGCCTCGATATTCTGGTCAACAACGCCGGCATCCAGCATCGTAAACCGCTGGTCGAATGGCAGGACGAGGATTTCAACCATGTGGTTGCCGTCAATCTGTCGGCTTGCTTCCGCATGATGCGCGACGCGGTGCGCCTGATGCTGCCAAACAAGTTCGGGCGCATAATAAACACCGGATCGGTCGCAGCGATCCTTGGCCGTCCCACCATTCACGCCTATGTGGCGGCAAAGGCGGGCCTGCACGGGCTGACACGCTCCACTGCCGCTGAGCTGGGCCGTCACGGCATCACCGTCAACGCGATCGCCCCCGGCTATTTCGCCACCGAGCTCAACACCGCACTTATGCGCGACGAGGCCTTCACCAAATGGGTCGAGGCACGAACCCCCGCGGGCCGCTGGGCCCAGCCTGAGGAGCTCGGCGGAGCCGTGGTGTTTCTCGCCTCCGACGCTGCCGCTTACGTCAACGGGCACGTGCTGGCGGTTGACGGCGGGCTATCGGTTTCCCTGTGATTTCAACCGGCGACACCGTGCCGGCAGGGCGTGCCTGCTAGCCGCCTGAAATGACGACTTGCCGCATGCGCTGCTGGCCCGGTCCCCTGCGCGGACGCCGACGCCACACGATTGGATGCCGCGCCGTGTTGCAGCCGCCGACTATCGATTCGCAACGGGTTATTTCGACGTCCGGCGGCATCGATGCTTGATGCCGCCAATATTTCATTCCACACACCGGTCATGATGAGAAACGACATACGGGATCAGCGCCGGGTTTTCGGGTGGGCCTTGCCTGCCTCCGCGGTCGTGCATTTGCTCGCCGCCGCGCTTCTTTTGTCCGCACTGCCGCTGTCGCCCCCGCAGCCGCAGAAGGAGCAGCCCATCGCAGTTGATATCGTGCCGCCGCCTAAACCGCCGGAAAAAACCAAACCTCCGTCCCCCGCTGAACCGCCCAAGCCGGAAAAGCAGCCGGAAGCCAAGGTCGAGACGCCGACGAGCCGTGAGGTCACCGCGCAGAGACCTGTCTTCCAATTCGGTGAGAAGGACGCCGGTCCTCGCAAGTCTCTGGACGGCAACAGTGCGGAGGATGGTTCGGAACAACCGCCAGCGCCGCAAGTTCCCAGTAACCAGGATCTTGCACAGCCACCTGCCGTGACAGCGGTCGAGGGGAAAGACCAGGCTCCGTCGCCTGGCGCATCACCGCCGCCGAAGCCCAAGCCAGCGGATGTCAAGGAGCAAAAACCCTTGAAGCTTCA
This sequence comes from Mesorhizobium sp. M1182, assembly GCF_040318335.1. NCBI lineage: Bacteria > Pseudomonadati > Pseudomonadota > Alphaproteobacteria > Hyphomicrobiales > Phyllobacteriaceae > Mesorhizobium > Mesorhizobium sp. M1182. The sequence continues at coordinate 107,881 of NZ_JAMYMD010000010.1, forward strand.
GCAAGCCAAGACGTTGTTCTCGGAAGCAGCAACCGGTGATCCGATAGCGACAAGCGCAATGGGCAATATACCCCGCCCCGTGCGGATCGGTCAGCTCTGCCTCACGGAATTGCGCGAACAGTTGCGCCGCGCCTCGCCCCCCTATTTTCCCGACCTCTTGCGTTCATTCAGGCTGAAGGAAGGCACTATCATGCAAGTTCCCAGGACCGCCTTCCGTGCCAACGGGCAGTGGTACGATTTGAGCTATCGTTGCGAGGTCGATCCGGACGCGACGAAAGTCATTTCCTTCGCCTTCCGTGTCGGAGATCCGGTGCCGCGCAGCGAATGGAAGCGCCGCGGGTTGCCCGCCGAATAGGTGGTCGAGGCCACGGAGGCTGGCTGGTCGGCGCCGTCAAATCCGGCCGGCGATGTCTTCGCGCGCTCCGGGCTGCCGAACCAACACGCGCCAAAAGTGGCTTTCGTCAGCGGCCGCCGAAGTCTAGCATACGGCTTTGGGAGGAGGCTTCGATGACTTCAAGTTTCAATGTTCATCATGCTGCCGGCTATGAGCAGCTCATGGGCCGCTGGAGCCAAAGACTCGCGCCGCTGTTCATCGACTTCGTGGGGCTTGCCGACGGCGAAAACATCCTCGACGTCGGTTGCGGTACCGGCAGCCTGACCTTCGCGCTCGTCAAGGCCGCTGACCTCGGCGAGGTCGCGGCGATCGACTTTTCGGCCGTTTTCGTCGAGGAGGCAATCCGACGCAACACCGATCCGCGGATAAAAATCCGTCAGGCGGATGCCTGCGCCCTGCCCTTTGAGGATGGCGCGTTCGACCGTGCCCTAGCCCTGCTCGTGCTCCATTTCGTGCCCGAAGCCGGCAAGGCAGTCGCCGAGATGCGCCGCGTCGTGCGGCCGGGCGGCGTCGTCGCGGCGACGGTATGGGACCATCTCGGCGGCATGCCGGGGATGCGCATGATGATCGACACGGTGGCGGTGCTCAGTGAAGGCGGACGCCAGTTGCGTGCCCGCTATTGCACGCAGCCGATGATGCAGCCGGGTGAAATGAAACGGACCTTTGTCGAACAGGATCTCCGCGACGTTACGGAAACCCAGTTGATGATCCGCATGGACTACCAAAATTTCGATGATTACTGGGCGCCGATTGCCGCCGGCGAAGGGCCGCTCGGCAAGTATGTGGCCGCGCTCGACCCGGAAGAGCGGGCGCGCACCGACGCCGCCATGCGCGACGCCTATGAGGCCGGCCGGCCCGACGGCCCGAGGTCCTTTGCCAATGTCGCCTGGGCCTGCCGCGGCGTCGTTGCCTGACGTTGGCGCTAATGCATGCCGTGTAAAAAGCGCATCGCATGAGGCCGATCGAACGCGACGCGCTTTAGCCGATCCCGTAGACCAGCCCAACGCGGCCGTCCGAAAGCTGTTCGACCTTGCGCAGTTCGAGCCCACGACGATTTTTCGCCGTCCCAAACAGCGCCTTTCCTTCACCGGCGAGCAGCGGATAGACGATGAGCCTGAGCTCATCGACCAGCCCGGCATCGATAAGGCTCGCGGTAATTCGGGCGCCGCCCATAAGGTAGATGTCCTTGCCGGGCTGCTGTTTCAGTGCAGCGATATCCTCGAAATTCCGCACGAAGCGCGTCTTTGGCCAGGCCGCCGAAGTCATTGTGTTCGACAGCACATAATGCGGGGTCTGCGCGGCGAAGCGGGCCCATTCGAGCTCGGCCGGCTTCGGCAATTTGCCGGTCATCGGCAGCGGCTTGTCGGGCTCGTTCTGGATGGCGCTCCAGTAGCGCTCGTAGCCGGCATACATGACGCTGCCAAGCAGGCAAGCGTCGATTTGCGGCGTCAGGCCGTATTCGTCCGACCACGCGTCGACCCAATCGGCGTAACCCTCGGGCCCCTCCATCTTGCCGTCGACGGAAATTTTCATTCCAGCGATTAATTTGCGCATGACTTCCTCCATCAGGCTTGCGGGATGCAAGCACGTTTCATCGGTTCAGCGTTGCTTCGTGTTGCTGGCGGCGACCTCAGGGATGGCCGCCGCGAGTTACATCAGGCCGGCAGGCGGCGGTCGTATTCTTCCCGCAGGCGGCTCCAGCCGTCCCAGAACGAGGTCGGCGTCTTGCCCGCCAGGCGGGCGGCCAGCAGGTCGAGGTGTATGTGCCAGCCGGCCGTGATGTTGAGCTGGATTGCACGTTCCGGCAGGCGGCGATGAACGACGGTGAGCAGCACATCGTTACCCTTCGCCTCCAGCAAGAAGGAGACGCCGCCGGTGTTTCCCCAGGTGATGGAAAGCTTGCGCGGCGGATCGAGTTCGGTGATCCGGCCCTCCATCCGATGCTCTTCGGGAAAGCCCGCTGGTCGCTGGCCAGGCGGGTCCGTCAGCTCGTCGTTACGCCAGACCAATTCGAACGAGCTGCCGGCCTTCATTTCCATCTGGCCCGCGGCCATCCATTGCCGGCGCAAGTCACTCTCGGTGAGATAGGCCCAGACGCGCTCGATGGGGCCGGGCAAGAGGCGCTGAATGGTGAACGTGGCGGGCTCGCTCAGCTCGCCATAGGCGTCGATGGTTCTCATCTGGTTCATTGCTCGTCTCCTTCTTCTGAGTTGGGCGATTTCCTGGGCTCTTCCTGGGCTTTGCGTGCGTCCTCTTCGCGAAGAAGGCGTTCGAGAACATCGAGACGACCGGTCCAGAAGCGCTCGTAGAAGCTGAGCCACTGATGGGCGCTGGCCAGCGGTCCAGGGGCTAGTCGGCACAGATGCGTTCGGCCCCTCACCTCTCGACGAATAAGCCCTGCGTTCTCCAGCGCCTTGATGTGCTTGGAGGCCGCCGCGAGCGACATCGCGAAGGGTTCCGCCAGCTGGCTTACCGTTTTCTCGCCATCGGCGAGATCGCGAAGCATGTGCCGCCGGGTGGCGTCGCCAAGGGCGTGAAAAACCGCGTCCATCTTGGGTGTCTCTAATTCAACCATGTAGTTGAATATAGACGCACGCTTTGAGATAGTCAACCATTTGGTTGAATAATTTATGCGAAGCGTCGCGGGACCGTTTGCGCCATCGAGCTTGTCGTGACGGGAGATGCGGACGCGCCCCGCGACAGTAAGGGCGAGGCCCTTATTTGCCGTCGAAGAAACGGTGGATCGCGGCTTCCAGCTTTTCGATAAGCTGAGGGTTGTGGCAGCTGCCAGCCCAGATCAGGGCGTTTAGCCTCATCTCTTTGTTGATAAAGCTCACTTTCCCAGAATCCAGCAGGTATTCCGCGATCTCGTAGTGCCGCCCCTTGATAGCCTCGATGAGCGCGTTGTTTCTGCCCGTCTTGTCGGTCAGATTTACTTCCGCGCCATTCTCCACGAGCAACTTGACGACTTCGAGATGCCCGTTCTTCGCCGCCTCGATAAGAGCCGTTCTGCCGTAGTAGTCAGCTCGCGCGTTGATCTCTATTTGGGGGTGTCTCACGAGGACTGCGATACACGCGTAATGTCCCTTGGCCGACGCAAGGCTCAAGGGCGTGCTCTTCCACTTGTTTCTGGCATTCACGTCGATTTCCGGGTCTTCGATCAGCGCCTCCACCACAGCTGTGCGGCCATTGAGGGCTGAAAGGTGAAGTGCAGACCAGCCGCCGTCGTCCGACTGATTGATGTCGGCGCCAGCCGCCAATTCCGATCGAACCGCCTCCGCATCGCCTTGTTCTGCCGCGACCAGCAGGGGCGACCAGTCTCTTGCCCCTTCGGCTTCCAAGCTGTTGGTCAACGCAGTCGCCTCCTCGGATCGTCCACAGAATACCACAGAATCCGCGATAGTGGGGTCGTCCTGTATAGAGTTCCCTGGAGTCCGTGGGTCGCAGAGAGCTGTCGGCCCGAAGCGGAGGATCAGCGCTTCACGTCCGTCTCCTCACATTCTCCTGAGATCGACTGGCTTTGGCGGCCATTCAGACTAGATAGAGCCTGCGCCGGGCGGAACGATGCAGAAGGACCTGAACATGCCTGAACAGATTACCCTGAATAGACCTGAACAAATCAGATTGAACGACGGCTCCGCCATTCCGCAAATCGGCCTCGGCGTGTGGCAGGTCGATCCAGCCATCACCGCCAAGGTGGTGCGCTGGGGAATCGAGGCCGGCTACAGGCTGATCGACACCGCCGAAGGCTATCAGAACGAGGAAGGTGTCGGGCAGGCGATCCGCTCGGCCGGCGTGCCGAGAAGCGAGTTGTTCATCACCTCGAAACTGCGCAACGGCGCGCATCAGCGCGACGCCGCCTTGCGCGCCTTCGACGAGACGATGAGCAAGCTCGGCATCGAACAGATCGACCTGTTCCTGATCCACTGGCCGGTGCCCAGCCAGGACAGATATGTCGAGGCCTGGAAGACGCTGATCGAACTCAGGCAATCAGGCCGGATCAAGTCGATCGGCGTTTCGAACTTCAACCAGGACCACCTCGAACGGATCATCGGCGAGACCGGCGTCACGCCGACCGTCAACCAGATCGAGCTCCACCCCCGCTTCCAGCAGCGTGACAAACGTGAATTCCACGACAGGCACAACATCCGCATCGAGAGCTGGAGCCCACTGGGCAGCGGCCGGCTGTTGAGCGATCCGACGCTTGAAAGCATCGCCAGGAAACACGGCAAGTCGGTGGCGCAGACGATCGTCAGGTGGCACCTTCAGGAAGGGCTGATCGTCATTCCAAAGTCGATCCACCAGGACCGCATCGCCGCCAATTTCGATGTCTTCGATTTCGAGTTGGAAGCGAAGGACCTCGAGCTTATCCGGGGCATGGATTCGCCCGACGGCCGCACCGGCCCGAACCCCGCCACGGCCGCATTCCTGTTCTAACGAGGCGGGCCAACCGGGACGTTGGCATTCCTTCACACCCCCCTCTGTCCTGCCGGACATCTCCCCTTCAAGGGGGAGATCGGCAGCTTCAATAGCCGCGCCCTTCTTGCAGCGTCGGAGATTAGCGAAGGCCGCGATGAGGGCCAATCTCCCTCCTTGAGGGGGAGATGGCCGGCAGGCCAGAGGGGGGCGCTGTCCCGCCAGCGATCAAAACTACCCTTCCCGCTCGCTCATATCCCGGAGCCATCCACCAGCGGCACATCTTCGCCCTCCCAGGGGCTAGGCATCGATCCCTTGCTGAGATTGGCCGACGGCAGCGGCATCCAGCACTTCAGTTCGGGTTCGGCATATTCGACGATGCGTCCTGGAGACGAGTCGGAGGCGCGCCAGCCTTCGCTGCCGAACTGATCGGCGCGGGCCCAGTAAGCCATGTCGACCTCGGCCGGACCCTGTTCGGACGGCCGAACCGTGACAAGGATTCTGCTGCCGTCCCTTGGCGCGCTCGACATGTGGCGCCACTGACCGGGCTCGTCCATTGCATTTCCTCCTGCGATCTTCGCCTCGAACGGATAGTCGCTTCGCGTTCGGAAGCGGTCAACCCGAACTTTTTTGCCTGAGACAAAACCCCTGTCCCGTCGTCGCGGAACAAGTCATGGCACGCCGGGTTTGGGCAAGTTGTTGAAGGAAGCAAAATGAGACCAGCGCCGCGACCGATCCTTACCATTATTGCATGGCAGGCCGCGTCTTTCGTTCGCAACCCGGTCCCGTCGCAATGAGGCAGGCCGGTTCCGATCATTCCATCCCACCGAAGGAGGGCAAAGGCGGCATAGGACGAGCGCTCGGCCTCGGACTGATAACAGGGGCGGCCGACGACGATTGTTCCGCAATAGGCACCTATGCCAGTGCCGGCGCCCGTTTCGGACCCGACCTGCTCTGGACGGCTCCGGTGACGTTGCCGATGATGTACGCGGTCGTCTACCTGTCGTCGAAGCTCGGCCAGGTGTCGGGGCGCGGATTGTTCCACGTCATCAAGGACTTCTACCCGCGGTGGCTGCTCTGGTCGGTGCTGTTGGGTGTGCTCGTCGGCAACACCATCGAGGCAGCGGCAGATCTTGGTGGAATGGCGGCGGCGATCAACATATTCGTGCCGCTTCCCATTCCGCTGATCGTGCTGTTCGTCGCCGCCCTCATCTTCGCCCTCCAGGTCTTCGGCTCCTATACTTTGATTCGCAACATCTTTCGCTGGCTGGCGTTGGCGCTGCTCGCCTATGTCGGTGCCGCCATTCTGGCCAAACCGAACGCCGCGGCGGTGCTGCGCGGGACGTTGCTCCCCAGGATCGAATTCAATCGCGAGTTCCTGTCGATCCTGGTCGCCATCATCGGCACGACGCTGTCCGCCTATCTCTATACGTGGCAGTCCAATGAGGAGGTGGAGGAGGAGATTGCCCAGGGGCGCACAACGCTCAGCCAAAGGAAGGGCGCTACCGACAGCGAACTCCGCCGCTCGCGCCGGGACATCCTCATCGGCATGATGTTTTCAAATCTCATCATGTATTTCATCATCCTGTCGACGGGGGCGACGCTCTACAAGGCGGGGCATCACGATATCGACACGGCCGCGCAAGCGGCGGAGGCGCTGCGGCCGCTCGCCGGCCAGGCCGCAAGCGTTCTGTTCGCCGCAGGTGTGATCGGCGTCGGTTTCCTAGCGGTTCCTGTCATGACCACCGGCGCTGCCTATGACGTGGCACAAGCCATCGGCTGGAAAAACAGCCTGCACGCCCGGGCTCGAGAGGCGCCCAAATTTTACCTCGCCATCGGATTTTTTACGGCGATCGCCGCTGGCCTGAACTTTCTCGGCTTCAATCCGATGAAGGCGCTGGTCTGGTCCGGCATCGTTCAAGGCTTCTCGACACCGCCCTTGCTGCTGCTCATCATGCTGATGACGAACAGCCGCAGGATCATGGGCGATCAGGTTAACAGCCGCAGCACCAACATACTCGGCTGGGCAACGACCGTCGCCATCTTCTCGGCGACGATCGGCCTGGTGGCAACCTGGTTCATGTAAATCCGGCAGGACAAGGGACGCCGCCAGTTGGACTACCCGTTCCCGCTTGCGGATTGCCCCAGCTTTGCCGGCCTTGGAAACTCCACAACATCTCCCACCGGCCGCTTGTATTGCGCTGCGACAATTGCATCGATCAGGAGATCCAGAGCCGCACGAGCCGTGCGGCTCGTCTCGTCCTCGCCGCTCAAATAGTGGCAGGCTCGTTCAAGGTGCAGGTGTGCGGCGGCAAAGTCGCTTGTCATAGGCATCTCCCTGTTGCCCGCCCGCCGGCAAGATGACCGCCTCGATTTAGCTAAAAGCAAATATCCACAGCCGGATTTGAATCAAATTGGCCTGACTCACTGCATGCCGCGGAGCCACTCCAGCGCCGTGGCCTGTGCCTCGCTTGCATCCTCCCCGAGGACCGCTAGGCCGTCGAGGATCGTGGTATCGGGACATAGTTCCTCGACGTCGCGCCGGGAGCGTCCGAGGGCGACTTGCCTTATATGTCCGGCCGGCTTCATGCGCTCTGTCCGACGCGCTGCGCCATCGCGGCTGAAGGCGCTGTGGCGGGTTTTCAGCGCGCTGCGGCGCATTGAATGAACCAATTGTGGGCGATGTGCCGCAAACTCCGTTCGCGCAATGCGCTACTTTTGAAATTTTCTCACTCTCTTAATTCTACAAACTCTCTAGATTTAACATAGATCGCTAGACCCAAGATCTTAAAATAGAGCGCTTGAGAGGGAGCCAGGAATGTCGAAAAAGCTCGTGGTGGGGCTGTCGGGCAATTTGACCCGGCCCTCGAAGACCAAGGCGTTCGTCAGCCACATTGTCGGGCAGGCCGCCGAAAGCATCGGCGCGGCCTCGGCCGTCTTCGATATCGAGGATCTCGGCGCTTCCCTGCCGCAGGCAAGGCGCCTCGGCGACCTCGACCCGGCGGCGCGCAACATTGTCGAACGGCTGCTGGGCGCCGACATCCTGGTGGCCGGCTCGCCGACTTTCAAAGGCAGCTATACCGGGCTTTTCAAGCATTTCTTCGACCTGCTCGATCCGTCGTCGCTGAGGGGCAAGCCCGTCATTCTCGCCGCGACCGGCGGCGGCGAGCGCCATTCGCTGATCGTCGAGCACCAGTTGCGGCCGCTGTTCGGCTTCTTCGAGGCGCTGACCGTGCCGACCGCGATCTACGCCTCCGACAAGGATTTTGCCAATGGCGTGCTGGTGTCGGAAGCCATCCACGCCCGCGCCCGGCAGGCGGTCGCCGAGGCATGCCGTGTAACCGGGGTGCCCTACGGCGTCGGCCTTGCCGCCTGAACGCACCACTGACCCGAGATCCCCTCTCCGATCCGTCCAGGAGCACGCCGCGATGACCAGATCCACCAAATCCAGGCAAATCAAACTGGGCGCTTTCCTGCCCGGCGGCGGACAGCATATCGCCGCCTGGCGCCACCCCGAGGCGCCGGCCGACGGCGCCACCAATTTCGAGTTCCACAAGCAGCTCGCCCTGACCGCCGAGCGCGGCCTGTTCGATGCCTATTTCCTCGCCGACAATCTGACGGTCGGGCTCGGCGCCCGCGAAGGCGGCAATGCCAAGATCGCCGGCTTCGAGCCAGTGACGCTGTTTGCAGCGCTGGCGCCGCTCACCACGCATCTCGGCTTCATCGCTACCGCCTCGACCACCTACGAGGAGCCCTACACGCTCGCCCGCAAATTCGCCTCGCTCGATCATCTGTCGAATGGCCGCGCCGGCTGGAACGTCGTCACCTCGGCCGGCGACGAAACCGCGCGCAACTTCAATCGCGAGACGCAGCCTGCCCACGCCGAGCGCTATGCCCGCGCGCATGAGCACGTCGAGACGGTCAAGGCCCTGTGGGACAGCTGGGAGGACGATGCCTTCATCCGCGACAAGAAATCGGGGCGCTTCTACGACAAGGACAAGCTCCACGACATCGACCACAAGGGAGCGCATTTCAGCGTGAAAGGGCCGCTCAACGTGCCGCGCCCGGTGCAGGGGCACCCGGTCGTGGTGCAGGCGGGGCAATCGGAAGACGGTCGCAAGCTCGCCGCCCACTCGGCGGAAGTCATCTTCACCGCCCATCAGAACCTGGCGTCGGCGCAGGAATTCTATCGCGATATCAAGGCGCGCGTGGCGGCCGTCGGCCGCGATCCCGAGCAGGTGCTGATCATGCCGGGCGTGGCACCCTTCGTCGGCCGCACCGAAGAAGAAGCGCGCGCCAAGTACCAGCAGCTGAACGATCTCATCCTGCCCGAAGACGGCGTCGCCCTGCTCAACGGGCTGGCCGGCCAGACGCTCGACATCACCGGCTATCCGCTCGATGGACCGCTGCCGCCGAGCAAGGAGACCGAAGGCATGAAGAGCCGCCAGGCGCTGATCCGCCAGATTGCCGACGAGCACAACTTCACCATCCGACAGCTTTACCAATGGGTGGCAACGGCCCGCGGCCATTATACCGTCATCGGCAGCGCCACGCAGGTCGCCGATCAGCTGGAGGAATGGTTCGGCAACGAAGCCGCCGACGGCTTCAACATCCTGCCGCCCTGGCTGCCCGGCGGGCTCGACGACTTCGTCGAGCTGGTGATCCCCGAACTGCAGCGCCGCGGCCTGTTCCGCACCGCCTATGAAGGCAGGACCCTGCGCGAGAACCTCGGCCTCAGGCGGCCGGAAAACCCCTGGACCGCCGCCCGCTCGGCGGTGCTGGCCGCCGAATAATCCCGAGAAGCCCGATATTTTCCAAGCAGGAGGCAACACGATGACCTTGCAGCACATCGAACAGGCCGCCAGCCTCGGCACGCCTGACAGCACGACAAGCCTCGGCACGGATTTCCTGCGCCTCGGTGGCCGGGCGGGCATCCGCTTCCTGTCGCGCTACGGCGTCCTCATCGCTTTCCTCGCAATCTGGCAAGTGTCGAGCAGCGCGGGCTGGGTCAACGCGGCCGTGCTGCCGCCGAGCGACATGATTGTCGCGGCACTTTGGAAGGGGCTGGTCGGCGGCACTCTGCTCGGCGACATCGCCATCAGCCTGCAGCGCGCCGGTCTCGCTTTCGCGGCCGCCGTGCTGGTCGCCATCCCACTTGGCCTGTTCATGGGTCAGGTGCGCACGGTCGAAACCGCGCTCGATCCCATCCTGCAGGTTTTCCGCCAGACCTCGGCGCTGGCGCTCTATCCCGTATTTATCCTGCTGCTTGGGCTCGGCGAGGCCTCCAAGGTGTTCGTCATCTTCTGGGCGACGCTGTTCCCGTTGCTGCTCAACACCATCGGCGGCGTCAAGCAGGTCGATCCGAAACTGCTGGAGATGGCCCGCGTCTATGGTGCCAGGCAGCTCACCGTCTTCCGCCGCGTCGTGCTGCCCGGCGCCGTGCCGTCGATCTTCGTCGGACTGAGGCTCAGCGCCACCACGGCGCTGCTGCTGTTGATCGCTTCCGAAATGATCGGCGCAAACAAGGGCATCGGCTTCCAGGTGATGAACGCGCAATACAATTTCCAGATCCCGCTGATGTTTGCGGCAATCGTCATCCTCGCCGGCCTCGGCCTGATTGCAAACCAGGCGCTGGTCAGCCTGCAGCGCCGGCTCTGCCGCTGGAGCAATGCCGTCGACTGACCACCCGCCCTTACCAATCTCAACCAGGCCAGAACTCAAATCAGGAAAGACCCGGACCATGAAAATCTCCCGCCGTTCCCTGCTTGCCGGCGCGCCCTTCGCCGCCGGCCTTCTCGCCGCGGGCCTGCCGCGCTTCGCCTTTGCCGAAGCGGAACCAGTGAAGTTCCGCTCCCTCGCCAGCCGTGGCAGCATCTCTCCGCATGAGCTGGCCGGCGAGCTCGGCTATTTCAAAGGCCTCGGTATCGAGGTCGAGAATGTCGGCTATTCCGGCGGCGGCCCGGAATCATTGTTTGCGCTGGCCTCCGGCAGCGTCGATATCGGCTCGGCTGCAACCGCAGCCGTGATCAACTCGATCTCCGGCGGCAACGACTTCGTCGCCGCCTATCCGAGCAACGGCATCAATAGCAAGGTGCGTAGCGTCTTCTACGTGCTGGACGACAGCCCGATCAAATCGATCGCCGACATCGCCGGCAAGACCATCGCCGTCAACACGCTCGGCGCCCATCTCGACTACACCGTGCGCGAGGCGCTGCACAGCGTCGGCCTGCCGCCGGATGCTGCCAATCTCGTCGTCGTGCCCGGACCGCAGCTCGAACAGACCTTGCGCTCCCGTCAGGTCGACATCGCGGCGCTCGGCTACTGGCAGGCGACGTTTGCCGGCGCCCTCGTGGACAACGGCGGCGTGCGTGGCGTGTTCAACGACACCGACGTGCTGGGCGAGCTGGCCGGCGGCTTCGTCGTGCTCAGGCGCGACTTCATCGCCGCGCATCCGGACGCCGCCCGCAACTTCGTCGAACAATCGGCGCGCGCCTCCGACTGGTCGCTGCAGAACCCCGACGAAGCGCGCAAGGTGCTCGCCACAATCCTCGACAAGCGCGGCGAAAACGGCGAACTGGCGCGTTACTGGACCGGCTTCGGCCTGCGCCAGGGGGCCAAGGCGACGGACCGCGACATCGACTTCTGGGTCAGCGTGCTCGAGCGCGACGGCCGCCTGCCAAAGGGCAAGCTGAAGGCAACAGACATCCTCTACCGGCCGGGCGAAACCAAGACCAACTGACAAAGGCAACCGACCAACCAGTTGGGAGACGCGCGCGATGAGCAGCACAAGCGGCGGTCAGGTCAGCATACGCGACCTGTCCAAATCGTTCAGCATCAGTGGGCGCTCGCTCGCCGTTCTGAGGACCCTCAATCTCGACATCCGCTCGGGCGAATGCCTTGTCATCGTCGGCGCCAGCGGATCGGGCAAGACCACGCTGCTGCGCATCCTTGCCGGGCTGGAGGCCGCCGACAGCGGCGGCGTCGCCATCGACGGCAAGCCGGTGCACGGCGTCGGTGCCGAACGTGCGGTGATCTTCCAGGAACCGCGCCTGCTGCCCTGGTTGACCGTGCTCGGCAATGTCGCCTTCGGTCTCGAAGTGCGCGGCGTGCCAAAGGCCGAGGCCGAGGAACGGGCGCGCTTCTATATCGCGCTCGTCGGCCTCGCCGAATTCAGCGATGCCTTTCCCCGGCAGCTGTCGGGCGGCATGGCGCAGCGCGTCGGCATCGCCCGCGCCTTGACCGTGCAGCCCGAAATCCTGCTGCTCGACGAGCCGCTGGGCGCGCTCGATGCGATGACCAAGATCGGCATGCAGGAGGAACTGGCGCGCATCTGGAGCGAGGAGAACGTCACCATGGTGATGGTGACGCACGACCTCGAGGAAGCAATCTACCTCGCCGACCGGGTGCTGATCCTGCCCAAGGAGAAAGGCGGCGCGGCGCGGCTGATCGACATCGACCTGCCCCGCCCGCGCGAGCGCAGCGAAAGCCGCTTCGTGCGCTACCGCGAGGAATTGCTGCGCGAATTCGGCCTGCACTGAAAGCCGCCTAAGGAGCCTTGGGTCCTCGCCCCGCAACGGGGTCGTGGGGGCGCGGCCCCGCCGTGACGGAGAGAGGGGTCCTCCTTTAAGTGCCCTGCCCCCACCCTCTTCCTGGAACCGGATTCCCCGCCCCCGCATTTCCTTAACCGGGAGGCGAAGGAGCGCGGCATGAAAGCCTTATTCGCAATCTTCGGCGGCTTCGTGCTGACGCTCGCCGTATTCGCCAGCGGCCTCGCCTTCGCCACCTGGCTTCTAATAGCCAAGCCGGTACGGCCGGCCGCCCCGGTCTCCAGCGTCGCCGAACTGTGGGCCAAGGACCCGCGACCGGTGAACCCGGCCTCGCAGCGCCTCGAGCGCCTCCCGGCCCGCCCGGTCCCCGTTCGCACCTCGGAAGTCGATCGCACCTCGAAACCCACCGATGCCGCCGCAGCGTCGACAGCCGACATTACCGCGACCGGCTCTATCCAGCCACCAGCGGAAGAGCAGCAGACGCTGCCCGCCGCCCACGTGGAATGGTGCGCCAGCCGCTACCGCTCCTACAGGCCGGACGACAACCACTACACATCCTACAGCGGACAACAGCGCCCCTGCATCTCGCCCTATCTCGGCGCCGCCGATGACGGCAGCTATTTCGAGGCGAGCGATACGTCGTCGGTGGAGGGCTACGCGCCATCGGATGAATCCGGCGCCGCCGAGCTCTCATTCGACCACGTGCAATACTGCTTCAGCCGCTACCGGTCATATCGACCGGAGGACAACAGCTATCAGCCGTATTCGGGCGGGCCGCGCAGGCAGTGCGAGTAGGCAGGCCGTGGGGTGGCTGGCGGCCGCAGTGCATGGCGCCTTGTGCGACCCCACCCAACGATCACGCAGATTTCTTGGATCGTTCGGGTTGGCGCGGCGTTCATCCGATACCCAAAGGAGAAATCAACATGGGCGACGACCGGGAAGACAAGATTCGTGAGCGCGCATACCAGATCTGGGTACGCGAAGGCGGGATCCATGGCGATCCCGAGCGGCACTGGCACCGGGCCGGGGCCGAGATCGACAGGGAGGCGGCCCTGCCACTGACGGCAGGCGATGCCCTGCCGGAAACCCGCGAGGTCGCGAGCTCCGACGTTTTGACGGTGGAGGCCCTGGCGGTGCGCACCGGCATATCGGGCGAACAGGCGCAGGAGCTGATCGACAGGCTGGGAAACGACAGGGCGGCTATCGAACAAGCCGCGCGCAACCTTAAGGGGAAGCAGCGGCTCGGGGAGTGACAGATGATCAGAAAACTCAAAGACGGAAAATACCGCCTCTATTCGCGCAAGAAGGACGAAAAGACCGGCAAGCGCCGCAATCTCGGCACCTTCGATACCCGCGAGGCCGCCGAAAAGCACGAACGTGAGGTGCAGTATTTCAAGAGGCATTGAGGCGGCGTGCTGTCGCTTCGGTGCCTCCATTAGTTGATATTGAACAAAACGGGAACAAAAATGTCAAGAGCGAATTGACTCTGCGAGGAATGCCTTCCTATTTGTCAGCAGGCGGGGCGGTTGCTCACAAATCGAGGAGAGCCGCGATGGGCAGACGAAAAAGCCGGTTCGACAGGCTGTCGGCGAGGGATGCGGAGGCGATCAGGGACACTTTGAGCCTGCGCAAGACGGTGCTGTCGTCGCAACTGCATCTGAAGGCGCATGGCGAGCTGTTCTGGCAGCTTTGCGGGCTTGTCGAGAAATTGCACGAGGTGCTGGCCAGCGTCGCGGAGAAGGAGCCCGATTACCGGATGGCGGAGCTTGGCCTGCTTCCGCTGCCCGAGGATTACTCGACCCGGAATTGAGCCATGGCCGGGCCGATGGACAGCGTTGGGCGTGCCGCCAAGGCCAACATGCTGCTCATCGTGGAGTGCGGCCATTGCTACCATGTCGGACGCTTCAGGGCGAATGACGTGGCCCAGGTGGTGGGCTGGAGCAAGCCGCTGGAAGCGATCAGGTTCAGGTGCAAACGATGCAGCCGCAAGGACACGACGGTGAAGACGCAGTTCATCGACCAGGACCATCCGCCCAAGGGCTACATCTGGGTGCTGCAGAAATTCAAGCGCTAAAACAACGAGCCTTGCGCCGGCGCCTGCTGCGGAAACTTGATCTGTGTCGCCGGCTTGTCGACGATCACCAGCGCATCATCGGGCGCCGTGCGCTGCAGGTGCCTTGCCTCCGACCATGGCGCCGTCAGCCAGGTCTCGGTTTCTTTCGGCGTGGTCAGGATCACCGGCATTGCCTTTTCGTGGATCGGCGCGATCAGCGCGTTGGGCTGGGTCGTCATGAAGCCATAGACCTGGTGATCGGCGGGGCCGTCCTTGACCTTGCGAAGGCCATGCCAGCGCGTCCACAGGCCGGCAAAGAAGAACAGCGGGCGGTCCTCGCCGAGTGCAAACCAGTAGTTGCGCTGGATGCCGGTCTCGTGGTCCTTGTCGCCGGGCGTCGGGCTAGGCTCGGCGAAGCTGGTGACAGGCACCACGCAGCGGTTCTCGATGCCGAGATATTGCTGCCAGTGGCCATATTGCGGATTGCGGATATTGGTGGTGCCATAGTCGGCCTTGCCCTTGACCCGCTCCAGTGGCGTCGGCATGCCCCACAGCAGATTGGCCAATTCGCGTTCGCCGTCCGGCGTGTTGCGCACCACAGGGCCTGGCTGGTTGGGATAGGTGTCGATCGAGGGTTCGAGATTGCCGAGGATGTCGCGCAAGGCGCGGGTCCACTGGCGGATGGCCTCCTGGCTGGTCGTGATGTTGTAGAGATTGCACATTTCAGGCCATTCCCGGATGCTCAGGCATCTTGTTGGAAACGGCCTGGAATTTCCAGCGCTGTGCGTCGGGTTGCTGACACGGCAGGCCGTGTCAGCAATGGTTTGTGAGACTTACCGCGCCGATTGTCTCATAGCTTGTGCGGCGACTGCGGCGAGAAAAGCCCTCGCCGCGGCATCGCAGGCCGCTCGAGACGGGCCTTTGGCGAAAAGAAGAAGCTCGGCGGCTCGAATGTTGAGCCCGTGCTTCCTTGCGAATGTGGCTAGATCGTAAGGCTTGTTGTCGTAAGGTTCGTCGTCGTAGTCGATCGTCAGATCGTAGTTTTCTTTCATTTTCTTCCTCCCTTTAGCGATCTCCCCCCTCCTGTCGCTAACGCAAAATTAACGTCGATGGCGGCGGGCGAGTCCACCAATCAGAGATTGTGTAAAAAACGTACGAGCTCGCATGCTCACCCTCGCAACGGGGCTGCGAGCAATCGCTGCGGGCCGGACCGGTCGAAAGAGCCGATTATGATGGCAATGTTGGAAAGGCTGCCACGGCCTGGTGCTACAGGGGTGTCCGAGACGCCTAGCGTGCCTAAATGGCCGGCATTTTCATCTTCCAGGCCCCGGTCCGCAGCCGGCGCCGTTGGGTCCGGCTAAAGGATAAATCCGGCTAATAACACCGTGAGGAGCAGCGACAGCGGAACGGCCGCAAGACACCAGATCTCCAACGTGTTGTTTTGCAGC
Source organism: Mesorhizobium sp. M1182 (assembly GCF_040318335.1). NCBI lineage: Bacteria > Pseudomonadati > Pseudomonadota > Alphaproteobacteria > Hyphomicrobiales > Phyllobacteriaceae > Mesorhizobium > Mesorhizobium sp. M1182. Next base: position 123,739 of record NZ_JAMYMD010000010.1, read on the forward strand.
GGGTCCATCGTCAGCCTCACTTTTTGGTTTGTCATTGTGACACTAACGGTTGGTCGGAGGTAGCGGTTCCAAGCGACGCCGTTCATAGAGCGCTGCCTGTGCTGCATATTAGCAACAGCTTGACGACCGCTGCGTACCGCTTGGACAACTTCACTGGCGCTGGTGGATGCGTATTCCGCAGGACTGCAAGCGCCCTCGGCATCAGTCGTGCGGGGACAGATCGCCGCCCATGATCAGCGCCGAGCCGGTCATGCTCCGGGACCCGATGGCTGCATCTATCTCCGGCCGAAGTTTCGCTACCACCGAGCCGATCCGATGTTCACTCCAGCCAGCGATGCGCGTTTACAGGGACCTAAGTCTGACCTGCCTGCGCAATGGTCTTGTGTACGGCCGGCGTCGGGAACAACTGCGCCCGTCTTCAGTTGAAGGCGTCACCTCCTCGAGGAGACATCGGCGCAGAATCAGTCCCTTCATGCGCTGATTAGGGTCCGCCTGCCATTGCTGGATTTGGCAGGCGGACCCTTGGTTCTGTACGCTCCAGATGAAAAGCGGGTAAGCTCGGGATCACTCATCATCCCAGAAACCCCGTAGAGACGTATGGCGGAGGTCTTCCTCGCCCCTGAGATGCTTGACCCGGCTTGACATCCGAGACGACCTCCCAGCGCGCGCACGCAGCGGGTCGCCCTCAGCCTTCCAGCGCCTCGTGCTGGTAAAGCTCGTCCATGCTGAGCGTCGCAAGCGCGGTGAACGGCGCCTGCTTTTTCACACGGCCGTGGCTCAGGATCACGACGTCGTCGCAGAACGAGATGGTGCTGCGATGATGGCTGATGACGATGGTAGTGCGGCGGCCGGCCCGCGACTTGAGCGTCTCGACGATTGCCGCTTCCGACAGGCCGTCCACCGCATTGGTGGCTTCGTCCAGGATCAGGATATCGGGATCGCGCACCAGCGCTCTGGCCAGCGCGATCCGCTGTCGCTGTCCCGCCGAGAGATTGACGCCGCGGTAGCCGACGACCGTCCAGTAACCCTGCGGCAGTTGCTCGATGAAGCCATGCGCTTCGGCCAGTTTTGCCGCGCGCTCGGCGTCATCGGCCGAGGCCGCGTCCTGGCCGTAGATGATGTTGTCGAAAATCGTGCCGTCGACCAGCTCCAGCTCCTGGCTGGCAAGCGCGATGTGCTTTCGCCACTGGCCGGGGTCTATGCGGTCCAGCGGCGATCCATCGACGAGGATCCTGCCGCTATCCGGTTCGACGAAGCGGCACAAAAGGTTGACGATCGTCGTCTTGCCGGCGCCCGACCGGCCGATCAGCGCGGTCGAGCGGCCGCTACGGATATCGAAACTCGCCGCATGCAGCACCACCGCGCGCTGCTCCGAGCCGGAATAGGTAAAGGTGACGTCCTCGAACTTGATGCCTTGGCTGAGCCCGGGGAACGCTGCGCTGCCTTGCGGCGGCGCTGGCTTGTCGGATGGGTCCAGCATCCACGTCACCTCTTCCAGCGATCCGCTGAGGCCCTGCAGCTGGCTCCAGGCCATTTGCAACGATCGCATGTAGGGCTGCAGCCTGTAGAGCAGGATGACGAAGGCGACGATCAGCGGGAAGGAAACATTGGCGAACCAGGCGCCGATCACCACCGCCAGGAACAGCATGGCGTGCAGAACCTCGGTCAGCGGCGGCAAAGCTCCCTGGCGGGTTAAAAGCACGAACGCCGCCCGGCGCACCGCATCCGATGCCTGGTCGAATGCCGCCTTCTCGCGTTGCTCCTGGCCAAAAATGCGGATCAGCCGCCCGGCATGCACCAGATGCAGCATCTGCGATGCGAGCTGGCTGTTGCGGGAGGCGACGCTGCGGCTCGGCGCCTTCAGATTGGCCGACAGCACGGCGTGCGCGACCTGGACCAGCGCCAGGCCCAGCGTCACCAGCAGCGTCATCTGCCACGACAGGAGCAGCAGGAAGGCCAATAGGATGATTGCGGCCGATGCATTGACGATTGCCCCCAACGTGATCTGGATGGCATCCGAGGCCCGCCAGGATTCGTTGGAGATGATGTTGAGCAGCCGTCCCGGGCTTTGCTGCAGGAAGAATGGGTAGCCCACCCGCAGCAGCCGCTCCGACAGCGCGCTGCGGATCGAATGGCTTGCCTTGCCATAGATAAAGGTGGTCAGCAGCGTGTTGGCGAAAGCGAACAGGTTCTTCAGCACGATCGAGCCGAGGATGGCGACCGATATGACGATCAGCCGGTCGCGCTCGCTCAAGCTCGATCCGACATGCTGGAAGACGGCGGAAAAGCCAGCCATGCCGGTCTGCCCCTGTTGCCCCATGATTATGTTCAGCAACGGGATGATCAGGCCGATGCCGAAGCCTTCAAGCGCGGCGCTGAGCAGCCCGAGCACCACCACGGCCGGAAGCAGACGCAACTGTTTTTGCCCGAGCGCGCGGCGCAGCATCGGTAGGCTGGGCGGCATCAGTCGCATGATGGCGGATCACCTTGCCTCGGCATTTGCCTGTTGCTCCTGTCGCATTTCCGTCGTTTCGGGGGATTTCGCCAGCAAAAGCACCGCGAACTTGGCCGCGCCCAGCAAGTTCATGCCGATGATCGGCCAGTGCGACAGCTGGAGTTCACGGTCGAACAGCGGGCCTTTCCCCAATTCGCGCAAGGCCGCCCTCATCGACCAGTAGAAATGCCGAAGCAGCCACGGCGCGTTGCGGATATGCTTCAGGCAAAGCCCGCCATTGCCCATGCTGTAGTCGCGATGCAGCTTTTCGATGGCCTTGCGGTCGCGCCGGCCGTGATGGTGATAGATGGTCATGTCGGGCACGTATTCGACCGGAATCCCAAGCAGCACCGCCCGCACCAGATAGTCCGTATCCTCCGCCGATCGCAGCGGGCCGCCGGCGCCGAACCGTTCGTCGAACCGCCCGATACGGGCGGCGACATCGCGATGCATCGTCATGTTGCAGCCAAGCACGAAGCCGCCGGGATGGACATCCGGCGTAAGCCGCGCGCGCACCGGCGACCGCTTGATGGTGAACGGCAGGTCGCGGGGGTCGCCGATCTCGACGCGGCCGCCGCGGATGACCCGTTCGCCGGCCGCATAGTGCCGCTGCAGATCGCGCAAATAATCCTTGTGGACAGCGCAATCATCGTCGACGAAGACCAGCACGCGGCCCCGCGCCCGCTCCAGCCCGGCGTTGCGCGCGGCCGCTAATCCGGGTCGCGGCTCGCAAATGGCGGTGAACGGGATGTCCGACAGTTCGGCGATGCTGGCCAGCCGTTTGGCCGTGCTGTCGGTCGAGCCGTTGTCGACAACCACCAGCTCGGCGGCAAAGTCGGCATGGGCACGACACGCGGCCTGGATCGAGCTGATGCAGGGCTCGAGTACGGCGACACGGTCGCGTGTGCAGACAATGAAGCTGACCGCCGGCGCCGGTCCTTGCTGCGGCCGCGGCGACATGGCCGCCGGCACCGTCGAGCGGCCGCGCTGCTGGAGCTGGTGCGATTTGACGAACATGCGTTGCTAGCTCAACTGGTTCGAAGGCAAAACCGCCGCGGCCGGCACGGACTGCAGATACCGCGACAGGGCATCCACCTGCCTGGTGACCGACATCGAGGCGAGACTGAAGCGCGGCGCGAAGGCACCGGTCCGAAACACGTACTGCTCGCGCCGCCGGATGAGGTTCCATTTCGCCGTCCGCGTCAGGAATTCGTGCATCAGCAGCGGCTGCCTTTCCCCCGATATCAGCTGGTAGTGGAAATAGAACAGGTTCAGCGTGCCGGCCTGGTAACTCGGCCTCGTCTCGGCCGGCAGTGCCGAAATCCTTTCTTCCAGCGCAAGGATCCATTCGGCGGCACGGCGAACCGTGTCCATCGACAGGACCTCACCGATGTCGCGCAGGCCTTGCGTCTCTTGTGCGAGCCCTTCGCGCTCGAGGTTCTCGGCGACGATCTTCAAATGGGTCCTGCGCATTTCGCGCTTGTGCCTGTTGGTCACGCTGTCGTCATGGATACGATAGGCGATCAGGCTTTCGGGGATCATGGCCGCCGGGTAGCGGTCGGTCAGCCGCCTGAACAGGTCGAAATCCTCGGCATGCTTGTAGCTTTCGTCATAAAATAGAACGCTCTCTTCGATGACCTTCCTGTTGTAGACGACCGTGGAATGCATGAAGATCGTGAAGAACATCGACAGTATTCGCAGGATATTGTCCTGGAATATCGGATCGGGCGAACCCCGGACGATGCGGTTGCCGAGCAAGGTATCGAAACCCGCGCCGCATAGAGCCAGGTCAGGCTGCTGGTTGAACAGCGCGACCTGCCGCGACAGGCGCTGGGGATAGGCGATGTCGTCGGCGTCCATCCTGGCGACCAGATCGCCGCGCGCCACGGCCAGGCCTTCGTTCAAAGTTGCGATCAGGCCACGGTTTTCGCGTGAGATGATCGAGATGCGATTGTCGGCCTGGCGGTATTTCTGCAGGATCTGCAGCGAGTTGTCGGTCGAGCCGTCATCGATGGCGATGACCTCCAGACGCTCGTAATCCTGGCGCAGGACGCTGCCCAGCGCAGCGGCGAGATAAGGTCCCGCATTGTAGATCGGCAGCAGAACGGAAACCAAGGGAGCAGCAGCCATGATCAGCTCCGATCGGTTCGGTGCAGCTTGCGCGGCAAGGGTGACGTGCCACCATCAAGCGGCCTGCCCGGATATGCTCCGGCCGCGAGCCATCCGGCATTGCCCACGTCCATGCCTGCCGAGATGGCGCCTCGGCCTTTTCCAGCAACATAGGGGAAGTGGCGCTTGAGGCTGTTGAGCGGCTTTTCGAAAAGCAGCCAAGAAACCGAAGCCAGCATGAGCGTCGCAGTTCCCGCGACCAGGAACCGCCCCGGCCCTTGCTCCGAGACGTTGAGCGGGATCCAGGGCTGCGACTTGACAACCAGAGCCAGCACTATGGATGGTAGAGATAGACGCCGTAGCTTATGCGGCCAAGGCCAAGCAGCGGCGGCAGTTCGAGAAGTTTTCCGACGCGACCGCCAATGCCCGTTGAACAGCTTGCAACGATGACCACCAGAGGCGCGACAGGCAGGATCTGCAACAGCAGCCAGAGACCCCATTCCTGCACCGGATTTGCCGGCGCCGGCGCAAACCACTGCAGAACGAAAAACGCCGCGGCGAGCCCCGGCCAGCCAGCTCGAAGCCATTGCGGCAAGCCGGCTGTTCTTGACCGGTAGGCGGCGAGCAGCGCGCCTGACGCCAATGCATCCATCGACGCCGGCGGCAGCAGGTCGCGCGCCAAACCGGGCGTTCCCGCGATCGGCCAATAAAACCGGTAGGCCAGCGACAGCATGATCACGCCGATGCAGATCGCTTCGAGGCGCTGGCGCGGTGCCAGCAGGACGATCAGTGGCCAGGCGATATAGAACTGCTCCTCGATGCTCAGGCTCCAGAAATGGCAGAGCAGCCAGGGCGTCCATTCATTCTGCGCCGCGTACCAGAAATTCGACAGATAGAGGGCATGCCAGGCCAGTGATCCTCTGGACTGCTCCAGGTCCACCAGCCAGACGAAACCCAGCACGGCGAAATAGGGCGGGAATATTCGCAGCGCCCGCCTGATATAGAAGGATTTCAGCGCCGGTCCGGTTTCGAATTCGGCGGCCGCTCTGGCTTCCAGCAGCAGTCGCGTGATCAGAAAGCCGCTCAGCACGAAGAACAGGCGCACGCCGATATGGCCCCAGAACGAGGACCCTCCGGCCGCGAAGAAATGGGAGTACAGCACCATCGTCACGGCGATGGCCCTCAGCGCGTCCAATTGGGTGTCGCGCGCATTTCCCATTAGCGGCATACGCCGGAGGGACGGCGAAACTGCCAATCGGTCAATATAGCGGCGTCGTTCACGGCGCATTCCAATCGGAAGCGCCCCCTTGCGCAGAATAGGACCACCATTGTGCAACGCAACACAAAAAGTTGACACATTTGAAACAGGAACGTGAGGCGCGACTAATAAAAGCCAAAAAACAGCAGGAAACAGCCTGAATTGTCCATTCTTGACGATTTTTTCGCACTGCCTTGGCCCGCCGATATCGGCGAGAGGGTGCTGCGATGCAGCATGTTCGCCGCCATCACGGGCGCAAGATCTGGGTCTGGACACAGATGCCCCGCCACAGGACCGGCCGGCAACCGACGCTCGGCGACCTTTTTGCTGCGCTGGCGCGGCTGCTGTTAGCGCGACAACAGTGGGAGCAAGCGCAAGCTTCCCGCCTTCGAGTTACGCCTCCTTGCTGGCATTCGCGAGCGCCACTGCGCGACGCTCCGGGAGCCCCAATCCGACGAGCGCGCCGGCGAGCGAGAGCAGAGCGGAGACGTCGATTGCCGAGGTGAAGCCATCGCTGAACGCGTCGGTGGACGAGAAGCTTCCAGTGCCGGCGAACACCGCACCGGCGATCGCGATCCCGGATACGCCGCCGAGAAAGCGGAATGTGTTGAACGTGCCGGCAGCCTTGCCGACCTCCGGCCGGGCGACCGCATTGAGAACCGCGTTCTGCGCGGCAGGCATGGCCATCGACACGCCGGCACCGGTAATGATCAGCGGGGCGACTAGCTGAACGTAGGGCAGATCAGGTGCGGCGATCTGCGCCAGCCAGGCCATGCCAGCCGCTTGCAGGATCAGTCCGGCCACCACAAGCCAGCGCTCGCCGACTCGGTTGATCAGGCTGCCGGCGATCGGTGCGACCACGAAAAGCGTGGCGGTCCAAGGCAGCAATCCCATGCCGGCGCCGAACGGCCCACGGCTCTGGGCAAACTGCAGAAACTGCGGCAACAGGAATACGAGGCCGTACATGGCGGCGCAAAGCAGGAAGTTCGCCCCTACGCCCGAGGAGAATGCGCGCGCCTGAAAGAACCGCAAAGGCAGCATGGGCTCACGGGCACGCAGCTGCCAAAGGACGAACGCGATGGCGAGAAGCAGCCCGGCCGTCAGCGCCGTCAGCACTTCAGAGCTGCTCCAGCCCACGATGTTGCCGCGCATCAGGCCCCAGACCACTCCGAATGCCGCCGCAGTTACCAGCACGACGCCGAGGACATCGATAACCGTGCCCGGCCCGTGACTCTCCGGAATCCGACGCAGCACCAGCGGGATGAGAACGATGCCGACCGGGACATTGAGCCAGAAGATCCAGTGCCAGGAGAGGCCTTCGGAAATCGCACCGCCCGCTATCGGGCCGATGATCAGGGCCAGGCCGGTGATGCTGCTGAAGATACCCAGCGCCTTGCCTCGTTCCTCCGGAGGAAAAGCGACGCTCAGCAGCGCCATGGCCAGCGGCATGACCATCGCGGCACCTGCGCCCTGGACCGCACGGGCCGCAATCAGCAATCCGGCATTGCCAGCGAGCGCGCACGCAACCGACGCTGCGACGAACAACGCCAATCCGGCAACGAGCGTACGGCGGCGGCCGAACCGGTCACCGAGCGCAGCCCCGGTCATGAGCAGGACGGCAAAACTCAAATTATAGGCGTTCATCGTCCATTGCAGCGTCTCCAGCGAGGCGTCGAGCTCGACGCGCATCGTGCTCAATGCCGTCGCCACGACCATCGCATCGAGAACGACCATCAAGGAGCCTATCGACGTGAGGGCGAGAACCCAGACCTTCGTTGATCCCGCACTTTGCTTGCTCATGACTATGGCGCCTCCGGCTTGAACAAAGGGCCCGCCAGGTTGACGGGCCCGTGATCCAGAGACGCGTAGGGAACATCAAAGGATTCCAGCAGGAGAAAGTTTTTTCGACCGAATCCTTTTGCCATCGTCGAGCGTCTATAAGACGCTGCGCCCGATGGCGGGCGCCTCTGCCTGGGAGATACGCATGAGATCGACCCTTGTGCGATGACCGGATCCGCAATCGGCACGCCAGAAGGACGGGAGCCATTCGACCGGCTGCTCGGCGAATTGCGGCCGAAACTGCACCGTTATTGCGCCCGCATGACCGGTTCGGTGATCGATGCCGAGGATGTCGTCCAGGAAGCTACGGTCAAGGCGCTCGAGGCGTTCCCCGGGACCGGGCCGATAGCCAATGTCGAGGGCTGGCTGTTTCGCATCGCGCACAATGCCGCGCTCGACCACCTACGCCGTCGTGCCAGGTTGGATGCCGCGCATGTCGTTGAGGATATCGATATGATCCCTGACCCCGGTATGTCGGCCGAGGGTCGACACACTGCAGCCGCAAGCCTGCAGACCTTCATGCGCCTGCCCGCGGCGCAGCGTAGCAGCGTCATCCTCATGGATGTGCTCGGCTATACGATCGAAGAGATCGGCAACATTATCGACAGCAGCGTTCCGGCGGTGAAAGCCGCACTGCATCGCGGCCGTCTGCGCCTGCGCCAGGTCGCCGGCGAGCCTGACGATCGGCCTGTGCCGGTGTTGGCCGAGCCCGAACGGGCGCGTCTGGCAGCCTATGTAGAGCGGTTCAACGCCCGCGACTTCGATGCGATCCGCGACATGCTGGCCGAGGACGTCCGGCTTGACCTCGTCAACCGGCTCCGGGCGAGTGGCCGCACGAAAGTGGGCCGGTACTTCCACAATTACGCGGGTATCCACGATTGGCGGCTGCTTCCAGGCCTGGTGGATCGGCAGCCAGCCATTCTTGTGATCGATCCGGACGACTCGGCCGGAGGGCTAAAATACTTTATCCTGCTGGAATGGGCCGGCGACAGATTGGCGAGAATTCGCGATTTCCGCTATGCGCGCTACACGCTTGACGGCGCCGAGGTGGTGCCTCTGCGGGCATAGCAATTCGCGTTTCATAATGCCGAACAAACACTGCCAGCTATTTTTGGATCGCGGCCGCTTGCCATCCAAGCGGCCGCCCTTTTCCACCGATCCTGCTTTAAGCCGGTTGCAACTCCCTGCGCGGCAGCGGCGGGAAGGCGATCGCAATCGCCATCGCGCCAAGCCCGACAAGGGCCGAGCCGATGAACAGCCAGGAATAGCTGGCATAGGCATCGAACACCATGCCGCCGGCGAGCGGGCCGAAAGCCATGCCGAGGCTGGACAGCATGGTTACTGCACCGAACACCGTACCGAGGATGCGCTGGCCGAAATATTCCCGCGCCAGCACCGCATAGAGCGGCATGACGCCGCCATAGGTGGCGCCGAAGATGACGGCGAGCGTGTAGAATTGACCAAGCTCGCTGACCGCCAGATAGGCTGCGATGACCACGGCCTGTATGGCCAGCCCGGTGATCAGCACCGGCTTGACGCCCAACCGATCGGCAAGCACGCCGTAAAGCAGCCGGCCACCCAGCCCTGCCAGGCCCTCGATGCTGTAGATGCTGACCGCCGCCATCGGCGCTATGCCGCACAGCATGGCATAGCTCACCATGTGGAAGATCGGCCCGGAATGCGCCGCGCAGCAGGCAAAGAAGGTCAGTCCCAACACGATGAATTGCGGCGAGCGCAGCGCCTGCGGAACCGTCATGCCGGCACCCTCGGCGGCAACGCTTGGGGCAGCGCCGTCGGCAGCGGGCTTGGGCGGCTGGCGCACCAGAAGCGCGGCCGGCAGTAGCAGCACCCACGCGGTTATGCCGATGTCGAACATTGCGGTGCGCCAGTCGTAGGCCGAAATCAGCCAGCGGGCGAAGGGCGAGATGGTCATTGGCGCCACGCCCATGCCGGCCGAGACCAGCGAGACGGCGAGGCTGCGGTTCGTGTCGAACCAGGCGGAGGTCAGCGCAATCATCGGCGCGAAGAAGGCGCTTGCCGCGAGGCCGACGAGCACGCCGTAGGCCAACTGGAAAACGAGCAGCGAACCGGTGCGGCTGGCCAGGACCAGCGCCAGGCCGAGCAGCACGGCGCCGGTCATGACGACGATGCGGGCGCCAAAGCGGTCGTAAATGGCGCCCCAGGCGAAGCCGCCGAGGCCCATTACCAGGAAGTTCAGCGTCATCGCACTCGATATGCCGGCGCGCGACCATTGTGTGTCAAGCGCCATCGGTTCGAGAAAGATCGCCAGCGAGAACATCGCCCCGAGGGCGACACAGGTCATCAGCGCACCAGCCGCGACGATAACCCAACGATAGGGAAGGCTCATTTCACTTTTCTCCCATGCCGGAAGCGTTGATACGGCACGACCTTTTCGAGCTTCGCCGAGCCGCTTGCGTCCGAAGGACGTTGGATATGTCATGAATCCGACAATCCGGTTGCATTTTTTATCCAGTCGGCGCGATGGCGCCATTCCACGGCTTTCTGGATTGACCGCGCACCATTCGAAGCTAGATTTCCAACCGGCGATCAGGAGCTGTCAAGCATGGCAAATCAGGAACTTCATCGCGGGCGTCTCATCGACCACCTCCATCTGGTGGTCAGGGATCTCAAGGCCAGCCGTCGTTTCTACGAGGCGGTTCTCAACGTGCTCGGCATACCGATCGGTGGCGCCGGCAATGATTATTTCTGGGCCGACGAGCTGTTCATCTCCAGCCCCGACAGCCCGGCGGCCCTGGGAAAGCTGACCGGCCGCCACCACCTGGCCTTCCAGGCAAATGACCGCGCCATGGTCGATGCCTTCTACAGGGCCGGGCTTGAGGCCGGCGGCACCGACAATGGTGCGCCGGGCGAGCGATCCTACCATCCCGGCTATTACGCCGCCTTCCTGCTCGACCCCGACGGCAACAACATCGAGGCCGTCCACCACGGCGCGGCCAACCGCAGCGCCGATTCAGTTAAGATCACGTTCTAGCTCTATGGACAGGTAACGAAGGCGGGGGTCGCTTGTGCTACTAACAGGGTAATCTCGAAGCCGCCGCTGTCTTTGCCACGGAGCCCTGCGCTATCGCGCCAGCGCCGCCATTTGGCCCGCAAGGAAGTCGACGAACAGCCGCGCCCGGACCGGTAGCTGCCGCCCGTAGGCATGGACGATGTGCACCGGCATGGTCCGCATCGCCACCTCGGGCAGCATGCGGACCAGGCGGCCCGTGTCGAGATCGTCCTGCACCGCAAACTGCATGAGATGCGCGATGCCGGCGCCGGCAAGTGCGGCATTGCGGATGGCGCCGCCGTCATCGGTATCGAGCCGCCCATCCGGCACGATCATCGTACCGTCGGCAAATGTGACCGGATAAGGCCGGCCAGCCATCTGGTGGCGGACGAATTCATGGTCCCGTAAATCCTCGACCGATGCCGGACGGCCGCGCCGCTCGACATAGGCCGGTGAGGCCACCAGCATGATCGGCAGATTGGCGATCTTGCGCGCGACGAGCCCGGTGTCTGAGAGCGGCCCCATGCGCACCGCAACGTCATAGCCTTCGCGGATCAGATCGGCGTGACGGTCGGTGACGCTGAGCTCCAGTTTGACTGCGCCGTGCTGCGCAAGGAACGCTTGCGCCCATGCCGCGATCAGGCCACGCCCAAGCTCGACCGGCGCTGTAACGCGCAGCAGGCCGCGCGCCGTATCGGCCATCTGAACGATGTCTTCGGCATCGTCCAGCGCCCTGAGCAGCGGCGCCACGCGCTCGTAATAGACGATGCCTTCGCTGGTGAGCCCGAGCCGGCGCGTCGAGCGCTGGATCAGCCTGACGCCGAGCCGACGCTCGAGCCGCGCCACGCTTTTCGACACTGCCGACGGGCTGGAGCCGACCAGCCGGCTGGCGGCATGGAAAGAGCCGGCATCGACGGTTCGGACGAAGGCGACGAGACCGGCGGTCTTTTCGAGGATGGTGGTCATTCCGGAATTCCAGGAACGAAAGAACGGATTGTGGGCACCATAATACGCGTTTCGATCATGATTAAATACCGCTCATCGTCAACAAAGGAGAGATTTGATGAGCAAGCTGAACGGCAAGGTCGCCATCGTCACCGGCGCCTCCAACGGTATCGGCGCCGCCATCGCCAAGAGTCTTGCCACGGCCGGCGCCGCAGTGGTCGTCAACTACGCCTCGTCACGGGAAGGCGCCGACCGCGTCGTCGCCGAGATCGAGGACCGTGGCGGCCGCGCCGTCGCCGTCCAGGGCGACGTGTCGCAAGCGGCTGATGTGCGCCGCCTGTTCGAGGCGGCGAAATTGGAGTTTGGCGGGCTCGACATACTGGTCAACAATGCCGGAGTCTTCGCATTCGAGCCGCTGGAAGCGGTTACCGAGGCCGAGTTTCACCGCGAGTTCGACACCAATGTGTTGGGCATCATTCTGACCACGCAAGCAGCAGTGAACCATTTTGGCGCGGGCGGCGGCAGCATCATCAACATAAGCTCGGTCGCCAGCCGCAATCCGCAACCGAACTCGCTCGTCTACGCCGCGACCAAAGGTGCGGTGGACACGATCACGCTGTCGATGTCGCGGGAGCTCGGCGCACGCAACATCCGCGTCAACGCCATCGCGCCCGGCGGCATCGATACCGAGGGCCTCGCGCGCATCGGCATCGTCGGCAGCGAATTCGAGAAGCAGATTATAGCCATGACGCCGCTCGGTCGCTTCGGCCTGCCCGACGACGTCGCCCGCGTCGCGGTGTTCCTCGCCTCCGACGAAGCGTCCTGGCTGACCGGCGAGCGCATCACCGCCTCCGGTGGCTGGCGATAGGCATGGAGGGCGCGAACCTGCCGGCTCGCTGACCGTGCTACCCGCGGCGCGACGCACTGCAATCGATGACGAGAGCGATCTAAGCCCTATGTAGCAGCGAGGAAGGAGCGCCGTGCGCCATCGATGACGGCGAGATGCCAGGGAGGTAACGGATGACGGGCGACGAAACAGCAATCCGAAAGCTGGTCGAGACGTGGATGGATGCGAGCAAGCGTGGAGACATCGCGACCGTCCTCAGCTTAATGACGGACGACGCGATCTTCATGGTTCCCGGCCGGGAACCCTTCGACAAGGAGATCTTCGCGGCAGCCGCGCGGGAGACGGCCGGCGTTCATATCGACGGCACGAGCGATATCGTGGAACTACAGCTTCTCGGCACTTGGGCCTTCATCCGCAGCCGCATCAATATGACCGCGACCCCGCCGAATGGCGAGCCGGTCCATCGATCGGGATATGCGCTGACGCTCCTGCGCAAGGAGGCGGATGGTGAGTGGCGGCTCGCACGCGACGCAAACCTGCTGACCCAGCAAGGCTAGAGCCGGTCTCCGGCATCGCTGCACCTGAAGGCGCGCCAGGGGGGAGCGATTAGATGGCGAAGATGCGATGCAGGTCGCCCTGAACAGCGTTCCCCTCCTCTACCCGATCACACCGGCAAAAGGGCGTTCGGCTTGACATCGGCGATGGAGGCGAACGTGTGCGTTTCGCGCACGCCGGGCAGCGGCAGGATGACCCGCTGCAGGAAATCCTGGAACACCGCCATATCGGCGATCCGCGCCTTGACCAGATAATCGAAACCGCCAACCACCATATGGCACTCCAGAACCTCCGGAGCTTTCGCCACGGCTTCGGCGAAGCGGTCAAAGACATGAGGCGCCGTGTGGTCAAGCCGGACCTCGATGAACACCAGCGTTCCCCGGCCGACCTTGCGCGGATCGAGCATGGCCCTGACCGCGGTGATGAACCCGTCGCGGAACAGGCGCTTAACCCGCTGGCTGGTTCCGGTCGGAGACAGCCCGACACGCCCGGCAAGATCAAGCGTCGTCCGGCGTCCGTCTTCCTGGAGCAACCGGAGCAGGCTGCGGTCTATCTGGTCGAGGTCGCTCATTTCACAATCCACGCTATCTAAGGGATTTGCGTGTTGATTTCACGCAGAGACACCGAAATCAACGTATTTCACAACATAAAACCTCGCAATAGCCTGCGCTTCCCTCACCGCTGAAAGCAAACGTGGTGAGCCGATTTCGAACACAGGAGTGCAGGATGACCAAGGAAGCGTTCAGCCCAGCCGGCAAGAGTGCGGCAGAAATCAGCAAGGGAGCGACCGAGATCCTGGTGCTGAGCGAAACCGATGTGATGGAATGCATCGACCTCAGTCAGCTTCTCGATGTTCTGGAAGACGGCTTCAAGGCGCTGTCACAAGGCAGGGTCGTCAATCCACCCCGACCACAGCTCGACATCCCCGAGGCCGGCTACAGCCTCGCCATGCCGGCCTGGATGGAGGGCATGAACCTGACCGTCAAGATCGTCAACGTCTTCGAAGGCAACCTGGCCAAGAACCTGCCCAGCCACCTCGCCACCATCACCCTGTTTGATCCGCTGTCCGGCCTGCCGGTGTGTATCATGGACGGCACCTTCATAACCGCGGTGCGGACCTCCGGCTCCGCCGTGCTGTCGGTGCGCACGCTTGCCCGCAGGGACGCCAGGATAGCGACCGTGGTCGGCGCCGGCGTGCAGGCCAACCAGCACCTGCATCTGTTGCCCTTGGTGCGCGACTTTGCCGAAATCCGTGTCGCTTCGAAGAGCTTCGACGATGCGGCAGCGCTTGCCCGGCTGCATCCGTCGGTGGTGGCGGTCGCCGATCTCGAGACGGCAGTGCGCAGTTCCGACGTGGTGTGCCTGGCGACCCACTCCTACCAGCCGGTGATCGACGCAGGCTGGGTCCAGCCGGGCACGCATGTCTCCTCGGTCGGGGTGGCGCCGCCCGGCGGTGAAATGCCGATCGAGCTCATCGGCAGATCCAGTCTTTTTGTCGAAACCAAGGATGCATTCAAACCGACCCCGGTCGGATCTTGCGAGCTTGCCGGCTTCGACCCGGATTTCGGCACCGAGCTTGGCGCCATGCTGCTCGACCGCGCGCCGGGCCGCGTTTCGGATCAACAGATCACCACCTACAAGGCGATGGGCATTGCGATGGAAGACATGGTCGCTGCCGACCTCGTCTATCGTTGCGCCCGGCGTCTGCGCAAGGGAAAGCTCATCGTGCTGTAGGGGCGCGCCGCACGCCAGGCGGGATCGACGGTGCTGACAGTGGCGCTTTCGCGCAAGCGGCCGGGCTAAAGGCCGGCCCCTCAGGCCGGCTCGCGCTTCAGCGCCTGCGCCATGCAGTGAATGCCGCCGCCGGTCTTCGAGATCTCGCTCATGTCGATGGCCGCCACCTCGAAGCCGCGCGCCTTGAGCTGGCCGATCAGCGTCTGGCTCGAGGTCGGGGCGATTACCCTGTCCTTGCCCAGCGACATGAAGTTGCAGCCGAGCGCCATAGTATCCTGGAACGGCACGTCGATGATCTCGTGGCCCTTGCCCTTCAGCCAGTCGACGATGCCGGGCTCTGTACAGGCAAGGCAGACGGCGGTCAGCTTTTCGGCGATCGGCACCACCATCAGGTCGATATGGACGTAATACTCGTCGATGAAGGCGATGCGGGTCTCCCAGCCCTCCTTGTCGAACCAGGCCTGGACCTGGCGCGCGCCCTCCTCCTGCGTGCGGGCGCCACCGCAGCCGATCAGCACGACGCCGTCCTCGATGACGTTGAAGTCGCCGCCCTCGAACGTGCCGGCGGTGACCATATCATAGATCGGGATGCCGAGCTTCTCATAGGTGCGGATCGCCGCGTAGTTCTCGCCACGCCGCCACCATTGCGACATGGCGGTGATGATGGCGCCGTACGGCGTCATGACGCTGGAATCGCGCGAGTAGACCTGCATCGGCAGTTCCGGCGTCGGCTCGTGCCAGTGGATGTTGACACCGAAATGCTCATAGGCGGCGACCAGGTCCTTGTGCTGCGCCTGCGCGATCTGGACGTTGCATGGCGCTTCGCGCAGGTGCTTGCGCGACAGCGAGCTGGTCGAGAGATGGCGCAGGAAATTCGGCGAGCCGAGCAGCACGTCGGTCAGCACGTCGGTCTCGTTGGCGAAGCCCCAGGCGGTCAGCGGCTTGGTTCCGCCGGCCGGGTTGCGGTGCTGCAGCGAAAACGGCTCGGCGACGATGCGGTCATGGACGGTCATGGGGTTTCTCCTCGTGAAGGGCGGCTTGGTTGATCATGCGGCTTGGTTGCCTGGTATCCACCAATCCCGTCCGCGCGGGGTGGTGATGTATTCCGGCCAGCGAAATCCGATGGGCGGATCGTAGTCGCAGAGCGGCGCGATCCAGTTCGAGCCGCCGATGCCGCCGCCGGTGCGGGTGACGAATTCATCCATCGCCGCGTCGCGCGCAGCCTCGTCTTCCAACAGGCGAAGTGCTGCCAGCGCGACCGTCTTTGCGGCGCAGATGACCATCGGGTCGATGGTGGCAGAAATGCCGCCCAGCGCATTCATAGCCCAGGACGGAAACGCGTGGCCGTTCTCGGATCGCAGCGCCGGCCGGGCGACGTAGAATCGTGCCGTCGGTGTATGCCACGACATGTCGGTGTAATCGTCAGAGGTGGAATTGAGCTGCCAAGGCGGCAGGTCGCGGCGCAGGAGCGCCTCGGCCGCCTGTGGTGCAATCAGCCGGTCCAGTTCGTCGATGAATGGTTCCTCGGTCGCCTCGCCCCCGGCATTGAGCTGGACTTCGCGGGCGATCGCCTTGGCCGTCTCGTCCCAGCACGGCGGCCCGACCGCCGCCAGCGCGTCGAAGGCAATACCGGCCATGACGTGATTGGCCAGCCCCGGCCGCGACTTCGACACCCAGTGCCGCTCATGGCGGCAGCCGCTCATCCTGGCTGCGGCTTCCGCATTGCGGTCGAGCACGGCGGTGACCTGCTCGGCCATCGCCAGCGTCGGCACGCGGATCATGTACTGGATCTCGGCCAGCCCGGCCGGCAGATTGTCGGCGGTCGCCTGGCCCGCCGTCAGGATCGCCTCGCTGATCGACCAGCCGCCCTGATGCGGCAGCATGGAATCGCGCAGCGCCTTGGACGCCATATACATCATCATCAGCGCGTCGTTGGCGCCGGGCGCCCTGACTGCCGAATGCGCCTGCGGGATGGGTGCTGCGCCGCCTGCCGCCCTCGCCCAATGTTCCGGCTCGTCGCACACAAAGCGGTAGATCATCGCATAGGCCGCACCGCAATGCGTATCCCAGCGCGCGGTATTGCAGAGCGGCAGCATATAAAAAGGATGGAAGGAGACCATGCCCGCTAGCCCATCGTAATAGCCCTTCGCGGCATGGATCGGCTTCGACCCGCGCACCTTCTCCGCCGGCTCGCCGGTGAAGCGCAGCGTGCCTGATATGCCGTGGCGCTGCATCGCCGCCTTGGTCGCCAGCAGCCCGCCGAGGCTGGCAATGCCGAGGCCGGAATGCGGATCGGTGTGGCCGCCAGCCTGTTCGCCGAGGCCCGGGCGCGGTCGCTTCACCGTCGCAGCATCCTGGCAATTGCCGGGCACTGCATCATACTCGGCATACAGGCCGATGGTCGGCCCCGCGCCATTGGCCCAGTGGGCGCAGAAGGCGGTCGGCATGCCGCCAGAACCTTCCTCGACGGAAAAGCCTTCGTGCTTCAGATGCTCGACATACCAGGCGGCCGACTGGTATTCGCGCCAGGCGGTCTCGCCGAAATCGAAGATCGCCCGCGTCCACGCCGATAGCGACGGCTGGATGTCATCCAGAAAGGCAAGTGCGGTCACTTGCGCGGAGGTCACCGGTTTCTCCATGGCGGAAAGAAAGCAGTGAAGCGCCCCGCCAAAAAGTGATATGTTTTCCCGGCTCATGCAAATTCGGTTCACCTCTTGAGAATTCCCTCGACGCAGGCGCTGCGCGCCCTCGACAGTTTTGCCCGCCACGGCAGCGTCTGGCGCGCCGCCGACGAACTGCATCTGACCCGCAGCGCAGTCAGCCATCAGCTTCGCCTGCTCGAACGCGATCTCGGCTTCGACCTGCTCGAGCGCATTGGCAAGGGCGTGGCGCTGACGCCGCGCGGCCAGCGCTATGCCAGCGACGTGCGCAAGGCGCTGACGGTGCTGGGCGACGCGGTGACACGCCATGCCGGCACCGGCATCGGCGGCTCGTTCAGCGTCAGTTGTACGCCGGGTTTCGCCTCGCTGTTCCTGTGCACCCATATCGGCGAGTTCCGGCAGATGTACCCCGATGTCGCGCTGCGCATCCTGACGCCGCGCCGTCTCGACGACGTGAGCAATGCCGAGGCCGATGCCTTCATCGCCTTCGGCGTCGGCAATTGGCCAAACCGCGCGGTCGAGCTGTTGTGCGGGATCTCCTTTACGCCGCTGTGCAGCCCGACGCTGCTCAACAAGATCGGCGGCTTCTCCAAGCCGGCCGACGTGCTGCGCGCCAATCTCCTGCATCTCGGCGATACCGAGGACTGGGCGCGCTGGCTGGCGCTGTCCAAGGTCGAGAACCCCGACCCGGAAGGCGGCATCTTCTTTTCCGACATGAACCTGGTCTTTTCGGCGGCGATCGCCGGCCAGGGCATCGCCATGGGCGACGAGCTGACCAGCGGCCGGGCACTGAGCGAAGGCCGGCTGGTCCGCCCCTTCGACATAGCGATCAATTCACCGCGCTCGTATTTTCTGGTTTCCGAGCACGCCAAGGCGGCGCATCCGGTGCTGGAGGCGTTTGGGCGGTGGCTGCGGTCGAAGCTGTCGGAGAACCAGCGTTAATCTCCCCCCTCGAGGGGGAGATTGGCGCATAGATGAATCAAATTTGCCGATCAGGCGAAAACTATTCGGTTGCGGTGAGCCGCCGCCCTGCCTACGATTTCGGCTACGCTAAGGAAAGGGCAGGATGCAGCAACCCGGCCGGGCCGCAGAGATCAAGGCAATCGGGATCGGCAAGAGCTTCGGCTCGTTCCGTGCGCTGGACGATCTGACGCTCGATATCGGCCGTGGCGAGTTCCTCACCCTGCTCGGCCCCTCCGGTTCCGGCAAGACCACCTTCCTGATGATCCTTGCCGGCTTCATTCAGCCGACCGACGGTCGCCTTTACAGCGACGGCGTCGACATCACCGAGCGGCCGGCCGAGCAGCGTGCCGCCGGCATGGTGTTCCAGGGCTATGCGCTGTTCCCGCATATGAGCGTCGAGGCCAACATCGCCTTTCCGCTCAAGGTGCGAAAGAAACCGGCGGCCGAGATCAAACGCCGCGTCGGCGAAATGATCGAGCGCGTCGGGCTCAAGGGCCACGAAAAGAAACTGCCGTCGCAATTGTCCGGTGGCCAGCAGCAGCGGGTCGCACTGGCGCGGGCGCTGGTGTTCGAGCCGGGCGTACTTTTGCTCGATGAGCCGTTTTCAGCACTCGACAAGGGCCTGCGCGGCCAGATGCAGGCCGAGATGAAGCGGTTGCACCAGGAGACCGGCACCACCTTCGTCTTCGTCACCCATGACCAGAGCGAGGCGCTGGCGTTGTCATCTCGCGTCGCCATCTTCAACCACGGCAAATTGCTGCAGGTCGGCGCGCCGGACGAGGTCTACGACCGGCCGGACAACCGCTTCGTCGCCGAGTTCCTGGGCGAGATCAACATGCTGCCGCTGAAGGGCGTACGCCCGGCCAACAATGGCTCGACGGGCCTCTGCGAAGACCGCGCGATCAGCATGCGCTGCAAGGCCGAGAAGGTCCGGGGCGACGCCATCCTGGCGATCCGGCCCGAATACATGTCGATCGCCCGCGAAGCCGCGACAGGCGAGAACGGCATTGCCGCGACTGCCGTCGCCTCGACCTATCTCGGCGCTGCGACGCGGCTCGATCTGACGACGCGGCAAGGCGCCAAGGTGACGATCTCTGTGCCGAACGAGGTCGCCGCTTCCGCGCTCAGCAAGGGCAATTCCGTCTGGCTGACCTGGCCGGCGGAGAAAGGCTTCCTCCTTCCGAACGGAGGACAATGACGATCGGCGCGGCGAATTCGCCAAGCTGACTTTCAGGAAATATCAACGACAAAAAAGGGGAACTGACATGACAAACCAAACCAAGAAAAATTCCATCGAGGCGCTATCCGCCAGGGCAGTGCGCGGCGAGATCTCGCGCCGGCAGTTTACGCAGCTGGCCGCACTGGTGCTGGCCGGCACGCCGATGCTGCTGCGCTCGACCGGCGCCTTTGCCGCGGCTAAGGAACTGGTGCTCGTCAACTGGGGCGGCGACGCCATTACCGCCTATGACGCGGCTTACGGCCAGGCCTTCACCAAGGAAACCGGCATTGTCGTTAAGATGGACGGCTCCGGCCCGACCGAAGGCGCGATCGCGGCGCAGTTCAAGAGCGGCGCCCCGACCTGGGACCTGGTCGACGTCGATCCGTTCTCGGCCATCACGCTCGGCGCCCAAGGCATGCTCGAGCCGATCGATTATGCGGTCGTCGACAAGAAGAAGATGCGGCCGGGCTTCGGCTGGGAATACGCCGCCTCGACCTATTTCTTCTCCTATGTCATCGCCTATGATGCCGAGAAATACGGCAGCCAGGCACCAACCGGCATGGCCGACTTCTTCGACGTGGCAAAATTCCCCGGCAAGCGCTCGCTCTACAAATGGGGCGTGTCGAGCTGGGAAGCGGCACTGCTCGCCGACGGCATCGCACCGGCATCGCTCTACCCGCTCGACCTCAAGCGCGCGCATGACAAGATCGCCGCCTTCAAGGAAAACGTCGTCGCCTATTGGGGTGGCGGCGCCGAAAGCCAGAGCGTGCTGCTCAATGGCGAGGCCTCGATGGCGATCGTCTGGTCGACCCGGGCTTCGCTCATCGAGCAGGATTCCGGCGGCAAGATCAAGTTCATCTGGGACCAGGGCCTGATCTCGCCCGGCGCGCTCGCCGTGCTCAAGGGCAATCCCGGCGGCAAGGACGCGGCGATGAAGTTCATCGCCAGCACCCAGGACCCGGAGAAGGAACTCATCATGTTCGAAAAGCTCGGTCAGGGTCCGGCCAACCCGGCCACCGATGCGCTGATACCCGCCGACAAGAGGCGCATCAATCCGGTCGATCCCGAGAACATGAAGAAGCAGATCCCGCTCGACATGGATTGGTACGCCAAGAACTACGGGGCGGCACTCGACGAATACACGAAGATCATCTCCGCCTGACAAGCCGGGATAACCGGATGAGAGCATACCTCTCCGACAGGATGGGCGCGGCGCTGTTGATGGCGCCGCTGCTCCTCTTTCTTGTGCTGGCCTATGCCTGGCCATTCCTTGGCGTGGTTAAATGGAGCTTCACCCTGCCCACGCCGGGGCTGGGGCAGTACAATGCGCTGCTCACGGATCAGTTGGTGCAGTCGGTCTTCATCCGCACGCTGCGTATCGCCGCGATCGTGACGATCGTTTCGGTTGTCGCCGCCTACGCCATCACCGTTGTCTGGGTACGCGGCACGCCGGTGCAGCGCGTCGTGGCCGAGTTCTGCATCCTGGTGCCGTTCTGGATCTCGGTGCTGACGCGCGCCTTCGGCTGGGTGGCGCTTTTGTCCAATCGCGGCCTGATCAACACCTGGCTGCAGGCGGTCGGCTTCATCTCAGAGCCGCTGGCGCTGGTGCGCAACGAGTTCGGCGTTATCGTCGGCATGACGCATTTCCTCATTCCCTTCGCCGTGTTTCCGCTGGCCTCATCGATGCGCAGCCTCGACGACCGTGTGCTGCTGGCGGCGCGCGGCCTCGGCTCCAGCCGTATGCGCACCTTTTGGTCGGTATTCGTGCCGATGACCAGCTCCGGCATCATCGGCTCGGCGCTGATCGTCTTCGTCTTTTCGCTCGGCTTCTTCGTCACGCCGGCGATCCTCGGCGGCGGCCGTAGCGTGATGATCGCCGAGCTGATCTACCTTCGCATCTTCCAGAGCCCGGACTGGGGCCTGGGCGCCGCAATCAGTGTCGTGCTGGTGCTGTTTGTCGGCGCGCTGATGGCGCTGCTGTTCCGCTATATCAGACCCAAGCAACTGGTGTAGCGCGATGCCGACCTACCGCCCCGGTCCCGTCTCGCTGGTCCTCGCCGCCCTCGTCGCGCTGTTCCTGCTGCTGCCGCTGCTCGCCGTCATCCCGGTATCGCTGACGCCGAGCCGCATGCTGGCGATGCCGTCGGGCGAATTGTCGCTGCGCCATTACCGGGCGCTGATCGAGGATCCGCGCTGGATCGATTCGATCCTGCTCTCGATCAGGATCGGCATCGTCAGCAGCGCCTTTTCCACCGTGCTGGCGCTCTGCTTCAGCCTCGGCATCTGGATGTTCCAGCCGCGCTTCACGGCAGCATTGGTCGGTTTCGTGCTGCTGCCGATGGTGGTGCCGCCGGTGGTCTCGGCAATCACGCTCTACTTCCTGCTGACCTCGATCTCCGGGTTCTCGTCGTTCTTCGGCTATGACACCTGGCTGGGTGTCGTCATGGCGCATGCGGTGATGACGGTGCCCTTCGCCACGGTGCTGATCCTGGTGTCGCTCAGCCAGCTCGACCGCCGCATCGACCTCGCCGCCCGCGGCCTCGGCGCCACCGTGTGGGAGCGCGCCACCCGCATCATCATGCCCAACATCAAGTTCGGCATCGTCACCGCGGCGTTGTTGTCTTTCGTGCTGTCCTGGGAGGAGATCGGCGTCACCCTGTTTATCACCTCGGTCAACGCCATCACGCTGCCGCGCTTGATGTGGATGGGCCTGCGCGACAACATCGACCCGGCGATCGCCGCACTCTCGGTGATCCTGATCGTCATCACCGTGCTGGTGCTTGTGGCGCGCAGCGTCGTGGTCAGGCTGCGCGCGGCGCAGTGAGGGCCGCCTCACGCCGTGGTGACTGGCGCAAATGAAACCTTGCGCTACGATTTTCGTTATAAGTAGTTCAACACGTCGAAGGCTCCGCCATGACCCAAGGATGGTTTTCCAAGCCGGTTGCGGTTGCGGTCGGCATCGTGGGAGATATCCGCAACATTTCCAACGCACGGCAGGCTGTCGAGTTGCTGGAAGCCCACTGGCGTGACGCCGGCAGCGCCAAACACGGCTTGGCACTGCGCACATGCCGCCGCGCCATGAGCGACGATCGCTGGACCGAAGCCGCCAGGGACGCGTTCGTCGAGGCCGCGCGGGCGGCGCATGTCCTGGTCGAGCGCGCCGTCGAACCGGAGAACCGGTCCAGGCAGGCAGGACCGTGATCGATTTGTGAGAGCCTCGGTGGTTCGGCCGATCTATTGCATCTCAGGCAGCATGCAATCTTGGAACGGCGCTGACGTCGACCTCGCGCTCCGCATGCCAGGCATCATAGGCAGCCTGCATCCTGAGCCAGATCGCGGCGCCGTCGCCGAACATCTTTCCAAGACGGGCAGCGACAGCCGGCGACACCGGCTTCTTTTCGCGGATGATGTCATAAAGCTGCTGGCGCGAGATTCCGAGCAGATTGGCGATCTCCACCTTGGTCTTTCCGGTTGCCGGGATAATGTCGTCAAGCAGCGCTCCAGGGTGGGATGGGCAGCGCTCCATCGGACGCATCGGCTCATAAGAGGTCATGGGCTGGTTGTCCTTTCGCTTGGGGCGCCACGTACCCATAATGATATTGTTCGAAATCTACCCGGGTTGCCAGACCTCCCGAAAACCTGGCGGAGTTGTGGCACAGCGCCACCCACTATCCCATCGCATGACGAATGGTCTTGGACAGGCGGCTCAAAAATGCCGGCCTCGACGCCGCATCAAGCTTCCACGACAGCACCGCGGTCGCCATTTTCCGCGGCAACACCCCGACCGACAGGAACCAGGCGGCAAGGATTGCACGCCGCCGCAGGGATGCGGTCATTTCGAGGCTGGCGACGGCGCCGGCCGCCCCGAGCGCCAGCCGGGAATCGTCGGCCACGGGATGTCGGCCGCTGTCCGCGCAGAGCGACGCCAGCCGCTCTTCCAGGTGGACCGGATCGTGGCGGACAGCATCCGACGGCACGATGGTCAGGCCGATCCCGGCGGCCTGGTCCGACAGCGCCTGCATGCGGCGGAAATCGTGAGTTACCCGCCAGCGTGCCCGCTCGGCGAGCTTTTCACCGAAGACTGAATGGTTGGCGCCATGGATCCGGTAGGCGCCAAGGCATTCGTCGATCGATTGGACATGCCCGTACATCGGCGCCAGCGTTGCCAGATAGCCGTCGGCGCCCTGCCGGAACTCCGGCTCCGGTATCGGCATGATCGATTCGAGCGTTGCGCGGTCAAAGGCCAGCCCGCTGGTCACTGTCGTCTGATAGCGGCCCTTGTGCAGGAGTTTCGGCATGACGTCGCCGCTGTCGAAAGGCAATTCGGGCGGCGGAAAGACATCCTTGATGCGTTGCCCCTCGTCGACGATATGCAGTCTGGACTGGACCTGAGCGGTTGCATCATCCCACGTTTCGACAATGGTGGAGACGGCGGTTGGATAAAGATAATCGTCGGCGTCGAGGAACAGGACGATCTTGCCCGAGCTCGCAGCGAAGCCGGTGTTGAACGCCGCCGCGTGTCCGCCATTTTGCGCTCGCGGGCATGCGAGGATCTCGTCGCGATAGGATTCCATGATTGTCGTGGAATTGTCCTGCGATGCATCGTCGACGACGATGACTTCGACATCCGCGTAGTCCTGCTCGAGGGCGCTGTCGATGCTGCGTTTGAGGAACCGCGCATAGTTGTAGTTCGGGATGATGATGGATACCGGAATGACAGGCTGCATCGCGTTTGACCTCGCATCTTGCTTTGGTTCGGCAAAGGCCCGCTCATGGGCCCGCCCCCCTCTTCAAGCGCCCCCTCTTGGCGCAACGAGTTCCCTGGGAGAAAGCCTGCGCTTCCCACGAGGAGACGAGTCACGTTTCGCGTTGCGACTTCGTACTGAGGCCGCCATTGCCTTCGAGGCTGCTGCCATGGTCAGGGTCGGCGGCAGCAAAAGCTCCGACGTTCGGCCAAGGTGGGTCGCAACCGAGCCCGACGGAAATGTCTCGCCTCGCGATCAGGTCGGGAGCGAAGCGGACGGGTGCCCTGAAGGCATGGCGGATACTGGCCTGCAAATGCGGCTGGAACAAGCCCCGCGTCGAAAATAGCGCCACTTCAGGTTGCGTTTCAGGCGGCATGCCGCGACCGCCGGCCCTTTTGCCCCGGAGCCGGTGAACCGCCTCCGGGGCCTTGTGATCATGTGGCCTAGACGGTCAGGCGGCCTGCAAACCCGGCAGCGACAGGTCGACTTCCTCCGGCAAGTCGCCGGCCATGGCGGCGGCAAACTTCGTCTGGTCGAGTTCTCCCTCCCAGCGTGCCACCACGACCGTCGCCACCGCATTGCCGATAAAGTTGGTCAGCGCTCGGCATTCCGACATGAAGCGGTCGACACCGAGGATCAGCGCCATGCCGGCGACCGGCACGGTGGGGACGACTGAAAGCGTTGCCGCCAGCGTGATGAAGCCCGCGCCGGTGATGCCGGCGGCACCCTTGGAGCTCAGCATGGCGACAGCGAGCAGCAGGATCTGGTCGCCGTAGGTGAGTGGCGTGTCGGTCGCCTGCGCGATGAACAGCGCCGCCAGCGTCATGTAGATGTTGGTGCCGTCGAGGTTGAAGGAATAGCCGGTCGGGATGACCAGACCGACCACCGAGCGGTTGCAGCCGGCGCGCTCCATCTTGGCCATGAGGCCCGGCAATGCCGCTTCCGAGGACGAGGTGCCGAGCACCAGCAGCAGCTCTTCCTTGATGTAGCGGATCAGCGCCAGGATCGAGAAGCCGTTGTAGCGGGCGACAGCGCCGAGCACCACCAGCACGAACAGCAGCGCGGTCAAGTAGAACGTGCCGATCAGCATGGCGAGGTTGGCGATCGAGCCGATGCCGTATTTGCCGATGGTGAACGCCATGGCGCCAAACGCACCGATCGGCGCGGCCTTCATCAGGATGGCGACGAGGCGGAAGATCGGCGTGGTCAGCGCCTGCAGGAAATCGACGACCGGACGGCCGCGATCGCCGACCAGCGCCAGGGCGACACCGAACAGCACCGAGAAGAACAGCACCTGCAGGATGTCGCCCTGCGCGAAGGCGCCGGTGATGGTGTCGGGGATGATGTTCATCAGGAAGCCGACGATGGTAGTGTCGTGCGCCTTCTCGGCATAGGCCGCCACCTTGGCGGTATCGAGCGTCGCTGGATTGATGTGCATGCCGGCGCCGGGCTGGACGACATTGGAGACGACCAGGCCGACGACCAGCGCCAGCGTCGAGAACACCAGGAAATAGATCATCGCCTTGCCGGCGACGCGGCCGACCTTCTGCAGGTCGGAAACACCAGCGATACCGGTCGCCACGGTCAGGAAGATCACCGGCGCGATCACCATCTTCACCAGCTTGATGAAAGCATCGCCGAACGGCTTCATCGCCTCGCCGGCTTCCGGATAGAAATGGCCGAGCAGCACGCCGGCGGCGATCGCCGCCAGCACCTGCACATAAAGATGCCGGTATAAGGGAAGTTTGCCGCGCGGCTCGGCGGCAGCGATTGCTGTCTGCATGACGTCCTCCATGGCGCCCCGATCGAAAGCTCGACTCCCCGGGGCAGTTGTTTTGAGACCAGCAGCCTCGCGACTGCTGAATTCGTGTTTGCAACAGCCGTGCCAGATACGCAGAAGAGTGCTTCAGCATTGATTTTATTGAGCATTCGCAAACGTCCGCACTGCCGGACGCATGGTCAAGTGCGACTCTCCGCATAGGTCGAATTGTGTTTTGTGCGAGTTCATGCACAAATGGGCGATGCTGCAACGCCCCGCCGGTGCCTTGTCTTCGACGCCCGAGCAACTCGCCAGGCGGGCGCGCCGAGCCTGGCTGCTGTTTGCGGCCGTCGCCCTGCTGATCGTCACCGCAGCGCTCTACGGCGCCGGCCTCTACGGCCGCACCGCCGAGGTCGAGACCCTGGCGGCGCAGGGGCGTACCGACGCCAATCTGAAGGTCGCGCTGCTGCGCGCCGTGCTCGAAAGCCCGCGTGCCCTGCCCCTGCTTTTGTCCGCAGACCAGCAAGTGCGTGACGCGCTGTCGCAGAAAAATGCCGCGGCAATCGATGTGCTGAACCGCAAGCTCGAGGGGCTGGTCTCCGGCACCAAGGCGTCGGTACTCTATGTCGTCGGCACCGATGGACTGGCGGTCGCCTCCAGCAACTGGCGCGAGCCGATCAGCTTCGTCGGCAATGACTACCGTTTCCGCGACTATTTCTCCGGCGCGATGCAGGCCGGAACCGCCGAGTATTTTGCACTCGGCAATGTCAGCAAGCGCCCCGGCCTCTACATTTCGCGGCGCGTCGGCGACACAGACGCACCGCTCGGCGTCGTCGTCGTCAAGATGGAGTTCGACCAGCTCGAAGCCGACTGGCGCGAGGCGAACCGCCCGGCTTATGTCAGCGACGAGAATGGCGTCGTGCTGATCACCAGCGTGCCGTCCTGGCGTTTCATGACAACCGCACCGCTGGCCGCACCTAAGCAAGCCGCGATCCGCGACAGCCAACAGTTCGGCGACGCGCCGCTTGTGCCGTTGCCGATCATGCACGCGCAGGCGCTCAGCCCGGATGTGTCAATCGTCCACGCAGTAACGCCCGGCGGCAGCGACGCGGAGTATCTCAGCCTTTTCACGACGATTCCTTCGACCCCCTGGCGGCTCGACTATCTGATCCCGGCTGAAGCGCCGATCGCCGCCGCCGTCCGCGAAATGCGGCTTCTGGCGCTCGGCGTCGTCGTCCCGCTGCTCGGCCTTGCCGCGTATCTGTTGTGGCGCCGGCAGTCGGCGCAGATGCGGATTGCCGCCGAACAGGCGGCCCGCACCGAACTCGAACGCCGCGTCGTCGAACGGACCGAGGATTTGAGCCGCGCCCGCGACCGGCTGCAGGCCGAGATAACAGGCCACCGCAGCACGGAAGCCAAGCTCCAAATCGTGCAGCAGGATCTGGTCCAGGCCAACCGCCTCGCCATCCTCGGCCAGGTCGCTGCCGGCGTCGCCCATGAGATCAACCAGCCGGTCGCCACCATACGCGCCTATGCCGACAATGCCCGCACCTTCCTCGACCGCAAGCAGACCGGGCCGGCCGAGGAAAACCTCGGCGCTATCGCAGCCCTTACCGAACGCATCGGCTCAATCACCGAGGAGTTGAAGGCATTTGCCCGCAAGGGCCGCACCGCCGCCGAGCCTGTCGAATTACGTGGTGTCATCGAAGGCGCCGTCATGCTGTTGAGAAGCCGCTTTGCCGGCCGGCTCGACGCATTGGCCATCGACCTGCCGCCGCCGAGCCTCAAGGTCATGGGCAATCGGGTGCGGCTCGAACAGGTGCTGATCAACCTCTTCCAGAACGCGCTCGAAGCACTCGACGGCCGCGACGACGCTCGTGTGCAGGTGTCGGTCGACGAGACCGCGGACGGCGTGACGGTCGGCGTGTCCGATAACGGACCCGGCATTCCACCCGCGATCCTCAAATCGCTGTTCACGCCGTTCAACACCTCCAAGGAAAAAGGCCTTGGCCTTGGCCTCGTCATCTCGAAGGACATCGTCGCCGATTATGGCGGCCGCATCGAAGTTTCGAGCGACGACAGCGGCACCCGCTTCACCATTCATCTCCAGACAGCAGCGTAAGCCATCATGACGAACGACAATGCCGCGCCGGTGATCCTGATCGACGACGACCGCGATCTCCTCAAGGCCACCGTGCAGACGCTGGAGCTTGCCGGCTTCTCGGTCTCGGCCTTTGCGGTGGCGGCCGAGGCGCTGGCCGGGCTCGACGCCGGTTTTACCGGCGTCGTGGTGTCGGATATCCGCATGCCTCAGATCGACGGCTTGCAGCTTTTCAACCGCATCCTGCGGCTGGATACCGACATTCCCGTCATCCTCGTCACCGGACATGGCGACATCGCCATGGCCGTCAAGGCGATCAAGGACGGCGCCTACGACTTCATCACCAAGCCTTTCGCCGCCGACCGGCTGGTACAGAGCGTGCGCCGCGCAGCGGAAAAGCGCCGCCTGGTGATGGAGAACCGGGCCTTGCGCGAGGCGGCCGGAGAGGCGCAGGACGGCCTGCCGCTGATCGGCCAGACGCCGGCGATGGACAGGCTGCGCCGCACACTACGCCAGATCGCCGACACCGACGTCGATGTGCTGGTGACCGGCGAGACCGGCTCCGGCAAGGAGGTGGTGGCAAGCCTTCTGCATCGCTGGAGCCGCCGCGCCAAGGGCAATTTCGTCGCGCTGAATTGCGGCACGCTGCCGGAGACCGTCATCGAAAGCGAATTGTTCGGCCATGAGGCCGGCGCCTTCACCGGCGCTCAGAAGAAACGGATCGGCCGCATCGAGCACGCCAGCGGCGGCACGCTGTTCCTCGACGAGATCGAAAGCATGCCGGTCTCGACACAGGTGCAGATGCTGCGCGTGCTGGAAATGCGCGAGGTCACCCCGCTCGGCACCAACGAGGTGCGGCCGGTGGATCTGCGCGTCGTCGCCGCCGCCAAGGTCGACCTCGCCGATCCGCGCCAGCGCGGCGCTTTCCGCGAGGACCTTTACTACCGGCTCAACGTGGTGACGATCTCGATCCCGCCGCTGCGCGAGCGCCGCGACGATGTCGCCCTGCTGTTCTTCTATTTCGCCGAGCGCGCCGCCGCCCGTTTCCACCGCCAGGTGCCGGCAGTGCCGGCTTCGGTGCATCGCCATCTCAGCGACCATGACTGGCCGGGCAATGTGCGCGAACTGGCGCATTTCGCCGAG
Organism: Mesorhizobium sp. M1182; assembly: GCF_040318335.1. NCBI lineage: Bacteria > Pseudomonadati > Pseudomonadota > Alphaproteobacteria > Hyphomicrobiales > Phyllobacteriaceae > Mesorhizobium > Mesorhizobium sp. M1182. The sequence goes on from NZ_JAMYMD010000010.1 coordinate 153,141, forward strand.
CGGTTCGTGCTTGGATTGGAGGAAGGCGCCGAAGCACAACCCCCTGCCCCGACCCAATCGAACGCCGCCATGAAGCTGCCGGAGCGGCTGGAGCGCTACGAGGCCGACATCATTCGCGAGACGCTTGGCCGCAACGAGGGCGACGTCAGGCGCACGATCGAAGCGCTGGGGATTCCGCGCAAGACCTTCTACGACAAGCTCCAGCGCCACGGTATCGTGCGCAGCGATTTTTCGAGGTAATCGTCGCCAGGGCTTGACCGGGCGGCCCGGTTACTTGGCGTCGTGGAAGATGATACCGACAGTGTGGCGCATGCCGGAGCGAAGCCGGCTGACGCCGTGCCTGAGATTGACCCGGTAATTGCCCTTGCTGCCCTGGACCGGTCGATTGTGGACCGCGAAGGCGACCGCGTCGCCCCGGCGCAGCGGCACCACCTCGGCGCGGCTCTGCATGCGCGGACGCTGCTCGGTCAGCACGAACTCGCCGCCGGTGAAATCCTTGCCTGGTTCCGACAACAGGATCGCCACCTGCAGCGGGAAGGCCAGATCGCCGTAGAGATCCTGGTGCAAGCAGTTGAAGTCGCCGGGAACATATTGCAGCAGGAGCGGCGTCGGCCGCGTCTGGCCCTGCTCGTGGCATTGCTCGAGGAACGCGGCGTGTTCGTCGGGATAGCGCTGGGCGATACCCATGCGCTCGTTCCAGTCATTGGCGACCGCGGCCAGGCGCGGATAGAGCGCGGTGCGCAAGCCGCCGATCAAGTCGGGCAAGGGATAGCGGAAATAGCGGTACTCGCCCTTGCCGAAGCCATGCCGCGCCATATGGACATGGCTGCGGAAATGGCTCTCGTCCGAATAAAGTCCGGCGATATGCCGGCACTCCTGCGGCGTCAGCAGCTTTTCCATCACCGCGCAACCATAGCCGCTCAGCTCATCGGCCAGCGTCCGCCAGTCATATCCGGCAACGCGCACCTCCGCCGATTTGACCGCCGCTTTCGCGCCTATCGAATGGATGGTCATGGCTTCGCCTCCTGTGGCTTCTCTGTCATTGAGATGGGTGAAACGGCGCGCGCGGACCACCCGTTTCTTGCCGGGTAACTCGTTAGCGATTGTCTCGGGGATTTCGTTGAATACAATGCAGCTGGGCTTGCCGCGATGGGGGGCGATTTGATCGGACGGGTTCGACAGGGGGACAGGGCAGTCCGGCAATTCCTCGTTTGCCTCGTCGTCATGCTGGTCTCGGCGCTCCCGGCCTTGCCCGCCAGCAGCGACTGCGTCAGCGACGATGAGGTCGATCCGGCGGTGCGGATTCCCGCCTGTACGCGCATGATCGAGGATGCGACAGAGCCCCTCGAAAACCGCGGTATTGCCTATTTCAAGCGCGGCAATGCCCTGACGGAACGAGGCGACTATGACCGCGCGATCGCCGACTACAGCGCGTTCATCGGCATCGCACCGACCGTCGCCAGCGGCTACTACAACCGGGGCATCAGCTGGGTCTTCAAGGGCGACTACGACAAGGGCATCGCCGATCTGGACAAGGCGATCAGCCTGGACCCGAAATATGGCGATGCCTACTACAACCGCGGCGTCGCCTGGACCTTCAAGGGCGAGAACGACCGGGCTTTGGCCGACTATGACAGGGCAATCAGCCTCAATCCGGGAGACGGCAGAAATTACCACAATCGCGGGCTGATCTGGTCACGCAAAGGCGACGACGACCGCGCGATAGCCGACTTCGACCGGGCCATCAGGCTCAACCCGAACGACGCCGGTTCCCTGAACGATCGAGCCGATGCGTTGACCAGCAAGGGCGATGAGGAGCGCGCGCTGGCCGACTATGACAAGGTGATCAGCCTCGATCCGAAAAACGCGCATGCCTACTACCGGCGCGGCAACGCCCGGCTGACGGGCGGCGATTTTGACGGCGCCATCACCGACTACAATAAGGTCGTCGCGATCGATCCGAAGGATGCTAGCGTCTACTACAACAGAGGCCTCGCCTGGTCGAACAAGGGCGACCATGACCAGGCGCTGGCGGACTTCGACACGTCCATCAGCCTCGATCCGACATTTGCACCAGCCTATTACAGCAGAGGCGTCACTTGGGCCAACCGGGGGGACCATGACCGCGCCATAGCCGATTATGGCAAGGCGATTGGCATCGATTCAAAACTCGCCGTCGCATACTACGCGCGAGGCGCGGCCCGATCCGACGCAGGTGACGCCGATGGCGGCATCGCCGACTATGGTCAGGCCATCGCGCTCGATCCGAAATATGTCGACGCCTACAACAACCGGGGGATAGCATGGGCGGCGAAAGGCGATTTCGACGGCGCCATCACCGACTACGACCAGGCGATCAGACTCGATCCGAAACACGCCATCTCTTATTCAAACCGGGGTCTGGCCCGAGCAAACAAGGGCGACATCGATCGTGCCATCGCCGATTACAGCCAGGCGATCACCTTCGATCCGAACCTTGGCAATGCCTATTTCAACAGAGGCATCGCCTCGCTTGCAAGGGGCGATGCGGACAGTGCCATTGCCGATTACACCCAGGCGATCAGGCTCGATCCGACAAATCCGAAAATCTACGTCAGTCGTAGCCATGCCTGGTACAAGAAGGGGGAAGACGACCACGCCATTGAGGACTCCAACCGAGCCATCGGTCTCGATCCAAAAGGCGCGATGCCCTTCAACAACCGTGGCATGTCCTTGTGGCGAAAGGGCGAAGCCGACAAGGCCATCGCTGATTTTGACCAGGCGATCCGCCTCGATCCGAAATACGCCGACGCATACGCCAATCGAGGTGCAGCTCTGGCGGACCGGGGCGATAGGGACCGTGCGCTGGCCGACCTCAACCAGGCGATTACCATCGACCCGGGTCAGACCGACGCCTATCTGCATCGGGGCATGATAGATATCGACAGGGGCGATTTCGACGACGCGATGGCCAATCTCGACAAGGCGATCAGTCTTGACCAGAAAGATACCTACGCTTTCAACGCTCGGGGTTTAGTGTGGTTCAAGAAGGGCGATAATGACCACGCCCTCGCCGACTACAACATAGCGATCGATCTTGATCCGAAGCGTGCCGAGACTTTCAACAACCGGGGGATGGTCTGGGCGCGCAAAGGCGACGTCAACCGCGCCTTCAAAGATTACGGACAAGCCATCAACCTCGATCCAAAATACTCAAGCGCTTACTACAATCGGGGAATAGCCTGGTTCGCCAAAGGGGACAATGACCGTGCTATGGCCGATTACGACCAGGCAATCAGCTCCGACCCCGGGAACATCGATGCCTACAACAACCGAGGACTGGTGTGGGCGGCAAAGGGCGAGTTCGACCGTGCCATCGCCGACTACGACAAAGCGCTCGGCCTCAACCCGAAAAATACCTTTTCCTATTCCAATCGTGGAATCGCGCGTGCGGGAAAGAGCGACAATGACGGCGCCCTCGCCGATTTCGACAAGGCCATCAGCCTCGATCCAAAAGACCCTTCTGCATTTTTCAACCGGGGCATAACGTGGATTGCCAAGGGTGATGCCGAGAAGGCCATCGCCGATTTCGATAAGGCGATTAGCCTCGATCCGAAACTGATGCCCGCCTACTACAAACGCGGCGAGGCATGGCTAGAAAAAGGCGACAATGACCGGGCGATCGCCGATTACAGCCAGACCGTTACGCTCGACCCGACAAAGGCGATCGCCTACAACGACCGAGGTTTCGCCTGGAGCAGGAAAGGCGAATACGATCTCGCCATCGCCGACTACGACCGCGCGATCAGCCTCGATCCGAGACTTGTCAAGAGCTACCAAAACCGAGGCGTAGCCTGGACGGCAAAGGACCAATACAGCCGCGCTATCGCCGACTATGGCGAAGCAATCAACCTCGATCCGAAAGACGCCTCCACCTATGCTGGCCGGGGCGTCCTGTATCTCTATTCCGGCGCGACGGCGATGGCGCAGACGGATTTCGAGCAGGCGGCCTCTCTCACCCCCGACAATGCCTACTTTGCCATCTGGCTTGATATCGCGGCGCGGCGCAACGGCGCGGCGAGCCACTTGAAGGAGGCGAAAAGCAAGCTCGACATGACGAAGTGGCCGGCACCGCTGGTCAGCATGCTGCTGGGTGAAAAGACGTCCGCCGAAGCACTTTCGGATGCCGGTGCTGTGGGCCTGGCTCAGAGAACCGGACAAGTCTGCGAAACGAATTTCTACACGGCCGAGCTTAGCCGGCTCCAAGGGCATAGCGAGGAAGCCTTACGGCTTTACCGGCTCGCCGCTAGCGATTGTCCCAGGGATTTCGTCGAATACCGAGCCGCCATGAGTGCGCTGCACGATCTGGGCGTGCCGCCATAACTCTGCAAACGACCGTCTCTTTTGCCGAGAAGATCGTTGGCGAACAAGGCGATAGAGACACACCCTGCCAGACTGATCCAAGCCGGCCGGCGTCCATATGTCAGGAGCCTTCGCCAGCGCGATTCCGGTTTTCACTGGCCCGCGCTAGGCTGGCAGCAACCGCAACCGGACTGCCCATAGCATGATTGTCCAGACCTGCATCAATGGCGCGCGCAGCGCCGATTTTCACCCGCGACTGCCGCTTGATCCCGAAGCCATGGCGCGCGACGGTGCGACCTGCGTCGCCGCCGGTGCCGCCGAACTGCATGTCCATGCCCGCGGGCTGGACGGCCGCGAAAGCCTGGCTCCGGCGGCGATGGATCGGACGGTGCTGGCGCTTCGTCGCGCCTGCCCTGGAACGCTGATCGGCGTGTCGACCGGCGCCTGGATTGAGAATGACGACGAGCGGACGCTGGCCGCGATCGCCGCTTGGAGCGAGCTGCCCGACTATGCCTCGGTCAATCTCAGCGAAGACGCCGCGCCCGCTATCATGGAGCGTCTGCGCCAACGCGGCATTGGCATCGAGGCGGGGCTTGCCTCCGTCGCCGACGCCGAACGCCTGGTGAGCCTCGACCATGGCAAACGCGTGCTGCGGATCCTGATCGAAATCTCCGAGCAGGAGCCGGACGCTGCGCTGGAGATCAGCGACGATATCGCCGCCGTGCTCGACGGCGCCGGAATGCGCCGGGCAATCCTGCTGCACGGCGCCGACGCCACGGTCTGGCCTTTCGTGCACCGGGCGGCGGAACGCCGTTGGTCGACGCGCGTCGGACTGGAAGACGGCAAGGAGCTCCCTGATGGAACAGTAGCATCTAGTAACGCTGCGCTGACAGCGGCAGCCGTCGCTATCTTCGAGTCCAGCCGTTAGCGCGGGAACGGCCAATCTCCTCTTCACTGGGGAGATGCCAAGTTTGGCAACGAGGCAGGCCAAAGTCGGCCGAGCATAAGTGTGGCGGCACGCTATATCAATAAAACTTATCTAAAACTTTACGTGTTAATTAAACCAACAATTAATCGGCACATCAACGATCACGTATGTTTATGCTCTCCTGCACCGGGGACCATTTTTTGATGAACATCATTCCACAGAATGATCACGCTGCGCCGCGTCGGATTCAACAGTATACATCGATACAGGTACTGCGGGGGCTAGCAGCTCTCATGGTTGTTATCTATCATCTTCCGGCCGCGCTGGGCATGCTCGATCTGCGTATTCCCGTTCTAAACAGCGGCGTCGACCTGTTTTTCGTCATTAGTGGTTTTGTAATGGTTCTCTCGACAGAGAACAGACGCGCCGACCACCGTGCTTTTTTGATGCAGCGCTTCACGCGCGTCGTTCCCTTCTATTGGGTTATGACCTTCCTCATGGTCGCCGCACTTTGGTTGTTTGCCGGTCGTGCAGTGTTTCTTGAGCAGATCACCAATAGCCTGCTTTTCATAGCCTATCTCGATACGGTCACAGGCTATGTCCAACCGGTGCTTGGCGTGGGTTGGACGCTCAATCTGGAAATCCTGTTTTACATTCTGTTCGCAGCGACTATGCGTTTCGGCACGCTGACGCAAATGGCCATGGTCGGCGTTGTCTTTGCAATCGCCGTAGCGGCGCGCATCGTCTTCAAACCCGCCGCCGACACTGTGCTGTTTTTCTATACCACGCCAATCCTGTTTGAGTTCCTTGCCGGCATGGCGCTCGGCCACCTGGTCGGCAGACTGGCGCGTTTGCCTACCGTCCTGGGTGTCTCGGCGCTCGTGTTCGCCATCGTGTCCATGCTGGTGATGGTACTTGGCTTCAACTTGCCGCGAACCCTTGCTCAGGGAATCCCGGCCTTGATCCTTGTCGCCGGTTGCATCAGCCTGGAAAGCTATTTCCGGCTTTTTGCTCCTCGCCTGCTGGCAAGATTGGGCGATGCCTCCTACTCTCTCTATCTGACGCATCCTATCGTGCTGCTTGCGACCGCTCCTGTCGTTGCAAGCGTCAGCGTATCACCATGGCTTGCTGGCATGGTTATTGTCACCGCCTGCATTGCCGTCTCCCTGGCCAGCTACAGTTTTGTTGAAAAGCCGATTTTGGCCATTTCGCGGATGAGCCTTTCCGCCCGTCACGTGAAGGCATGAGTTGCGGCTGCGCTCCGCGGAACCACGGTGTCCCGCCAATCTTAGACCGGCGGCGCTGAACCTTCAAAAGATCCGGAAACAAAAACCCGCCTCGGGAGGACGGGTCGTTGGAGCCAAATTGGCACCATACCCAAATTAGTAGCATAGCTGCCGGCACAAAGCAAGAACAAAATGTGGCGACATCGACGAAACTGCCGATAGGCGCAGCGGCACGGCGGATGACATGGCTCTTGCCGTTGTTAAAAATCTCTCATAAGGTATTTTCATATCAGAAAGAAAATACGATCATTTCTTTCCCTTTATGAAAGCCTGAGCGTTTGCGGGAACATCTCGATCAGACCGACCGGCGACTGGTCAAGCTGCTGTCGCAAGATGCGCAGCTTGGCGTCAACCGCCTCGCTGAGAAGATGGCGATCTCGGTGCCGACGGTGCGCATGCGGCTGCGCAACCTGCTCGACCGCAACCTGCTCAAGATCGTCGGGCTGCTCAACCTGACCGAACGCCCTGAGCTGATCTCGGCCATCGTCGGCATCAATGCGCAGGGACGCGGCCGCGCCCGGGAACTGGCGCAGCGCATCTCCGAACTGCCTTTCGTGAACTCGGCCGCCGTCGTCACCGGGCGCTTCGACATCATCGTCGACGTGACCGTGGCCGGTGATGTCGCCGATCTCTACCGCGTCACCAGCGAGCTGATCCCCGGCGCCGGCGAGCCGGGCGAAGTCGTGCGCAGCGAGACCTTCGTCGTCATGGCGTCCTGCAACAAATGGGTCAGCCTGCCGGAAGGCTGCTGGTCGGACGAGACGCGGAAGGAAATGGCATGAAGATCGCGGTTCTCGGCGGCCTCGGCCTGCAAGGCCGGGCGGCGATCGCCGATCTCGTTGCCAGCGACGGCGTCGAGCAAGTGGTCTGTGTCGACACGGCAACCGACGGCGCTGCGCGGCTTGGCGGCCTGACCGACCTTGCCAGGGTGCGTTTTGTCGTGCCGGAGGGCGCGATCGGTCCGGTGCTGGCCGATGTGATGGAGGACGTCGATGCGGTCATCGACCTGTTGCCGCAGCCGCTGATGCGCGACGCGGTGCAGGCGGCGATCGCGACGCGCACGCCGCTGGTCACCACCAATTACGGCAAGGCCATCGCCGATCTCGCTCCCGAGGCCGAAAAGGCCGGCGTGTCGATCGTGACCGAATGCGGGCTCGACCCCGGCATCGACCTGGTGCTCTACGCGCGCGCCGCCAGCCAGTTCGACACCATCACCGCGATCGATTCCTACTGCGGCGGCATTCCCGAGCCGAAGGCGGTGGTCGAGCCGCTGCGCTACAAGGTGAGCTGGAATTTCGACATGGTTCTGGTCAGCCAGAACCGCGACAGCGTGCTGGTCGAGGACGGCAAACGGGTCGATGTGCCGGCCGCCCGCCAGCACGACAATCGTTTCATCCACGAGATCGAGGTGGCGGGACTGGGCAGGCTCGAAGCCTTCCCCAATGGCGACGCGCAGCATTATGCCGGCATGCTCGCCGCCGCCAAGGGGCTGCAGCGCTCCGGCCGCTATTCGCTTCGCTGGCCCGGCTGGTCGGCGTTCTGGGCGCCGCTGAAGCAGCTCGGCTTCCTGTCCGAGGACAAGGTGCAAAGCACCGGTGCCAGCCCACGCGAATTCCTCGGCCGGCTGCTTGGCCCGCAACTGCAATATGGCGCCGACGAAAAGGACCTTTGCGTGATGCGCAACGTCTTTGTCGGCAGCGAAGGCGACCGCCGCAAGACGGTGACCTCGGAGCTGGTCATCGAACGCGACCTCGCCTCGGGCCTATTCGGCATGAGCCTCGGCGTCGGCTATCCCGCCAGCATTGTGGCGCAGATGCTGGCACGGCGCGAGATCGCCGCGCCCGGCCTGCTCAATCCGCTGCTGCATGTTCCCGATGGCCGCTTCCTCGATGAGCTGGCCAAGCGCGGCATCAAGGTTGCCGAAACGGTGAGCTGGGACTGAAGGATTTTCGAACGGTGGTCGCCGCCGGCAACGGCGCTGCCGCTCAAAAAGCACCTCGATGGGGTGAAACAACAAGTGGAACAACAAACGACAACAAGGAGGAATGCCCAAATGAAGATTGCCAAGCTTTTCATCGCCGGCCTTGCGCTCGCTGGCCTTACCGCTGCCGCCAGTGCGGGAACGCTCGACGAGATCACCAAGCGCGGAGAGTTGCGCGTCGCCGTGCAGACGCAAGGACCGCCCTTCTCGCTGGTGGGTGCTGCCGGCGAACGCACCGGCAGTTCGGTCGAACTCGCCGAACTGATGGCCAAGGAAATGGGCGTCAAGATCACCTTCCTCGACTTCGACTGGGACGGCCTGATCCCGGCGCTGCTGTCGGGCAAGGCCGATCTTCTGGTCGCCGACATGACCCCGACACTGGCGCGTGGCATGAAGGTCGCCTTCACCAAGCCTTACATGTACACCGGCAGCACAGTCTTCACCAAGGCTGGGACCGCCTTCAAGTCCACCGAGGACTGCAAGGCCAAGGGCACCAAGATCGCGGTGCTGCTCGGCGCCACCGGCGAGAAGGAAGCCAAGGCCGCCTTCCCCGACGCCGATATCAAGAGCTACAAGGGCGGCGGCCCGCTGCTGCTCGACGCCGTCAACAACGGCCAGGCCGATTGCGGCGTCAACGACGTCTCGGCGGTCAAGGGCCAGTCGACCGCTTACCCCGCCGACAGCTTCATCATCATGCCGGACATGCTGTCGAAAGAGCCGCTGGCCTTCGCCACACGCTATGACGAGCAGGACCTGCTGGTGTGGATGAACCTGTTCCTCGACCAGGTCAGCCTCGACGGCCGCCTGCAGAAGAACCTCGATTACTGGGTGAATTCCGACGCCTGGAAGAAGGATCACTGAGTAGTGTGAATGGTGAATGGTGAGCAGGGAGTAGGGGGTAGGGAGTAGAGAAGAGCTACTCGCTACTTGCTGCTCCTATTCCCAATTCCCTATTCACTATTCCCTATTCACTATTCACCATTCACCGTCCAAAATGCTCGAAAACTTCAGCTTCCGCACCATCGTCGAATATCTGCCCCTGTTCGGGCAGGGCCTCGTCACGACCGTGTGGCTGTCTGTCCTCTCCTTTGCCGGCGCGCTCGCCGTCGGCATCGTGCTCGCCGCCATGAACCTGCAGCGCGGCCGGCTGTTCCGCGTCCCGGCCAAGGCCTATATCGACGCGGTGCGCGCCACGCCGCTGCTGGCGCAGCTTTATTTCCTCTATTTCGGCCTGCCGCGGCTCGGCTTCGTCCTGCCCGAGCTCGTCGTCGGCATCTTGGCCCTGTCGCTGAACAGCGGCGCCTATGTCGCCGAGATCATCCGCGCCGGCATCCTGTCGATCCCGCGCGGCCAGGTGGAGGCCGGCGTCGCCTCCGGCATGACCTATGTCCAGCGCATGCGCCTGGTCATCCTGCCGCAGGCGTTCAAGGTGACGATCCCGCCGCTGCTCGGCCAGGCGATCGTGCTGGTCAAGGATTCCGCCCTGTTGTCGCTGATCTCGGTTGCCGAGCTGACGCGCGCCGGACAATTGCTCGCCTCCGACCGCTTCATGCCGGCCGAAGGTTTCATCACCATCGCCGCCTTCTACCTCCTGCTCTATTACGGGCTGAAGGGGCTGGCGGCGCTCTCCGGGCGCTGGCTCGGCCTGGCGGGGGCACGGACATGATCTGGCAGCAGCTGCAAAGCATCGCCGGCAGCTATCCCCTCGCCTTGCACGGCCTCGGCATGACCGTGGTGCTGTCGCTGATCAGCCTGGTGCTGGGCACGCTGCTCGGCTTCGGCCTCGGCATCCTGCGCACCGGCGGCAACCGGCTGATCAGCGGCGCGATCGGCGCCTGGGTCGACCTGATCCGCGGCACGCCGTTCCTGGTGCAGATCTTCCTGATCTTCTTCATCCTGCCGGAACTCGGCATCGAGCTCGACGCCTTCACCGCCGGCATCATCGCGCTGACCAACCTGGCCGCCTGCTTCATCTGCGAGATCGTCGTCGCCGGCATCCGCTCGGTGCCGACCGGCCAGGTCGAGGCAGCACTGGCGTCCGGCCTGTCGCGCTGGCAGCGCATGCGCCAGGTGGTGCTGCCGCAGGCGATGCGCATCGTGCTGCCGCCGCTGGTCGGGCAATATGTGCTGCTGATCAAGGATTCCTCGGTCGTCTCGGCCATAGGCCTCACCGACCTCACCCGCGTCGGCTGGCTGGTGGTGCAGCGTGTACCCAATGGGCTGCTGGTCTTCTTCCTCGTCGGCCTCGGTTACTTCATCGTCTGCTACCCCCTGATCATGCTGGCCCGCCGGCTGGAGCAACGCATGGGCGCGGCGCATGGCGAGGTGCAGTTGTGACATCGAACCTCAAGGGTCCGGCAATATGACCAAAACCGGCATGATCGAATTTCGCGGCGTCAACAAATGGTTCGGCACGCTCAACGTGCTGAAGGACATCAAGCTCAGCGTCGAGCCGCGCGAAGTGGTCGTCGTCTGCGGCCCGAGCGGCTCGGGCAAGAGCACCCTGATCCGCTGCATCAATGGGCTGGAGACGATCCGCGACGGCGACCTGACGGTCGACGGCCAGCGCCTCGGCGACCCCGCCACCAACATGACGCGGCTGCGCACCGAGATCGGCTTCGTCTTCCAGTCGTTCAACCTCTACCCGCACAAGACGGCGCTCGAGAACGTCACCCTGGCGCCGATCCATGTCCGCAAGATCCCGCGCGCTGAAGCCGAGAAGGCCGGGCGCGAATTGCTCGCCAAGGTCGGCCTCGCCGACAAGGTGAACGCCTATCCGGCGCAGCTGTCTGGTGGCCAGCAGCAGCGCGTGGCGATCGCGCGCTGCCTCGGCATGCGCCCCAAGATCATGCTGTTCGACGAGCCGACCTCGGCGCTCGATCCCGAGATGATCTCGGAGGTGCTCGACGTCATGGTCGCGGTGGCCGAGGAAGGCATGACCATGATGGTGGTGACGCACGAGATGGGCTTTGCCCGCAAGGTCGCCCAGCGCGTCGTGTTCATGGACGCCGGCGCCATCGTCGAGAGCGGCACGCCGGATGAGTTCTTCTCCAACCCGAAGACCGACCGCAGCCGCGCTTTTCTGAGCAAGATCCTGCGGCATTGACAGCAGCGACAATACGCACCGAACCTGCCGTCGCCTTTGCGCCGAGGTTGCGCTCGAGCCTACAATGAATCATCCGCAGCGGCGCACTATGGCGACACACCGAGCGCGCGCAGTGCATTGCCTGCTGCGACATATTCGATGAAGTCGTGGGGGCAGTCGCGTTCCGCAAGCCGGTACCGCCGCAAGGCTTCATCGTCACGGCCGTCGAGCCGGTAAAAACTCCGCGACATAGAGATTGGCCTCGCATAGATTTTCGCGTTTCTTGGCCGGGACCGGGACGGGATCGTCGGCTGCGGCCAACGCTGCTTCGGGCGTCTGTTCGCCAAGAAACATGCGAAACCAGCGGCGCCGGCCAACTTCACGGCCGCGGCCAAGACACTTCGGGTCTCGCCGTCGGCGATCAGCAAGATGATCAGGCAACTGGAAGCGCGGCTTAGCGCGACCCTTCTGACGCGGACCACGAGGGCGACGAGCCTGACTGAAGCCGGCGAGAGGTTTTGAGCCAGGCAGGACCGGCGCTGGAGCTCATCCTTGCCGCAATGAGGGATGCGGGAAGCTTTGCCGAAAAGCCTGCCGGCCGGTTGCGGTTGAATGTCCCGCAGATGATCTATCCGAACTTCCTCAAAGTACCAGAAACTTAGGCAATGATACTTTCCAAATCCCTGCCCCGGAGCGCCGATCTGGTTCCTTTCGTGGCTCCTGCGGACGTGGCCGCGCTGTTCGCGACCAAATCTTGCGCCGGGTTAACGTCCGCTCTGGGCCTAAGATCTGCCGAAGCGTTCAGCCGACCAAGCGGCAGCAATGGGTGGCGAGCCGACGCTCCACGCGAACGCATGGAATGGCCGGCTTGCTGGGCTAGCCGGACGTTGAATGTGGATCAATTCGAGCTGAAAAGAAGCACAGTTCTGGCTCCATGACGCCGGCAGAGCCGATGGTGCCGCCAGCGCAATTCCTTTCTCTGCCCGTTTCGGACCGACGCTTCTCAGAACGCGAAATCCGCGGACTGAACGACATCGGCTGGGAGCCAGGTTTCATGAACTTGCAAGATCTCGGGCCCCCGGCTGTTGCCGCGATCGCGGACCACCATCGTCGTGACCCGGCCATTGTTCGGTTGATCGGAGTCCTTCGCGTCGCGTTGCCATTCGTGGTAGTTCACGACCGCCAGGTCGGCGCTTTGATGGCTGATCCGGATGTCGCGTATTTTGATACGGAAGGCCGGATTCGATCCGTAGATGCTCTTCATGTAACCTGCGAAATCATTTTTCCCGAACGCCCTGCCGCCCGGCATGATGGCGACCAGATCGTCGCTGATCCGGTCGAGCGCGTTCTTCTTGAACGTCGCGTCGTCGCCAGGGCATCGGCCCGCCACCCAGTCGGTGAAGAATTCGTGGATGTCGTGGATCGTCGCCTCGATTTCCTTCGTTTGAAGGGACATTTTTTCCTCCTGTCTCAAGATGATGCTGGATCAGGCGCTTTACGCCGTGGCTTGCCCCGACCGGACGCTGCTTGAGGACAGCCCGTACCACGCGAGCCACAGGCACATGAGAAGCGAGGAAATCAGCCAGATCGGACCCCCGATGCCGATCCCGAGCTGCTCACCGAGTGTCCACCCGGTTGCTGAAAGGATACCGAACGCCGAGCCGACGATCGCGGCCCATCGGGGCAGTATCCCAACGTTGTCGCGGGCATCGTGATACGCGACAAGCGCTGTCGCCAAGGCTAACGCCCAGAATCCGTTACCCATGCCGCCGGAAAACGCCCACCAGGTCATGAAGGCGTTGGTGTCACCCCGGTCGGCCGCGACCGCGACCACCGATGCCTCGGCGACTGCGGTGGAGAACGTAGTCAGGGCGCCGAGAGCCATCACCATCCAGGCAGAACTCAGCATCGGCGAACGCCGAACCCGGGGGTTGAGCGCCAGGTTCAGGAACGAAGCGCCGGCGATCAGGAACAGCGCCGCTGCCGCCGTCCAATGGACCGTAGCCCATCGCCCATGGCCCTCGGCGATATTCTGCATCTGAACAGACAAATCCGCGTCCGGTGGCCCGTGAAAGACGAGCGCAGCCGCCAGCAGCAGCGTTCCGGTGGCGAGCCAGACACCGCCCGGCCCGCTCATGCTGTTATTATTCGTTGGCATCGGGAAAACCTCCTGTGGCCTTTATCACGCCATGAGGTTTAGACCCGCGCCACGGTTGCCCGCTTCGGCGTAAGTACCCACGCAGCGAGAAATTTGGCTTGGGTAGGATTACCCAGATACGACCATGCCGATCAGGCCGTGCTCGACCGCATAGGCCGTGGCTGCCGCGCGCGTGCGCACGTTCAGCCGCGTCAGGATATCGCTAACGTGACGGTCTACCGTCCGCTGGCAGACCGAGCTCGCGGGCAATTTGAGGAGGTGGCGGCAGGTTACCGATGTGACAGAAGTTCGTTTCGGGCTCAATCGAGCCGTTCATCGCGTCCGCCGCCGAGGACCGGGGGAAGGGTGGATGCTGCCATTCGTCTCGTCGATGGGAACGAGTAGGTAGCGCCAATATCGCGACATTCATGGCGCTTCTCAAAAGCGGCCCTTCGCGCAACGGCTCGAATCGACCCATTTCTGCCGTTCGGATATCGGCCTCATCATCTCCAAGGCGGACATTCACCCATTATTCGACTAAAAATCTCGTTCCGATCAAAGCCGCCCTACTTCGTTGCAGCGGCTGCGGCTTCCCCCGGCGGCATAATCCGCATCATGAACGTCGACACCGCTTCCCCGGGTTTGAACGGGCCGGGAACCTGGTGGCTGACCGGCTTCACACTTTGGAGGAATGCCGCGATCGCCATGGCGTCATCCGCGGTGAGATGCGCAAAATCGCGCCAAGGCATGATCGGCGCCAGGATGCGGCCGTCCGGCCGTTCGCCGGTCTGGATCGCGGTGACGATCTGCTCCGGGGTCCAGCTTCCGATACCGGTCTCCCTGTCAGGCGTGATATTACGGGCGACAAAGACACCAAGACCAGGAATCTCGAAGCCCACATCTGAACCGCCAAGGAAGCGCGACATGTCGGGCTTCCCGAAGAAGTAACCGGATGTGTGACAGTCGCTGCAGCCGGCAATCGTAACCAGATATTCGCCGCGCGCGATCTGTGTGTCATCGGCCATGGCCGCGTAAGATGGCAGGGCAACAATCGACGCTGTCAAGAATGCAAGATGAACTGGTGTCCGAAACATTGCTTCCTCCCTGTGATCTGTTCGTGTTTGTCCGTCGACCTCCCGCGCCGTCAACCGGTCGCAATTCCCCGATTTTAACCACGTCGAGGACGCTGAATTCTAGCATGGCCAGCACGTAGTAACCATCAGCGATCAATTGGATGGTCGGCACTTGTCGCGCCCCGTTGAGCGCAGCTGTGACGGAGCTTGCTCAGCCGACGCACACGCCTTCTTTTGGCGCGATCGAGCCACGCACGTTGATGGATCGACTTCGTCGCCTGAAATGCCTTGACGGTCGGACCGGGTCGAACTCGGTCGTTCAGAGTGATTGGGTTTGATCCTGAAACGTCAGCCGCAGGCGACCGGATTCTTCAGCCGCCACACCGCATCATGCGCCGCCTCGGCCGGCCGCGCGCGCCTGTCAACCTGAGCAGTCCCACCTGTCAGCCGCATCAGTGCACCCACCGCGAACCACGCGGAACCGTCAAATCCCCATAGCGCCGGAACCACGCCCTCCATCCCGCGGGTTCTTTCCCTGGAGGCTTTCGGACGCCGGCCCTCGCGCCAAGCCAACACCTGTTGGCCGGCATCCGTAACCCTAAACAATAGCCGACATTTGCCGCACGCCTTCAGCTTTGACATCGGCGCTATCTTCAATTGCTGCCGGGGTGGCGGTGTAACCGTCAACGTGAGTCATCATGGCCTCCCTGATGTTGATAGGACGGTAACGTATTGCACGTGCCGCTGGCCTCTTGGGGTGCTCACGCGCTGAAGCTCGCGCTGCGAGCTTTCGACACGCTGTTCTCGGCTCGCGCGAGCCCCAACCCGAACCACAACGTCCACAGGGCCATTACAAAAGACGACGCAACCCAGACGAGGCTGCCCAGCCCGATGCCGAACCACATGCCCAGCGGCCATCCGACGAAGGCACCAAGCCCGGCCACGACTCCGACCAGTGACGCCCAGGTCGGCGTTACCTGTTGCCGGCTCAGCGTCTCATTGCCGGCGATCACGGCAACCGCCAGGCAGAGGAACATGAAGCCGTTGGCCTTGCCCTCGGCGAAGGCCCACCAGACCGCGAATCGCGCCATGTCGTTGGCGGCGACGGCATCGGCGACGGTGGTGGCCTCGGCCACGGCGGTTGTCATCGTCCAGAGCGCGCCGACGGCCACCACCGCCCAGGCGGATAGGGTCCACCAGCGTTCGGTCAGTCGAGAGCCGGCGGTCAGCACGATCAGGCTCGCGACGACGAACAGCGAAAGTGCTGCCGCGGCGGCCCAATGCACGACCACCCACAGGGTGACGCCACTGGCGATGGCCTGCATTTGCTGGGCGAGGTCGGGATTAATCGGCCCGTGACCGATCAGGACGAAACCCAAGAGTACAGAAGCGATCGCAAGCCAGGCGCCCGCGACCCGCATTCCGGTATCGGCATGCGACATCGCTACTTCCCTTCATTGTGGCCGGATGTTCGCAGCGCGATCACTGCGTCCGTCTCGCGATCTGTGGGCGAGCTGCGCCGTGGCGCCGCGCATCCATGGCCGATCGATTTCGAGTGCAAGCTAGCGCGGAAGGGAGGGCGGCGCTTCGGGCGAACCACCCAATGGGCGCCGATAACGGCATGGGTGATTCGACCCATGCCAGACCTGCTCAAACCAGGCGGTGCTCGTAGGCCCAGGCGGTGGCGGCAGCGCGCGTGGGGACGTCAAGCTTGTTGAAAATATTGCTGACGTGCCTGTCCACTGTCTTCCCGCTCAAATCCAGTTCGTTGGCGATTTGCTTGTTGGTTTTGCCGGCAGCGACCAGGCGGAGAACTTGCAGTTCACGGGCAGAGAGGCCGCGGGCTCCGTCTGATCGCATGCCAAGCAGGATATCGACACGAGAAAGGTCCGGCATCGCACCGAGCTGCCGAAACACTGTCCGGGCTGCCTGCAACTCCAGTTCCGCACCATCGTTGTCACCGAGGGCGCGGCAAGCCTGGCCTATCATGACGCCTACGCGCGCTGCTTCGTATGGCGCTTCGACTTGCTGCCACCCCTCGAGTGCCTGGCGCAGCCAAGTCAATGCAGCCTGCGCTTCGCCTTCTGCCAGTTCCACCGCTCCCCGCGCGTGAGCGGCAAGGGCGCGCAGCGGTTCGGTTCCGTAGCTTTCTCCAACGTCCGCCAGTTCGTGGCAGGCACGCCGTGCTTCCTCGATGTCATCAGCCGCCAGCATGATCTCGACGTGAGCAGGCAGCAGCCGAATGCGTTTCAGTTGGTCGGTCGTCGCGCCCATGACGCGCCGGATTGCGGCCGCAGCCGCATCGATGTGCCTTTCGGCCAACCGCAACAGGGCAAGGCCCGGCTGCGGTTCGAAGCCATGTTGGCTTGCACTCCGATATGCCTGCTCGGCCACGTCAAAGTCTCCGCGAAGGCGGTATACTTCCGCCAGCTGGTACCATGCTCCAGCC
The DNA here is from genome assembly GCF_040318335.1 of Mesorhizobium sp. M1182. Taxonomy (NCBI): domain Bacteria; kingdom Pseudomonadati; phylum Pseudomonadota; class Alphaproteobacteria; order Hyphomicrobiales; family Phyllobacteriaceae; genus Mesorhizobium; species Mesorhizobium sp. M1182. The sequence continues at coordinate 170,421 of NZ_JAMYMD010000010.1, forward strand.
GTATCTCTCCGATTGTTCGACTGCGTCAAACGCTCCACGGCCTGCTGCGCTTCGTCGATCGCGTCCTGCCATGCGCCGCTGAGCCGCTTGATCTCGGCGCGATGCATCAGGCAGGTGCCGCTGAAACTGACCAGCTGGGGCTGTTCGGCGCACCATCGCCCCAGGGCGGAGGTCCATTCGCGTGCGCGGCCCAGAGCATGGACTTGCTGACACGCTTCGATCACGCTGCAGCAGATCAAGCCGGTAAGCAGCGGCGACAATTCGCCGGCCGTGACCGAAACCATCGCCTCGTCCAGGAGCGCGAAACCTTCCGCGGTTCGCCGCTGGCGCAACAGAACACGGCCCTGCAAGTGCCGTGCACAGGCCACCAGATCCACGTCCGCAAAGCGCTCGCCAATCTCGACTGCGCCGCTCGCCGCAGCGTAGGCCGCTTCAAGGTTGCCCGAAGCAAGCTGCTGTTCGACATGGGGCAGCATCAGGTAACCCTGTTCGGCACAATCATGTGGCTCGCGTTCGAGCAGCCGATGCGCCCGTCCAAACCAGCCGGCCGCCTGAGCCATCTCCCCACGAAAGACAAGGCGCAGGCCAAGCCAGAAGGCGCAGCGGGCGGCCCGATGGCACTCGCCCGCGTCCAGATATGCATGATGGGTTCGCTCCAGGGCCCGCAGGTACTCCTCGTCGCGCCCGGTCAAATAGGCCGACATCGCCAGCCGTTCGAGATCGTCCACTGCGAGCGGAGCCGCTTCGCCGGCACGCGAGAAGAACCGATAGGCGTCGTCCCACGCCCTTTCCTCGTAAGCCTCACGACCGAGCACGAGCTGGTCCGCCTCCTGCAAGGAGCCGCTGTTGAATTGCTGTCGGTCTGACCTGCCCATCCGCATTGGTTCCTAGCCATCAATGGCTGCTTTGGAGCCAAGGTGCAGTATAACATGCTCGAACGCGAATGACCGGAATGCACTTAAAGCGCTCTGAATGGGGAACGTCCCGGACGACTGAAACGGGTCGAACTCGGTCGTTCAGAATGATTGGGTTTGATCCTGAAACGTCAGCCGGCCGTGGCCGGCGTCTTCAGCAGAACGTCGCCAGAGGCTCAGTGCGGATCTCGACCCACTGGCAGCGCCGGCTCTCATGATAGAAGGACAAGAAGGGCGATGGGAACGCAGGGTCCGCGAAGGCACCCACCGGGATGGCGGTCAGACCGGGCTGGGTGTCGATCCGGTAGTGGACGGTGGTGCCGCAATCCGGGCAGAAGCTGTAGATGACGCGGCCACCCTCCTCGCCGGTGCGCGAGAATTCCGCTGCCCGCCCCTCGATCGATACGTCATTCTCGGCAAACCGCGCATTGAAGCTGAATGCACTGCCGGTGCGCCGCTTGCAGGCCAGGCAATGGCAGACGGAGACGCGCACCGGCTCGCCCGAACAAATGGCCGATAGCTGACCGCAGGAACATTCGGCGCGACGCGTGACCATGGCTACTAGACTCCTGAAATGACCTCACTGCGCATCCGCGTGGGTGCTCAATTCGGCCCGCTTCTCATCCGAGACGACGGCGAGATCGAGGACCTTCTGCAATTCGGCAGCATGCCGGAACGACGGTTCGGCCTGGACGCCGCTGCGCACCGCATCGACGAAGCGCTGGTAGTTGGTCTGCACCGTTCCGGCGTCCAGAACTTGCCATTTGGCGTTCTCGACATCCTCGCCGATGCAGGCTTTCAGCTCCGAGCCGGTCAGATTGTGCACGACTTCGATGCCACCCTTGTCGCCGTAGATGCGCAGTCGGAGCTCGTTGAGATGGCCCGTCGCCCAGCGGCTGGCATGGACGACGCCGAAAGCGCCATTGCTGAAATCGAGCGCCATGGTGAAACTGTCATTGGCGTCGAGCTCGTACTCCCCGATCCGGTTGCCAGGCGCCTTGTCGAAGGACCGCAGGCGGCAGAACACATGGTCGATGTCGAGCGCCGCGCCATAGCTGGCGAAATCGAGGATGTGGATGCCGACGTCGCCCAGCACGCCATTGGAGCCGTGGCCGCGCGACAGCCGCCACAGCCATTTCGGATCGGTGCGCCAGTCGCCCCAGAACTTGGATATCAGCCAGCTCTGCAGATAGGACGCCTCGACATGCCTGACCGTGCCGATCTCGCCGGCCAGCACCATGGCGCGCGCTCTCTGCAGCGGCGCGACGTTGCGATAGGTCAGGTTGACCATGTTGATGATGCCGGCCCGCTCGGCCGCATCGGCCATTTCACTGGCCCTCTGGTAATTTTCGGCGAGCGGCTTTTCGCACAGCACCGGCTTGCCCGCCGCGATCAGCATCATGGTGGTCGGATGGTGGATGCGATCGGGCGTCACGTTCGCCACCGCGTCGAACTTGCCCCATGCCAGCGCCTCGTCCAGCGACGCGAAGCGGTTGGGGATACCGTAGATGTCCGAAAACTTGTCGACACGCGTGCGGTCGAGATCGACGGCGCCGATCAGTTCGACGCCCTCGATCTTGCCGAACTGCCTGGCATGCTCCTCCGCCATCCAGCCGGTGCCGAGTATCAACAGACGCATGATTCTTATCCTTAGGACAGGGCTTTATCTTCTTGTTCGATCATGGATTTGTCGTCTAGCGGAAGCCGGCTTCGCCGGCGGAATGAAGCTTTCCGCCGCGCTCGACGATCGGCTCGAGCGCCTTTTCCACCGGCACGTTCGGCGCATCGAGGATGGCTGGATTGGAGCCTTGGGGGTTGTGCGCCCATCTCACCGCATTGCGCAGCACCTTGTGGACGTTGGCGTCGTGATAGGTCGGATAGGTCTCGTGGCCGGGCCTGAAATAGAAGATGTTACCGGCGCCGCGGCGATAGGTCAGCCCCGACCGGAACACTTCGCCGCCCTGGAACCAGGAGATGAACACGGTCTCGAGCGGCTCCGGCACGGCGAACTGCTCGCCATACATCTCCTCGTTCTCGAGCTCGAAATACTCGCCGATCCCGGCAGCGATCGGGTGGTTGGGGCTGGTCACCCAGAGCCGTTCGCGCTCGCCCGCCTCGCGCCATTTCAGCGTGCAGGGAGTGCCCATCAGCTTCTTGAATACCTTCGAGAAATGGCCGGAATGGAGAACGATCAGCCCCATGCCTTCCCAGACGCGGCGCGCCACGCGCTCGACCACTTCGTCGGCGACGGCGCCATGGTCCTTGTGTCCCCACCACAGCAAGACGTCGGTCTCGGCCAGACGGTCGGCCGGCAGCCCATGCTCCGGCTGCTCCAGCGTTGCCCAGGACACTGATATTTCCGGGTCGAGCTTCAGTGCATTGGCGATCGTCGCATGCATGCCCTCAGGATAGATGCCCGCGACCACTTCGTTGGTCCGCTCATGAATATTCTCGCCCCAGACGACAGCGCGTATTGTCATGATGTCCTCGTGATTGTTTGAAGCCGGAGCCGCCCCACCGGCCACTCATACTGTCCCTGGACGGGATTGAAAACCTTCGAGATTGGCCAAACCTCCCCAGCTTCGTCATCCCAGGGCGGAGCAGGCGCGAAGCGGCGTCGCGAAGACCCTGGGATGACGAAGCCATGAAGGGCTGCCGCGAGCGACCTAAGCCCCTCGCCCCTCTTGGGCGACGCGTGTCAGCGGCTTCGACAGGCGCGGCACCACGACGAGGCGCTTGATCTTGCCCTTCTTGTAGGCGGCGAGGAAGCGGGCATAGTCCTTGAAGACGACGCAGCCATTCGATTCGGCGCGGCCGCCGCGCAGCATGTAGGTGTGGGCGAGCAGGCCGTCACGGCCATATTTGTTGCTGCCGCTGGCCGGCGTCAGACGGATCGCCTCGACACCGTGGAAGCGCGATTCGCGCATCGTCAGATTGTAGGTATCCGGCGGCGTCGGGCCGACATTCTTCTTGTGGACGTAGCGTGGCTGGTCGACCATCGCGCCCAGTCCCGAATGTGCCTCCAGCCGCGAGCCGTCGGGCATATAGACGGTCTTGGCCGAGATGTCGTAGACGGCGACGCCGGTACCCATGTTGGGCGTGGTGAACAGGTTCCTGAAGGCTCCGCCGAGTCCGCCGGAAGGCATGTCGGGCTTGGCATAGGCCAGCATGTCGCCGCCCTGCGTCTTCGAACGTTTGCCCGGCTTGCCCGACACACCCGGCACTGCCGCTTGTGACGAATTGCGAGGCGACAGGCTGCCGGGTTGCGTCTCGACCGGCGGACCGTCGGCCGTCTGCACCTTGCTCGCCTTGGCGGTCCTGGAGGCCTGCGCCTTGGGCGGCTCCGTTTTCGATGCCTGATCCTTTTGCGCCTGATCTTTTCGCGCCTGGTCTTTTGGCGCCTGATCTCTTGACGCTTGAGCCCGCGGCGCCTCGGCCAGCTTATCGATGTCCGCCCGCGGACGCAGCGTCGGCAGCGGAATGCTGTCGGGCATGTCGTCTTGCGGCGGCAGCGAGGCCAGTTGGACCTCAGGTTCTTGCGGCTCTTGCGAAGCCGCGGGCTCGCTTGCCGCGACGGCTGCCGGGAGCACGTCGATCATCTGCTCCGGCAATGTATTCGCCAGCGCCAGCGCAAGGCGCGACGAGCGTTCGATCTCCGCCACCGCGGGCCCGAAGCGCACTGACGCCGGGCCGTTCGGGTCGGGTATGCGTACCGGCTCGGCGAACCGGGCGTCGGCCGGCAGGCTGGCGAGCATGACGAGAGAGCCGGCTGAGGCACGGGCAAAGGCGGCGGCAAGCTTTTGCGGCGACAGCGCGGCCTTGGCGACCACGTCGTCGAAGCTCGATTGCCGCGACGCATCAGCGACAAGCGGCACGGTGTTGCGCTTGAGGCGGGCCGATTTTCCCTGGTGGACGAAGTTCGACGCCGACCGCAGGCAGTTGGCATCGCATCCGTGCTGCAGCAGCTTGGCCGACAGCGCCGCGTTTGCTGCGGCCCATGTCGGGGCCTGCGCCTTTGGAAGGCTGCGGCGAGGATCGGCGAGCGCGATGGTGCGCGGCGCGAGCAGGCTTTGCGGGAGACCGTTGGAAGCGGCGCTGAGCGAGGTTCCCACTGAATAAAGGCCGGCCAAGGTCGCTACCGACCATAAAGCAATGGCTGCGCCGACGGCCGGAACCGCGACCCAGCGCAGGCCGGGCCTCATCGAAGTCAATCCAGTTGCAGGACTGTCACCCCGGGTTTTCGCACTTACAAACGCCATTCAACCACTCTCAATCGGCCGATGCCGGCTAGCGGATTTCGCAGCCGTGACATTCACAGTTCGCCTGGTGCCCCCAGCACGCTTTGCGTCTGTTGCCGATTGATTCAAAAGATGGACAAAGTTGGTTAACCAATCCCTCTACCGACCGCCGATTGGGCGACGGTCACACCGAAAAACGCCCTCCAAAACCTGCATAGGTGGCAAAACTGCCCTCCAATGATGACTTTGCTGCCCGTTTTTGTCGGCCGAGTCAAGAAAGCGAAATGACTAGACCTTGCTGGGCGGAGTCGGCCATGGCTGCCAAAGTGAAGCCGGGCCGACCGGAATCGCGCGGCCGGCAGCCGCCGCCATCAAGCCCCGGCGATCGGTCAAACCGGCGATTATCGACCTGGCACTTGTCGACCTGCCACTCGGGCGAATGAACGTTAACCTCTGAGAATTCGGGATAGCGGCAAGATGTTTGCCGCACAGCAGCTGAATGTCGCGAAGTGCCGGAGCGGGATATCCAACACCTAGGCCACAGCCACCACTATGTGAGCCTGGATTTTGGCAGCAACCTCGCCGCTGCCATGCCTGTCAGCAATCGCGGCTGCGGCGTAGTCGGTTGCAGCGTCCAGTTTTCCCGCCTCTCTGGTCTCGATTTCATTGCGAAGGAGAGTGCCCTGGCAATAAGCAACGGCCGGAACGCGCGGCGAGGAGGCACGGCTTTGTTTGGCCCTCGTCTCGATCACCACACCGGAAAAACCTGCGTCCTCCAGCTCGCTACGGATCAGTGCCGTATCGTGGTAGCCATGCGGCGTGCGTGCCAGAAAGCGCGGCGGATCGTTCGGAAAAATCCTCGCCAGGGCATTCGTCACATCGTCCGCAAATACATTCTCTTCGATGCGATCCCATACGCTGAATAGAAAATGTCCTCCGGGCTTCAGGACTCGCCGGGCTTCGCGATAGGCAGATGAGCGGTTGGGAAAGAACATCGCACCGAACTGACAACAAACGAGATCGAAGGCCGCATTTTCGAACGGTAGCGCCAGAGCATCAGCCTGACGCCAATTGATGCGATCGTCGGGAGCTTGCCGCGAAGCGGCGTAGTCGAGCATCGGCTGGTTGAGGTCGGTTACGACATAGCTTGCACCGGGCGACAGTTTTGGCGCCAATGCGCGGGTGACAACCCCGGTGCCCGCGGCGGTTTCCAAAACGGCGCTTGGCGACAATGACGCTGCTCGTCGCGCAAGATCTGCGGCGAACGGCTCGAAAATCAACGGCACCATATAGCGGTCGTAGTTTTCCGGAATTGAGCCAGCGAATACCTTGTCCGTTTCCAACATTGCTATCCCCCGTCGCCCGTTTGATGGCTCGCCAGCATAGCATGGAATTGTTTGCTGTTCGGTCGCATTCGACCGGGAGGCGGTTCGCTTCCGTAAGCTCCGAAACGCCGTGCTGCAATTATCTGCATGTGTGCTAATGTATTGTAGTCATGCGCATTGGTGCGTGGCCAAACATTAAATGGGAGGACGCGATGAAAACCATGAATCGCAGGTCCGCGATTGCTCTCGGCGTGACGGCGGCAGCGGTAACGCCTTTGTTCACGCTGGCGGCGGCGGCAAAGGTGAAGAAATACGGCCCGAAGGAAGGCAAGGAGATTGCACCCGGCGTCAGATTGGTCGAGGTCGGCACGGGCAATTCCGATATCCCCGCCTACAAGAGCATCTCAATTGTCGATATAGTCTTTCAGCCCGGAGCAGCCGCCCCTCAAATGGTGATGGACAACGACATGGTCTGCACCATTGCTGCCGGTGAATTCACGATCAAGAAGGCGGACAAGGAATTCAAGCTCAAGGAAGGTGACGTATATACCTGCTCCAAGGGCAAGACCGACGCGGCAGCCAACACCAGCAAGGTGGTCGGCATCCACCGCATCGCCGTCTTGATACCTGCCTAGCGCATACCGACGAAACCGGCCCGCGTCCTCTTCGGAGACGCGGGCCTTTTGATGACGTGCGTGGCCTTGAGCGGTTCATCGCTTCACCGCTTCGACCCGGTCGACTTCGTCCAAGTGTGGTGAGGCTCATGCTGTTCGTGGTTTTTCCTCCCGATTTTTACTTATGAGCGGTTCTCCCTCCGACCGCTTTGAAAGGGTGATATTATATTAGAGATCGCGCAAGTTTCTGGCTGACTGCTGCATTGGCGGATTGGCAATGCGGCAGCGCGCTGAGCGTTTTGGAGTTCACGAAACGGCCCGGTGCTCTTCCCGAGCTGCCTCCCAGACCTCGCGCGCCGCATCTGCATTCAGTGCCGCGATTCCCAGGCCGACGATCAGATCCGGCCACGCCGAGCGCCACAGGAAGGCCGTCACCAATCCGGCCAGTATGATCGCAATATTGGCGACCGCATCGTTGCGGGCCGAGAGGAATGCCGCCCTGGTAAGACTGCCGCTGTGATGGCGGTAGCGCGCCAGCATGTAGGCGCATGACAGATTGACCGCCAGAGCGCCCAATCCCGCCAGCGTCAGCGCCGTTGGCTGCGGCGGCACCGGCATGTTCAACTTTTCCCACGCGGTCCACAGCGTCGCCAGGCCCGGCACCAGCAGGATAAGCGCCAGCGCCATGCCGACCCGCGAGCGGGCACGCAGCGACCATCCCATGGCGAGCAGTATGAGGAGATTGACCGAGGCATCTTCCAGAAAATCGACGCTGTCGGCGAACAGCGACACCGAGCCGATCGCCAGCGCGACAGCGAATTCAATGCCGAAATAACCCAGGTTCAGCAGTGCGACGACAAGCACCACCCGGCGAAGGCCGTCCGACGCAATGGCTTGCTGCATGGTCTGTCCTAACACGATGCCGTTGTCGCTCTTACCAGCTGCTCTTCCAACGCAACAGCCGCATGGCATTGGCCGTCACCAACACCGTCGCCCCGGTGTCCGCGAGAATGGCGGGCCAGAGGCCGGTGATGCCGGCGATCGTCGTCACCAGGAACACTGCCTTCAGGCCCAACGCAATGGTGACGTTCTGCTTGATGTTGGCCATGGTTGCTTGGGACAGCCTGATCATGGCCGCAACGTCGCCGACGCGTCCATGCAGCACCGCTGCGTCAGCCGTTTCAAGAGCCACATCGGTGCCGCCGCCCATGGCAATGCCGACATCGGCCGCGGCAAGTGCCGGCGCATCGTTGATGCCGTCGCCGACCTTGGCTACCCTAAGCCCCTGCCCCTTCAACTCGCCGAGGATGCGCTGCTTGTCCTCAGGGAGCAGTTCGGCGCGCACCTCGATGCCGAGCTGTTTGCCGATGGCAGCCGCCGTGCGCTTATTGTCGCCGGTTAGCATGACTGTCCTGATGCCTGCATTGGTCAGCGCCTTTAGACCGGCGAAAGCATCCGGCCGGGGTTCGTCGCGCATGGCAATGAAGCCGGCCAGCGCGTTGTCTACAAGCAGCACCGCCACTGACTTGCCTTCATCGTTCAATGCCACGATGCGTGCCGCCTGGTCTGCTGGCAGCAGGTTTATCTCGCCCGCCGCGACTGGCGAGCCCAGAAACAGGTTCTTGCCGCCGACACGACCGATAACCCCTTTACCGCCGATCGCTTTGGCTTCGGCGGCAGGCGGCACGGGAATGTTGCCGGCTTTGGCCCTTTGGAGGATGGCCAAAGCGAGGGGATGGCTCGAGCCGATCTCAAGCGCTGCCGCGAGCGAAAGGATGTCGCGTTCACTGGCACCCACCGCAACGACATCGGTGACCTGTGGCTTGCCGAGCGTCAGCGTGCCGGTCTTGTCGAGCGCCACGGCGTTGATGGTCGCGAGCCCTTCCAGCACCGCCCCACCTTTCATCAGCAGGCCGCGCCGGGCTCCGGCCGAAAGCGACGCCGCGATCGCCGCCGGAACTGAAATGACCAGCGCGCACGGGCAGCCGATGAGCAGCAGCGCCAGCCCCTTGTATATCCATTCGTTCCAATCGCCGCCCAAGAGCAGCGGCGGTGTGGCGGCCACAAGCGCCGCGACGGCGACAACGCCGGGCATGTACCAGCGCGAAAAGCGATCGATGAAGCGCTCGGTCGGCGCCTTGTTTTCCTGCGCCTCCTCGACCAGCTTGATCACGCGTGCAATCGTGTTGTCTGCGGCGGTCGCCGTCACCTTGACGCGCAGCACGCCGTCGCCGTTGATAGTGCCGGCAAAGACCGTGTCGCCGACGTCCTTGCGCACCGGCACGCTTTCACCGGAGACGGGTGATTCATCGATGGCGCTCCCGCCTTGGGTGATCTCGCCGTCAGCCGGAATCCGGTCGCCCGGCCGCACGAGGATGATGGCGCCCACAGCCAGGCTTTCTGCCGGCACCTCGCGGGTCTGGCCGCCTTTCTCGACGAACGCGGTTTTGGGAACGAGGACCGTGAGCGCTTGAATACTGGACCGTGCCTTGCCGGCCGCAACCCCTTCGAGCAACTCGCCGATCAGGAACAAGAAGACCACCGTCGCCGCTTCCTCGCCGGCACCGATGATGACGGCCCCGGCCGCCGCCACAGTCATCAGCATTCCGATTGTGAACGGAATGCCTGCGGCTGCGGCCATGGCCGCTCGGCGCGCGATCGGCGCCAGGCCGAGCAGCATTGCGGCGATGAAGGCCCACGGGCCGGTCGCGGGCCAGGCGTAATCAATCGCGAAAGCCACGGCCAAGGCGACTCCGCTGGCGATGGCCAGGCGGCCCTTGGCGCTGTCCCACCATAGCACCGACGCCGGCGCATCATCGTTATCATGTAACCCCGCTACGGTCTCGTCGTGATTGCGTCTTCCGTCGGCATGGTTGTCGGCGGATTGATCAGACACCGGCGTCCCAGACTTGGAGGTCAGCGGAGCGACGGCGTAGCCGAGGCCGGTGACCTTCCTCTCGATCGCGCCGAGATTGCTTTCGGGAGTATGAGTGACCGTCAGAGTGCCCGCCGAAACGGATACGTTGATGTCCTGAACACCAGGCATCCGCCGCACGGCCGTATCGATTTTGCTGGCGCAACCGGCGCAATCGATGCCCTCCACGCGGTAGCGGGTCTGTTGTTTGGTCGCAGCCATGGTGAACCTCTTGTATCTTCGACCGCGACGCTACATCCTCTAGCGACTAGAGGAGCAAGCGAAATGTCAACAGGTATGACCATCGGTGAAGCGGCCCGACACAGCGGCGTGAAGGTTCCAACCATTCGCTACTATGAGCAGATCGAGTTGCTTCCTGCCGCTGCCCGCAGCGAAGCCAATCGCCGGCAGTATGAAGCGGCAGACTTGCGCCGGCTCGCCTTCATCAGGCACGCGCGCGAGTTGGGGTTCGGGATCGAAGCCATCAGGGCGCTGCTGACGCTGCAGGATAATCCCAGCCAGCCTTGTGCGACTGCCGACGCCATTGCCCAGGCGCGTCTGGCCGACGTGGTTCAGCGGATACGCAGCCTTACAGCGTTGAAAGCCGAGCTGGAGCATATGGTCGAAGGCTGCCGGCACGGAAAAGTCTGCGAATGCCGTGTCATCGAGGTGCTGGCGGATCACGATAAATGCGAGCATGCCCGGCACTGATTGGCTCCCCTTGGTCGCTATGTCACAGCATTGGCACTTGCAAAAACCGTACTTTGCGGTCAGCCTGAGCAGATGTTGGCTCGGCTGTCGCCAAAACATATGCTTGTCACGCTGCTCGCGGTCTTCCTGACCGTGGGGCTCAGCCTGTCCGGTGCACAGGCCAGCATCATGTCGGCAACGATGACGGCCGGCGTGGCTGCCGGCGATGGCATGAGCATGCCCGCGGGGCCCGGCATGGACAAGATGGCCGATGCCGCCATGAAGGGTGACTGCAAGGGATGCCTCAAGGGTGCCGGCGATGACGGCAAGGGGATATACTGCCCGCCGACCTGCATTGCCCCGGCGCTTGCGTTGCTGCCGCAGAAGCTCGAGATGACGGCAACCCCGCTGCCGTCGCAAATATCGCCGCTGCCGGTGCCGTTCCTGCACGGACGAAGTTCCCTGCCCGACCCATACCCTCCCAGACCCAGCGCTCTCGTCTGACGCCGTTTCAGCCGTCCCACGGCTGATGTCCGGCGTCCGGTCGCCCGCTCGCGTTGATGCGCGACGGGCGCGGACAAGCAATCAGTCGACGCTCGCCGTCGATCGAGATCGCAAGGAACGTAAGGGTGAATAGCAATTCCAGTCTTTTCCTGTCGCGCCGCGGGTTCCTGCTTGCGGCGGCGGGCGTCGCCGTCTCGACGTCGATGCGCCCGGCGCGGGCAGCCGCAGTTGATGAGCGCCGTATCAAGGTCGCGCCGGCCCATGCCCGGTTAATCGACGCAGGTGGCCCGCAAACCACGGGATGGGCCTATGACGGCACAATTCCCGGCCCGACGCTGCGCCTGCGGCAAGGCCAGCCGGTCCGCATCACTGTCGAGAACGGTCTCGACGAGGATACGACCGTCCACTGGCACGGCATTCGCTTGGCAAACGCAATGGACGGCGTGCCGGGCCTGACCCAAAAGCCGATCGGGCCGGGGCAAAGTTTCATCTATGAATTCACCCCGCCCGATGCCGGCACCTTCTGGTATCACCCGCACGCCGACAGCCTGGTCCAGCTCGGCCGTGGCCTTGCCGGCGCGCTGGTCGTCGAGGAGGTCGAGCCGGTCGCCGTCGACCGTGACATTCTGTGGCTGCTGCAGGACTGGCGGCTTGCGGCCGATGGGCAGATCGCCGGCGGCTTCGGCAGTGCCATGGATGCGTCGATGTCGGGCCGCGTCGGCAATGTCGTCACCGTCAACGGCACGGGGCCAGGCGATCGGAGCGTGAAGGCCGGCGAGCGCGTCAGGCTGCGGCTCGCCAATGCCTCGCTTGCCCGCATGATGGCGCTGCGCTTCGAAGGCCACCGTCCGGTCGTCGTCGCCATCGACGGCCAGCCCTGCGATCCGCATGAACCGGAGGGCGGTCGCCTGGTGCTGGCGCCCGCCATGCGCATCGATATCGTGCTCGACATGCAGGGCCACCCCGGCAGCCGCCACGCGGTGATCGACGATTTCTACGACGGCCTCGCCTATACGCTGACCACGCTGGCCTATGACGCAGCGCCGCCGCTGAGAACCCATCCGCTCGACACGCCTGTCGGCCTGCCGCGCAATCCCTTGCCCCAGCCCGACCTCGCTGGCGCCGAGCGCCAGGAGATCGTGCTGCAGGGCGGCATGATGGGCGGCGGCAAGCTCAAGGGCGTCGGCGGCATGATGGGCATGGGGATGATGGGCATGAACGGCGGTGCGGCCTGGGCGATCAACGGCATGTCGATGACCGGCGACGGCCATGCCGGCATGGCGCCGCAGTTCACGCTGAAACGCGGTGTGACCTGCCATCTCACCATGCGCAACGAAACCGCCTGGTGGCACCCGATGCATGTCCACGGCTTCAGCCTGTCGGTCATCTCGCGCAACGGTTCGCCGGTGCCGCACCGCCAATGGCAGGACACGGTGCTGCTCGCCCCCAAGGATGTGATCGAATGCGCCTTCGTCGCCGACAATCCGGGCGACTGGATGCTGCACTGCCATGTCGCCGACCACCAGATGGCGGGTCTGATGACCGTCTTCCGCGTGACCTGATTTTTTCGCCACCCAATCACCCAAGGAGAACTGCAAATGAAACTGCCCTACTCAATCGCCGCTCTCGCGGTCGCAATCGCAATGCCGATGCCTGCATTCGCCGCAACGATCCAGGCGGTGATGTACAAGAACCCGAGCTGCAGCTGCTGCGAGACCTACGCCGCCTATCTCGAACAGAACGGCTTCAAGGTCGAGCTCAAGCCGACCAACGACCTCAGCCAGATAAGCGCTGGGCTCGGCGTTCCCGCGCAATTGCAAGGCTGCCATTCGGTGGTGATCGGCGACTACGTGGTCGACGGCTTCGTGCCGGTCGACTTGGTCAAGAAGATGCTGACGGAACAGCCCCAAATCACCGGCATCGCCATGGCCGGCATGCCGATGGGCTCGCCGGGAATGGGCGGCGAGAAGACCGAGACCTGGAAGGTCTACGCCTTCACCAAGGACGGCAAGGCGCCGACCGTCTACGCGACGCAGTGACGGCCGGCGATGAATTTCTGGAACTCGAGGAGACTGCCATGAAACTGACCTACTCGCTTGCGGCCTTCGCCGTCGCGATCGCCATGCCCCTTCCGGCCGTCGCCGCGACGATCGAAGCGGTGATGTACAAGAACCCGCAATGCAGCTGCTGTGAATCCTATGCTAACTATTTGGAGCACAATGGCTTCAAGGTCGAGATCAAGCCGGTCAACAACCTCTCGCAGATTAGCGGCGATGCCGGCGTGCCGGCCGACCTGCAAGGCTGCCATACGCTGATGGTCGACGGCTATGTCGTCGACGGCCTAGTGCCGGTCGAGATCGTCAAGAAGCTTTTGACCGAAAGGCCAGCAATCACAGGCATCACGCTGGCCGGCATGCCGACGGGCGCGCCCGGCATGGGCGGCGAGAAAGACGGGACCTGGACGATCTATGCTTTCACCAAGGACGGCAAGGCGCCGACCGTCTACGCGACGGAGTGAAAGGCACCGCGATGTTGACCGACATTTCCGATTGTCCGGCCAGAACCTGGCTTGCGATGACCTTCCTGTCCGTTGCCGGTTTCCTCGTGCTGCTGGTTCTGGTGCTCGCCGTCGCGGCACTCGCAAGATACGTGCTGACGGGTCGTCGGACCACAATCGGCCGGGTGCATCATGACCAGCGGTGACGTTCAATCCGATGCGGGACCGGCAGCCATTCGGCGCGCCTTGCTTCGACGATTACTGGTCGTCCTGCCCGTGATGATTTTCGTCGGGCTGGCCGTGTTGCTCGCCTGGGGGCTCACGCGCAATGCATCCGACATTCCATCGGTGCTGATCGGCAAGCCGGTGCCCCAATTCAGCCTGCCGCCGGTCCAGGGTCGCACGTTTGGTTTGTCGAGCGGTGACCTGCGGGGCGACGTTTCGCTGGTCAACGTCTTCGCATCCTGGTGCTTGGCCTGCCGCGAGGAACATCCTGTGTTCATACAACTGGCGGCGAGCAAGACGGTGCCGCTGCATGGGCTCAACTACAAGGACAGGCCCGATGATGCCGCACAATGGCTCGACACGATGGGCGATCCTTATACGCGTACCGGCGCGGATCTGAACGGCCGCGTCTCCATCGATTGGGGCGTCTACGGCATACCGGAAACTTTTGTCGTGAGCGCCGACGGCCGCATTGTCTACAAGCACATTGGCGCGGTGACGGAAGAGGCTCTTGAGAAAACGATCATGCCGCTCGTCGAGCGCCTGAGGGCCGAGGCGAAGGAGCGGCAACCGTGAAGATGCTCACTCTCGCGCTCTTCGGCGCCTTGCTCACGATGGCGCAGCCCGCATCGGCCGTCGAGCCGCCGCAGGACTTCGCCATTCATGAGGCTCCCGTCCCCGTGCCGGAAATCAGCTTTGAGGACGCCGACGGTCAACCGAAAACGCTTGCGGATTTCCACGGCAAGGTCCTGCTGCTCAACATCTGGGCGACATGGTGCGCTCCCTGCCGCAAGGAAATGCCGACGCTCGACCGGTTGCAAGCCAAGCTCGGCGGACCGGACTTCGAGGTCATCGCGCTGTCGATGGATCGCGGCGGTCCGGACATCGTGAAAAAGTTCTTCGCCGAGATCGGCGTCGAGCATCTCGCCCTCAACATCGACACAACGGGCAAGGCGATGTTCACGCTCGGCGCCCTCGGCCTTCCCATGACATTGCTGATCGACCGCGAGGGCAAGGAAATCGGCCGGCTGATCGGCCCAGCCGAATGGGATTCACCCGAAATGATGGCGTTCATCCGCAGCCATTTCGGGGCCAACTGAGAAAGGAAAAGACATGACCACAACAGAATCGCCCGAAACCTCGCAGGCTTCGCTTGGCCGCAGCATTCTTCACGCCATCCGCCACTATCTCGGTGACCGGCGCGGACTAATCGCTGCCGGCACGGTCATTGCCGTCGCCGGCCTCGCCTTCAACTGGACATGGCTGGTCGCCGCGGGCATTGCGCCACTGCTGCTCAGCGTCCTGCCTTGCGTGGCCATGTGCGCGCTCGGCCTGTGCATGAACCGGATGACAGGCCGCACCTGCCAAACGGAAAACGCTGCCCCAAAAGCGGATGGGGAAGGCACCACGAAAGGCAGCGGTTGATGCCTATCCAGACCCAAAACGAGCGGCAAGCGCTCTCGCCGACTTTGGGCACGCGCTTGCTGTGCGGCCTGATCGCACTGGCGGCGCTGATCCTCGGCCTTTTTCACGGCGCGCAGGCGCATTCGCTCGATGAAGTCGACGCCATGCTCAAGGGCGACGAGAAGTATTTCCAGCCGATTGATAAGCCGATACCCGATTTCACCCTGCGCACCGCTGAGGGGCGTATCGTGCGGCCGACCGAGTTGCATGGCAAGGTCGTCGTCCTCCACTTCGTCTACACGTCGTGCACGGACGTATGCCCGCTCCACGCCGAGAAGATCGCCGAGATCCAGGCGATGGTGAACGCCACGCCGATGAAGGACCAGGTCACCTTCGTGACTATCACCACTGACCCGACGCGGGACACGCCGGACGTGCTGCGCAGCTACGGGCCGGCGCACGGGCTCGATCCGGTCAATTGGTTGTTCCTGACCACGACACCCGATCAGCCGGAGGACGCGACCCGCAAGCTGGCGGAAGCCTTCGGCCACAGATTCAGCAAGACAGATGACGGCATTCAGGCGCACGGCATCGTCACTCATGTCATCGACAAGGAAGGCCGGTGGCGCGCCAATTTTCACGGCCTGGATTTCGCGCCGGTCAATCTTGTCACCTTCGTCAACGCGCTCACCAACGGCGTCGAGCGTCCGCACCATGAACAGGAAACGGGTGGGGAGCCGGACGAAGGCTGGCTGGCAAAATTGAAGAACTTCTTTTGACGCGCAATTTCGCCGGCGGCATGCCGACCGGGCGCCTCGACGGAGAACAAGGAGAGATGCATATGACGATCAGCGTAAAACAGGCAAACCGATATGGGAGCTGGCTTGTCCGCGCCCTGCTGCTTGCCGCCGTGACCGGATGGTTCCTGCTAAATCCGGGCCTTCAGGGCGCCGGGCGATCGGCGATGGCGGCTGGCGGAATGTCCCAGGACCAAATCGACCAGCGCATCCACGACTATATCCTCGCCCATCCCGAAGTCCTGGTGCAGGCGCTGCAAAGCCTGGATCAGCGCCAGCGCGAGGCCGAGGCGGCCCAGGTAAAGGCGGTTCTGGTGTCGCGCGCGGACGACATTTTCCGCGACAAGCAAAGCCCCGTCGGCGGCAATGCGCAAGGCAACGTCACCATGGCCGAATTCTTCGACTATAATTGCCCTTATTGCCGCCAAGTGGCGCCGATCATGGCGCAAGCCGCGGCCAACGACCCGCAGTTGCGCATCGTCTACAAGGAATTCCCCATCCTCGGCCCTGATTCCGTATTTGCGGCCAAGGCAGCGCTCGCGGCTCAGATGCAGGGCAAATATGCGGAGTTCCACAAGGCCCTGTATGACGCCAAGAGCCGGGTGAACGAGACGATCGTTCTCAGGATCGCGGCCGAGGTCGGCCTCGACGTCCCTCGCTTGAAGACCGATATGCAGCATCCGGGCATCCAAGCGGCAATTGACCAAAATGCGAAACTGGCTCAGGCGCTGAAAATCGCCGGAACGCCGACTTTCGTCGTCGGCGACCAGATTTTTCAAGGCGCGACCGATCTTGCTTCGATGAAGAAATTGATCGGGCAGGCAAGGGCCCTGAAGAAGTGACGCCGGCAAGCGGGAACAATTGACCGATGCCCGAACTCTCCAACATCGGCGTGCTGACCGCCTTCGTGGCCGGCATCGTCTCGTTTCTCTCTCCTTGCGTGCTGCCGCTGGTGCCGGGCTATGTGTCGTATGTCGCCGGCAGGACGCCGATGGGCGGGTCGGCGCGCCTGTCGGCGGCCGCTTTGAGCCTCTGTTTCGTGCTCGGGTTCTCGACCGTCTTCATCGTGCTAGGCGCCAGCGCCACGGCGCTCGGCCGATTGCTGCTCCGCCACCGCATCGAGCTCAACCTTGCCGGCGGTGCGATCGTCATCCTGTTCGGCCTGTTCCTCACCGGTCTGCTTCGCCCATCCTGGATGATGCGCGAAGCGAGATTTCATGCCGATATGCCCGGTGGCAAGGCGACGTCGGCCTATGTTCTCGGCCTCGCCTTCGCCTTCGGCTGGACCCCGTGCATAGGCCCGATCCTCGGCGCCATCCTGACCGTCGGCGCCGCGTCGGCCACCGTCGCCGAAGGCGTGACGCTGCTCGCCGTCTATTCGCTCGGCCTCGGCCTTCCCTTCTTGCTTGCCGCTCTGTTCACCGACAGTCTGGCGCGGCGGCTGAAGGCGATGCGCCGGACCGGCTCGATGTTGCAGTTCGCCGCCGGGGGTATCATGGTCGTCATGGGGCTCGCCATGGTCACCGGACGGATGTCGACATTCTCGTTCTGGCTGCTCGAACAGTTTCCAATATTCACGCGCATCGGCTGAAGACCGGGAAAGGAATTAGTCATGGTCCGGACAATGTCCCCAAACAGACGAATGGTTGTTTTCGGCGGTGTTTTCGGCGCCGCGATGGTTGCCGGCTTTGTCAACGAACCGGATTTGGCAATCGCTGCGGAGGACCCCGGTATGGCGGGTCGCTTCAAAGACCTCAGCGAAAATGGCAACAGCACGTGTTCGGCCAAATTCACGGAGTCGATCGCAACCATGCCAAGCACGTCGCGGATCAAGGGCTCATGTTGCAGCCCGATGGAAATGAAGCGCTACATCGAGCAGTTGAATGGGCTGACCAAGTATCGCGATATCGCCATGATACCCGTCGATCCATACGACATTCCGGCTGGCATCGCCCAAAAATTGATTCCTTACTACGATGTGAAGCTCTCCGGCGATGAGCAGCAGGCCTACGACTACGCGATGGCCAATTCCAACGAGAAAGGCCCATGCTGCTGTCAATGCTGGCGCTGGAAAGTGTATGGCGGGCTGGCGAAGTTCCTGATCCGCGAGCACGGTTTCACCGGCAAGCAGGTCGTCGACGTCTGGGATCTCTCCGA
Organism: Mesorhizobium sp. M1182; assembly: GCF_040318335.1. NCBI lineage: Bacteria > Pseudomonadati > Pseudomonadota > Alphaproteobacteria > Hyphomicrobiales > Phyllobacteriaceae > Mesorhizobium > Mesorhizobium sp. M1182. The sequence continues at coordinate 188,700 of NZ_JAMYMD010000010.1, forward strand.
CGGCTGCGGCGGTGGAGAGTAGAGCCGGGCGACGCCTCGGATGCGGTTCAACAAGCGCTCTCAACCTGTTCTAGCTTCTTGAAAGGAGCGCTTGACCTTCCGGTGGCTGGAACGGTTAGGCTCATTGCCAACTTCCGGAGATCGTCCAATGGCGGACCGAACCATGAATTTCGAAAGGCAGCTACTGGCCCTGTTCAGAGAGGCATATCGGCAAGGCAGATCAGATGTCGCGGAGCATTTGCTGCGAGCGCTGGAGGCACTGGATCAAAGCCCTGCCGTTCCCGAGTTACCGCACGGCCAGCATGTTTTGGCCGAAGCCTACTATGAACTCGTTCGTCGATAGCATTGAACATGCCCTGATTGACCGGCAAGCCACCGCCTTCGTGGGCTGATCGAGTTCGCCTTGACGGGCGTACATGGCGAACTAGTTCCCCTCGCAATCGCCGGTGGCAGCGGCGGCGGGAGGGATGATTGTAATGATGATGGACGGTTCAATGTGGATGATGGGCGGCATGGCGCTCATTTGGGTCCTGGTGCTTGTCACCCTCGTGCTCGCGATCGCGGCGCTGGTCAAATATTTGCGAACCTGACGGCATAGGCAGTCGGGGTCAAAAGAGCAAAAAGGACGGAAAGTTGTAGGCGTCACCGGAAGCAGCAGCGTCATCGGGTCGGCGTCGGAACTGGTCCGGCCCTTCGGCTCTTAACGTCTGTCGCCTTCGGCCCTCTCAGGAGTGGCAAATCGCCGGCTATGAGGTCTGGATGGCGAAGCGCAAAGACACGGTTATTGTTACCGGTAGCACCGGCTTCATCGGCTCGGCTCTGGTCAACAGCTTCGCCGACCGGTTTGCTCTCGTCGGCCTCGACCGGGCGGCGACGCGTCAGCCGCCGCCGGCCGCGGAGTGCGTCTGCATCGACCTGACATCGGAGGACGCCGTGGCAGCCGGCTTGGCGCGCGTGCGGACGGCCTATGGCGCCCGCCTCGCCTCGGTGATCCATCTTGCGGCCTATTTCGATCTCACAGGCGAACGGAACCCGCTCTACGAAAAGATTACGGTTGGCGGCACCGAGAAGCTCCTGCGCGCCCTGAAACAATTTGAGGTCGAGCAGTTTGTCTTCATGAGTTCGATGCTGGCGCACAAGGCTGGCCGACCAGGCGACATCATCGATGAGGATTGGCCGCTCGAATCGAACCTACCCTACCGCACCTCGAAGATCGAGACCGAGCGCCTGATCCATGAGCAGCACGGGGCGATCCCTGTCGTCTATGCCAGGCCGGCCGGCGTCTATGATGATCTTGGCCGTAACGCATTCCTCGCCAATCAGATTGCGCGTATCTACGAAGAGGATCCGACCGGGCATGTATATCCGGGTGACCTGCGCACCGGGCAGTCGTTCCTGCATCTGGAAGACCTCATCGAGGCGGTGGCGCGCCTTATAGATCGGCGCAAGAAACTTCCCACGGAGCTGGCGCTGCTTCTCGGCGAGCCTGAGGTCATGGGCTACGGCGAACTTCAAGCCGAGATTGGTCGGTTGATCCGTGGCGAGAACTGGGAGACACGGGAGGTGCCGAAGGCGCTCGCCAAGGCGGGTGCCTGGGTCCAACAGGACGTGCTGGGCGAAGAATCATTCGTTCGTCCCTGGATGGTCGATATCGCCGACGACCACTACGCGATCGATATCAGCCGTGCCCGCAATGTCCTCGGCTGGCAGCCCCGGCATTCCCTGCGCGAGACGTTGCCGCGGATCGTCGACGCGCTCAAGGCAGATCCCGCCGGCTGGTATCGGGCCAACAAGCTCAACGCCGCCAAGGTGGCCGGCAGCGGAACAAAAGCGCGAGAGAAAGACAAGGCGTTCGAGGCCAAACACGACAAGATGAAACCCGGACACATGGCCGAGATGGCGGGGATGGGCAAGCAGATGCTCTGGGCTCATTTCCTGGTCATCACGCTTGGCGTGTGGCTCCTCACCAGCCCGCTTCAGTTCGCGCTGTTCGATCCGGCGGCTGGCACTGTGCGTGACGTCACGCAAGAGCGTGGACTGTGGGAACCGGTGCTGCGCAACGCGCTCACCGGCTGGAGCGACATTGTCTCGGGCTTGCTGCTGATGCTGTTTGGCGGGCTCGCACTGTCGCCGCGTTTTTCCTGGGCGCAATGGGGCACGACGATCGCCGGCCTATGGCTGCTGTTCGCGCCGCTGTTCTTCTGGACGCCGAGCGCCGCCGCCACCATGAACGACACGATCGTCGGCGCGCTGGCCATCACTTTCTCGGTGCTCGTCCCGATGATGCCGGGCATGAGCCACGAAGGGATGATGGACGAGAGCACCGTTCCGCCCGGCTGGACCTACTCGCCGTCATCCTGGCTGCAGCGCCTGCCGATCATCGCGCTCGGTTTCTTCGGTTTCCTTATCGCCCGCTATCTCACTGCCTACCAGCTCGGCCATGTGGGTGCTGTCTGGGAGCCGTTCTTCCCCGGCGGAGACGGCAGGAACGGCACGGAATTCATCATCACATCCGACGTTTCTCGAGCCTGGCCAGTCGCTGATGCCGGGCTTGGCGCCGTGGCCTATATGATCGAAACCCTGATGGGCGCGATGGGCACGGCGACCCGCTGGCGCACCATGCCCTGGATGGTGACCTTCTTCTTCATCCTGGTGGTGCCGCTCGGCGGCGTCTCGATCTTCTTCATCATCATCCAGCCGATCATGATCGGCACCTATTGCACACTGTGCCTCATCGCGGCGGCGGCCATGCTGGTCATGATCCCGCTGACGCTGGACGAGGTGGTCGCCATGGGCCAGTACATGCTGCGCAGCGTGCGGGCAGACCGTCCGTTCTGGCGCACCTTTTTCCAAGGCGGGCCGGAGCCGAACGGCGAGGCGGACAAGAACGATCCCGGCTTTTCCGCCGCGCTTGCCGCACAGTCCGCCGCAGCCATTCGCGGTGTCACGTTTCCATGGACGCTGGTCGCATGCTGTATCGTCGGCGGTTGGCTGATGATCTCGCGGCTGGTCTTCGGCACGGCCGGCGCCATTGCAAACAGCGATCACCTCTCGGGCGCCATGATCATCACGATCGCGGTCTGCGCCATGGCCGAGGTGGCACGGCCGTTGCGTTTCCTCAACCTGCCGTTCGGGTTATGGCTGATCGCAGCGCCCTGGCTGCTCGACGGCGCGACCAGAGGTTCGACATTGAACAATGCCGTTGCAGGGCTAGTTGTGATCGGCCTCAGCCTGCCTCGCGGGCTCCGAAGCAAGGAGCACTACGGCTCATGGGACCGCTATGTCGCCTAGACGAAGCCGGGAACCGGCTTGGTCTTGCCGCTCAGTTGCGCGCCCAGCGTCAGTGTCTGCGGGAAATTCCGGACGATCGCTGCCATCAAGGTGGCGCTGCCGGGGCGAAGGGCAATTCCGGCAACGGCCGCGGCGGCGTAGACCCGTGTCGAGAACAGTCTTTTCCAGGCCGCCCCGTAGCGTGTGGCGGCAGCCTCGCGCCCTGCCCGGCCACTTGGCGCGCATGCGAGTTCGCAAGCCAGCAGCCAGCCGGACTGAAGCGCCATCGAGATGCCCTCGGCGATGACAGGATGAGACTCTCCAGCTGCATTGCCGACGCGGAAGATGTCCTCTTCGTAGCACGAGCGAATTCCCGGCCGGATCGGACCTGCGGCAAGCCACGAACCGTCGAGGAGAGCCGGTTCCAGGGCGTTCCTGACGCCTCGGCACGAGTCCACGAGATGGCGCGAGACCGCATCGGCGGCCGACACGTGGCTCCGTTGTTTGGGGCCATATTGTTTACGCAGCCGCGCGAGCATATCGCGCCGGATGCAGCACGAGATCGACAACCGGCCATGATCCGCCGAAACCATGCCGCCATAGCCGCCGGGGAAGGCCAGCAGAGGCATCAAATCCGGCGGCAGGGACGACCCGGTGAAATGCGCCTTGAAGCCGAGCAGGTCCGACGGGCGATTGGCCTTTGCGAGCTGGCTGGGCAATGGTCCCGGTTCCCACGAGCCGTGTGCGGCGACAATCACCGGCGCTCGCAATATCGCCGCTTCATCCCCGGCTTGAATTCGCACCCGTTGCATCTCGCGATCCCGCTCGATGGCGACGGCGCGGCAGGGTTGAAAGATTTCGACACCCGCCGATCGCGCCGCTTGCAAAAGCAGAGAATCGAGAATGTCCCGGCCGAGCGCCCGGCCGAAGCTGTCTTTCCCACGAGGCCCAGCTCCTGCACGTGGCATTGCCGCCTCGACGCAGGTCTCGCCGGAAAACAAGCCGACGCGGCGGATTTCGGGGCCGGCATTGGTACGCCAGGCATCGCCGATCTCAAGCCGGTCGAGAAGCGCAAGATTGCTTGCCGAGATATATTCGCCGCAGACCTTGCGGCGTGGAAACGCACTCTTTTCCACAATTGCCACGGCCCATCCGCGCCGGGCCAGCGTGAGCGCGACGGAGGTGCCCGCCGGGCCGGCACCAATGACGATCGCGTCATGGGTCGACAATCGCGTCATGGGTCGTTGCCGGCGCTGGCGCCGACGAAAATGTGGGAAAACAGGCCGGCGCGTCGTTCCTCGACCGGTTTGCCGTTGGCCTCAAGCCAGAGACCGGAAAGCTCGCTGCCGCGAAAGCCGGCACGCACGCTTTGCGCCGCGTCGTTTCGTGTGACGTCGTTGGCGCCGATTGCCGGCAGAAGACGGGTCGCGGCCAGCGGCAATTTCGCCCGCAGCGGCTCTGTCGCAATGAGCAACGGGGCTTTCGGCCCGATCAGCGAAAATAGACGCACGAGTTGCGCATCGTCGAGATGATGCAGAAACAGATTGACGGTGACGGCGTCGAACCGCGCGCCCTCGATCTTTCCTGCCCAGTCGAAGACATCGGCGGTGACGCCTTCCGCCCTCCATCCCAGCCGGTCAAAATCGCCGCGCAATTGCGCGGTGAGGAGGCCGACGCGGTCGAGCATCACCAGTTCGACCCCGGGCCAATGCCTGGTCATGCGCCGCGCCACCGTCAGCATGAAGGAGCCATCGCCGGCGCCGATCTCCAGAATGCGGCGTGGCGGCTTTGGCACAAACCTCCTGAGCAACGACGTCATGATCGGCACCTGAAACATCAGCATATTGATGCGCCGAAGGTCGCGGCGCGCGGCCAGCGCTCGCGGATCGTCGGCCGCAAGTCCGTCGAGGATTTCCGGCGCAAGCTGCCGGTGCTCCAGGCCGCTCATGACACCGTTCGAAAGAGCATGGTTTCGGCCGTCAGCCCGGGTCCGAACGACATGCCGCAACCGAGCAGGCCGGGTGGCGCCTTCAGCATCTCCTTCATCACGAACATGACGGTCGCCGACGACATGTTCCCATACTGGCGCAACACCTCGCGCGATGGTTCCAGCGCGGTGGGCTCCAGTTCCAGGGCCCTTTCGACGGCGTCGAGCACCGAACGTCCACCCGGATGCACGGCCCAAAGGTCGATGTCTTTCGCCGATCGGCCTCCGAGGACGGCGGCCTGGCTGTTCCGCAACGCTTCATGAATCGCTGCCGGCACCTGGCCGGAAAGAACCATTTCGAAGCCGTGGTCGCGAATGTTCCAGCGCATCAGGTCCCGCCGTTCCCTCGCCACCAGACAGTGAAAGCTATCGAGCTCGATGCCGGCCGGCTCGGCAGTGATGAGCGCAGCCGCGCAGCCGTCGCCCCAAAGGCAGAACGACAGCAGTTTTTCCAGTTCGGTGGTCTGTCGCAGATGCATCGTGCAGAGCTCGATATTGACCAGCAGGACCTTGGACTGCGGGTCGGAGCGGACGATGTGGCGGGCCAGCTTGAGGCCGTTGATCGCCGCATAGCAACCCATGAACCCGATCATCGTGCGTTCGATCCCGTTCGGCAGCCCGCAACGCGCAACCAGCTCGAGATCGATGCCCGGCGCCGAAAAGCCGGTGCAGGTGGTGACGATCAGATGGGTGATGCGGGAAGCGTCGTCGCCAAGCTGCAATCCGTCGATGCCCTTTTGCGCCAGAACAGGTGCGGCATCGTCGAACATCGCCATTCTCGCCGCCGTTCCGGGAAACGCGCCCCGGATGAAGGTTCCGGCCAGGTCGGCGGACGGTCCCTCGGGGTCGGACGCCGGCGCAAAGCAGGAATAGCGGTGCTCGATGCCGGCAAGATCGGCCATGCGTTCGAAGATCCTCCGGCGATCGGCCGCGAGCATGGAGGCCGCGAAACGCAGGTAGAATTCATGAACCTCGTGCTCCGGTGCCGCTGTCGCGATCCGGTTGATATAGGCCTTGACGGGCATGTTCTGTCTCCTCGGCGTCTGCACGGTGTTGCGTCGAGCCAGCGCCGGAGGGTCTTTGCTCATCGGCACCCGGTGTCGAACACCGGGTTTTGAGCACTGTTCGGTAAAAACGTTTCCGAGGACCGATTTCTTCCCGAAGGTTCAGTATGTACTGGCAGGCAAACGGTTGGAGCGGGCGGGCGGTTGCGTCAGGCATCCAAAATCGCCACATCATGTTGACCTTCCATCTACTGGAAGGTCTATTTCCTCCGACAAAGGAGATTTCCGCCATGAACATCGGCGTCGCATCCGAAAAATCCGGCTTGCCGGCCAAGACGATCCGTTACTACGAGGATATCGGGCTCTTGCACCCGGCCCGGACGGACAATGGCTATCGTGATTACTCGACGGCCGATATTCACCGGCTGCGCTTCCTGCAGCGCTCGCGAAGCCTGGGGTTTTCGGTCGACGAATGCCGCCAGCTGCTGTCGCTGTACCAGGACAGGGAACGTGACAGCGCCGACGTGAAGGCGATCGCGAAAGCCAAGCTGGTCGAGGTCGACAGGAAGATCGCCGAACTGGTCGGATTGCGCGGCTTGCTTCACCAATTGGTCAGTCACTGCCACGGCGACGAGCGGCCGGATTGCCCGATTATCGACGAGCTGGCAGGACAAGGCGTCGCCCAGTGAGGTGGATTGAAAATCGGAGCGGCTGACGTGCAAACTTCGCTGTCATGCCGGCTTGTGCTGCCGCACGACCTTCCATTCATGCCAGATCAGCACCATGACGACAGCATCGAATACGG